>NZ_JBVYHB010000015.1:0-95006 GCF_056033425.1 Leisingera sp. SA32 | reverse complement strand
TGGAACGCCCCCACTGAAGTGGTCCACCTTTTGGGATAGAATTATCCCGTTTTCAGGAGGACGACGAGATGGCCGGCAAGCGAGAGAAGCCCGAAGATATCGTGCTGAAGCTGCGACAAGTTGAAGTGCTGCAAGGGCAAGGCAAATCAGTTCAGGAGGCCGTGCGGCAGATCGGAGTGACGGTTCAGACCTACTATCGATGGCGCAAGGAGTATGGCGGCATGAGCCGCGATCAGCTCAAGCGGCTGAAAGAGCTGGAAGCTGAGAATACCCGGCTCAGACGAGCCGTGTCGGATCTGACACTGGACAAGATGATCCTGGCCGAGGCCGCACGGGGAAACTTCTAAGCCCTTCCCGCCGCAGGCAGTGCATCAACCATGTGCAGCAAACCCTCAGCGTATCGGAGCGCAGGGTTTGCCGCACATTAGGTCAGCATCGCTCTACGCAGCGCAAGGTGCCCTGTGGTCTACCGGACGAAGCCCGGCTGACCGAGGACATCACCGCGTTGGCCGAAGAGTTTGGCCGCTATGGATATCGCATGATCACTGGGCTGCTGAACAACAGCGGCTGGCATGTAAATCACAAGCGCGTTGAACGGATCTGGCGGCAGGAGGGGCTTAAAGTCCCGCAAAAGCAACCCAAGAAAGGCCGACTTTGGCTGAATGATGGTTCCTGCGTCCGGCTGCGGCCGGAGCGCCCGAACCATGTCTGGTCCTATGACTTTGTTCAGGACCGAACCCACGACGGGCGGATCTTCCGCACGCTGAATATCATCGATGAGTTCACGAAGGAGGCGCTGGTGATCCGGGTCAAACGCAGGCTCAATTCAACGGATGTGGTCGACGCATTGACGGATTTGTTCATCCTACGCGGCCCGCCGGAATACATAAGGTCGGATAATGGTGCAGAATTTATTGCCAAGAAGGTGCGTGCCTGGATCGATGCCGTCGGTGCGAAAGCCGCATTCATCACCCCCGGCTCACCATGGGAGAACGGCTACTGCGAGAGCTTCAATGCCCGTTTCCGGGATGAGCTGCTCAACGGCGAGGTCTTCACCACGTTACGCGAGGCCCAGATCCTGATCGAACGCTGGCGGCGTCACTACAATACGGTCAGGCCCCACAGCGCCTTAGGATACCGGCCGCCAGCGCCCAAGAGCATTGTCCCGATAGACCAAAGGCCGACTATGCACTAACATTCAAACTGGACCACCCGATGGGGGCACACCACAGGGTGCCATCTTGGCGCTGGATAACACCGTCGTCGCGCAGCACATCTATCAATGTTTCAAACTTGTGTGATCTCTTGCTGTCTGGGCGGTAATAGACGTGGCCAGGAGTCACGCGGGTTCCGTGGAAATCCAGCAGGATTTTGGCATCTTTCTGGAATGTCCGCGCCACGGGACCCGGCACCAAATTGCCCTTGCTGTCAAAGGATACCACCAGATCGCCAACTTTGATTAGCTCAATAGGCTTCTTCCAGATTTTGGCCCGCACCTCATCTTGGTCGTAACCCCCATTCAGGCCGGGCTTGAGGTTTGGATCAAGCGGCCACATGCTGATCGCTGTATCACCGAGAAAACAGTTATTATTGGCATTCTGAATGGCATTCTGCACGAGACCATTCATATAGGCGTCTTCGTTCGAGTTTATCAGCTGAACCATTTCTTGGAAAGTGACAGCACCGCTTTCGAGTAGATCAACAAAGTAGCCAACCATTCCTTGTTCGGACTGTACTTGCCAGTGAACGCCGCTTTCAGGGTTGTAAAGAACTCCTCCTAGATTATCTCTTAGTGCTTCTGCCGAACCTCGTGGGGTTGCAGCGAAACCGTCGGAGCCGTCGAGGTCGACGCCGACGAGCTGGGACATGTCTTGAACAAAGTTGTGGCACGTATTAAAGAACGTCCACTCTCCATAAAATCCGTTTGGGTTTCCAATGTCTGGGTCAATCCTCTGATTCAGAGCTTCAAACGATCCGTCTGCAACTTCGAAAAGATTGAATTGGATATTGCCTGTATAACCGGACGCCTCCGATAGGGCAGCACCCAAGCCAGGTGCATAGCCCCCTTCGAGAGCATTTAGGTCAATGTGGGTAAAGCCTGTGCCAGCATCAATCAGTGTCTCTCGAATAACTCCATCGGGGCCTGAATAACGACCGTAGTCGAAGTATCTGATCTGCCCGGTTTGGCCATTTACATAGGCGAAACCTGTATGCCCAAGATCCAATGTTCCCGAGCCAAGCCTAGTTGCCCCTGGACTACCCGTCGCGATTTCATAATCTGGGTAAATCACACTAATAAGATAGTCATTGCTCATTGTGGCTCCTTAAAGTCTCGGAATAGCGCACCCGGTTTCGCTGCTTGAGGAAAAAAGAACTCGTCCATCGCCTTTTGAAAATGGTACGATGGTTTGCATTTGAACTCTAATCCCAGAAACAGCTTCGTCGTTATTTTCGACACCGCGTACTATCTCATACTGCAACCCAAGTGATTCAGCGGAGATCACTATGTCTTCAAATGTTGGACAGCTTTCATCAAGTATTCTTTCTAGAAGATACCTCATCTCCTGGTTGTAGCTGAGAAACAGCTGACTAACTCTTAGAGATTGCCAGAAATGAAACGACAACCCCGAGAAGAATGCTAATAGTATTAAAATGACAACCCGCAAAGAAAAGTCTTTCAGCTTGGCTTGACTGGCAACCGTTTCAAATTTCCACATATCTGAATCAGTCGCTCTTCTCACTATCAACCTTAGCGCGAACAATCAAGTTGTTCGCCGTTGCAAAAACCCGTGACAAAACGCTTGGAGTTCTCGAGGGTTGTCGTCGTCATGGGGCATGATCACCGGATACGCTTGCGCTTCAACTACAGACCAGAATCTTGATGCCCAGACAGACACCTTAACAGTATCGAGGAGGAAACTGGCTGCCGCGAAACTGTTTAACGCTATAGTTGCGGCAAGTCCAGAGAGAGTGCCCCTGAGGCAGCGCACTTTCTCAATCTCATGGCATCGCCCTTTGCCTGCGCCACGGGGCGCAACACATCGGAAACCGCATAGTGGCCTCCATTTGCAGCTTCTGCCACCACCGCCGAACCCGCGCAATGCGACGCCACAAATATCAAGCGCCCATAAGCTTCCGACCGACCGGCGCTTGCCTCAACTGCAGATGAAAAGTATGGGAGTTCAGGCGGCGGCTCTAAGAGCAAAGCAACCTCCAGAACCTGGATTCTCATTTGCGCTCACAAGCACCTTGACGTTGCATCACCCTGGCACCCCGAAGAAATTCAGCTTGGAAATGGCCTACTCTATGACTTCACACCTCACAAATCTCCAAGTCAACATTACCAGTGCCGCTCAAGACCCGGACAAAGGCCCGGTCACCGTTGGCTGGCTACTGACTGACAACAAAGCCTCGGTTCTCTATGACCCGCCGGAACGGCTGACCGCAGGCGGTGCTTCCAGCAGACACAGTAAATCTGCGGCCCGCTGCCCCGCGGTTCACAACTTCGATGCGCGCTACTTCGTGATCAATTGCCCGTTTGATATCCATGTCCGTTTTGAGCGTGACACGTCGGGCAAACCGATGCTTGTCAACAAGGCCGGAGAGCGCTCCGCCATCAGAGCAAACAAACTAGCGGAAAAACTTCTCCTGGTGCCGGAAGCTGAATGGCGCTTCAAGGACCGCCCGATGGTCCAGCTGATGCTGCCTTACCTGTTTGTTGCCGATGAAACCGCCTACCTCTCACAGCTTCCGGCCTTTGCCCACTACCGCAAGGTGCAACTGCCAGGCACCACCTTCAGCGGCCGCTTCCCCATCAATGTCTGGCCCCGGCCTCTGATGTGGGCCTTTGAATGGCATGACACGGAACAGGACCTGATCCTGAAACGCGGTGAACCGCTGTTCTACTGCCAATTCGAAGGCAGCAGTCCGGAACGGTCAATTCAGATGGTTGAAGCCAAGATGACCCCTGAGTTGAGAAACTACATCGAGCAGATTTCAGGCGCTGTTAACTACGTGAACCAGACTTTTTCTCTCTTCAAGGCTGCAGAGCGTATGCGGCCCAGGAAGCTGGTGGAGAAGAAAAACGACTAGCCTGCAGTAGCTTTGTCCGTTGTCAGAGATTTTGGGCCAGTTTGCAGCCTGAGCGAGGAGAGGGTCTGACTCATCTTGCTGGTTTTGCTCTGCCCCCTGAAAACTGGATCGTTCGGAGCTGGAGTTTTCCGCTAAGTTTCCCTGGCTGGGAGAGGAGCGGAATCGCATGAAAGCATCGAAGTTCACGGAGGCGCAGAAGGCGTTCATCCTGAAGCAGGGCGAGCAAGGCACGCCGGTTGCGGAGATCTGCCGCAAGGCCGGGATCAGCCAGGCGACATACTTCAACTGGAAGAAAAAATACGGGGGCCTTCTGCCGGACGAGATGCGCCGGCTGAAAGCGCTTGAGGATGAGAACACCCGGCTGAAGAAGATCGTGGCGGACCTGACGCTTGATCGGGAGATGCTTCAGGACGTTATTCGCCGAAAGCTCTGAAGCCTGGCCGTTTGCGCGAGATTGTCACCGGGATGTGCGTTGACTGGGGCGTGTCGATCCGGAGGGCCTGTGGGGCCATCCGCTTTGACACCTCCACCTACCACTACAAGTCCCGGCGTACGGACCAGGCTGCCGTCGAACGGCGGATCAAGGAAATTGCAGAGACACGCGTGCGCTACGGCTACCGCCGCGTCCACGTGTTGCTGCGGCGGGAGGGGTGGATAATCAACATGAAGAAGACCCGCAGGATTTACAATGAGTTGGGGCTTCAACTCCGGAACAAGCACCCGAAGCGGCGGGTGAAAGCGAAGCTGCGGGAAGACCGCCAGGAGGCAACCGGACCGAACGATGTCTGGGCGATGGATTTTGTCCACGACCAGCTTGCCTTGGGAAAGAGGCTGCGCATCCTGATGGTTGTCGACACGCACTCCCGTCTCTGCCCGGCGACTGACCCGCGCTTCACCTATCGGGGCGAAGACGTCGTGCAGACGCTGGAAAGGGTCTGTAGGGAAATTGGCTACCCGAAGACGATACGTGTCGATAACGGCAGCGAATTTATCTCCCGCGACCTTGATCTGTGGGCCTATGCCAACAACGTCACGCTCGACTTCTCACGGCCAGGAAAGCCAACGGACAATGGCTTCATTGAGGCATTTAACAGCAAGCTCCGGGCGGAATGCCTGAACGCCCATTGGTTCATGAGCCTTGCGGACGCCCGCGAAAAGCTGGAGGATTGGCGTAGACACTACAACGAGGACAGACCTCACAGCGCAATCGGATACAACGTCCCGATTGCCATGCATTATCCCGATGGCGTTACCAGCCCGTCATCGTGACAGAGCCGGAAAAATCCAGCTTCCGGCGGTCCAAGGTTGGGTGGCAGAGCAAAGAGCCGGAAAAATCCAGCTTCCGGCGGTCCAAGGTTGGGTGGCAGAGCAATGGGCTGGCGATATCAGCTATGTCTGGACACGCGAGGGGTGGCTTTATCTCGCGGTGATCCTGGACCTGCATTCCCGTCGTGTCATTGGATGGGCTGTAAGCAACCGGATGAAACGTGACCTGGCGATCCGGGCGTTGGAAATGGCAATCGCGTTCCGACAACCACCCAAGGACTGCATTCATCACACGGATCGCGGGTCGCAATATTGTTCGCACGACTACCAGAAGATCCTGCGCCAGAACGGGTTCAAGGTGTCGATGAGCGGCAAAGGTAACTGCTATGACAACGCGGCAGTCGAAACCTTCTTCAAAACCATCAAGTCAGAACTGATCTGGCGGCATTCATGGGAAACACGGCGGAAGGCAGAGATGGCGATCTTTGAATACATTAACGGGTTCTACAATCCGCGCCGCCGACACTCAGCATTAGGCTGGAAAAGCCCGGTCGCTTTTGAACGGAAGGTGGCTTAAACGAGCACTTGGAGCGGCACGAAAGCGTGACAGGTCCATTGCGATCCCGCGGGACCGTAACAGCAGCTTCGAGCCTGAGCTGGTGAAGAAGGGCCAGACCCGGATCGATGGGATCAATGACAAGATCGTCGGGCTCTACGCCGCCGGTCTGACGGTGCGGGACATCCAGGCCCATCTGCTTGATCTTTACGGCTTGAAGGTATCGCCCGACCTCCCTCTCATCGCTGCAAGCAGCGACTGCCAGGCAGCGGATCAGCCGCGTCACTGATGCGGTGCTGGACGAAATCAGGGAATTGCAGAGCCGCGCCCTGGACCGTGTGTATCCCATCGTGATCTTCGACGCGCTGCGGGTGAAGATCCGTGATGCTGACAGCCGGATGGTCAAGAACAAGGCCGTCTACGTCGCCCTCGGCGTCACCCGCGATGGGAGCCGTGAGGTTCTGGGCCTGTGGATCGCCGAAAACGAGGGCACCAAATTCTGGCTCTCGGTGATGAACGAGATGAAGAACGGTACCCCCCCCATTTTCGCGGGGGGCTTGGTCGTAGAACCTACGCGGCCTTCTTCAGTTTCTGGGCGGGGGTCATGCCGCCGTTGCCCATGTTGGGGCGTTCGTTGTTGTAAGACCAAAGGCACTCGGTGGCAATCTGCTGAACCTCGTCAATTGTTTCGAAGAGGTGGAGGTCCAGCCACTCGTGCCGGACCGTCCGGTTGTAGCGTTCGACGTAGGCGTTCTGCTAGGGCTTGCCGGGCTGATGTGGGCCAGGGCGATGCCCCTGTGTTCCGCCCATTCCATGAGGGTGCCGCTGATATATTTTCAGGCCGTTGTCGACTCGAATGGTCCGACGCGTGCCACGCCATTCGACGATCTAGTCCGGGGCTCGAACAACCCGTTCCGCAGGCAGTGAAAAGTCGATCCCAATGCCCAGACCCTCTCGGTTGAAATCATCCAAGACGTTCAGCAGCCGGAACTGGCGGCCGTCCTCCAGACGATCCGCCATGAAATCCATCGACCAGACCTCATTCGGGGCTTCTGGCACGGCCAACTCCTCGGGCTTCTCCCGCTTCAGGCGCTTGCGCGGCTTGATCCGCAGGTTCAGCTCCAGCTCGCGGTATCCGGTAAACCCGCTTGTGGTTCCAGCCATGGCCCTGCACGTTGCGCAGATACAGGAAACACAGTCCGAAACCCCAGTTCTTCTTCGCCTTCGTCAGCCCGTAGAGCAGCTCGGCGATCTGCTCGTTCTCATCGTCGAGCCTCACGCTGTACCGATAGCAGGCCTCACTGACATCGAACGCCCGACAGGCCAGCGCGATGCTGACGCCCTTCATCGCCACCGCTTTCACGGCCAACTCTCGGCGCCGAGCTGGCCGGATCATTTTTTCCGAGCGCCTCCTTGAGCAGGTCATTCTGCATGCTGACATCGGCGTACATGCGCTTCAGGCGGCGGTTCTGCTCGGCCATAGCCTTCATCTCGCTGATGAGGCTGGCACCCATGCCGCCGTACTTCGCCCGCTACTTGTACAGCGTGGCGCTGCTCATGCCATGTTCGCGGCAAAGCTCGGCGGCAGGCACTCCGCCCCCCATCTGACGCAGCACGCCCATAATCTGGGCCTCGGTAAAACGTGTCTTCTTCATCGGAATCTCCTCGTTCATCCTGCCGAGAAAATCCTACTCCCGCATCCCCTTAAAATCGAGGGGGATTACCCTTTTCAGGATCGCCCAATCCGCCTTGCTGGCGTTTCCAAACATACGGATAATAGTAGACGTCGCCGGTCTTTGGGTCAGAGCCTGGCAATCTCCACCTCCAAGAGACCCGCCAGCCGGTGCCGTTCATCGGTTGTAAGGTCATTCAGAGCCACCACCTGCTGATGCGGGCGGCGCTTGGGCGGATTAATTTCCGCCTTAGGGACGTCTACGGGCTGAATGACTTTTGCCGACTGCATCAGAGCCGCTTTCTTATTGATTTTGAACTTGCCCAAGCCCACACCCCCTCGCCGGAACTTCGCTGCGCGTGTGAGGGGTGTTGTTTCTTCGGTGTCCAGAAGTGCTGCCATGTCAAGCTCCCATCTGTGCCATTTATTGTGCCCGCACATTCCAGAGTCAAACCACTAAGAATCCAAAAGGTTTCCATTCCCTTAGATTGTAGGGCGATTGTGCAACAAGTTCGCCCTTCGTTCCCTGTTTGAATCACACACAGCCGGTCTGTGCTGCTTCCTACAGAGTCCGCGTTTACGAGTTCGTCCTGTGCAGGATTTGGAGCTTCTATTTGATGGTTGATAGCACTCCCTAGGGCTGATCTTATTAAGGCTCGTGCGCCCGACTAAGTCCCGCACGTCTTTTCTTGGGGGGGGGGTTCCCCCCACCTCCCTATGGAAGGCTGAACTGTATCAAACCGGAAAACGCAGCGGACAATCTAGCCGCTGATGATCACTTGGGGCAGCGGCGGTGTAGGTAGTGTAGGCTTTAAGTTTGTATTGATTGCTTTTGGAGCATTCTAGAAAAGGTTTGGAATCTACCTGCACCGCCTACACCAGCCCTCCTTTTTAGCGTTTTCCGCTCCAAGATCTTTCCGCAATTTCTGTGCACCCGCTTCCTGAAAACACCGAAGAGCTGTCGCGCGCCAAAAAGAACCGTTTCGGTGATTACGGCGATTTGCAACGCCAGTTCGCGCCACCATCTCCTTGACATCGCACTCCAACAGAAACTGGAACAGATGTCTAACTCCCCTCTGATGACCCCCCGCGATACCGCCGAATTCCTTGGCATTTCGCTCCGCACCTTGGTCCGCTGGACCAAGGACCTCATCAGCCCGCCGCGCCTGCTGGTTGGCCGCACCGTGCGCTACCGCATCGACGCACTGATAAAGTGGCTGGAAGAGCAGGAAGCAAAGAACAGCGCCGCTGGCTCCAGGGACGCCAAGCAATGATGCTGGACTGGGCCTTGCGCTACGCCTCGAAGAACTGGGCGGTCTTTCCGACCCACTCTATCATGAACGGCCGCTGTACCTGCGAAAAGTCAGACTGCTCCGCCCCAGGTAAGCATCCCATCCACGCGGGCGGTTTCAAGAATGCAACCACCGACCCGGTCCAAATCAAGTTTCTCTTCAATCAGCAGAAACCGGTCAACATAGGGATCGCCACAGGCACCCTTTCCGGAATCTTTGTCATCGACATCGACGTCGGCCCGAACAAGAACGGGCTGGCGGCATTCCAAGAGTTAGAAGCAAAATACGGCCCGGCGAACAAGGAGATGCTGGTTCAGACCGGCAGTGGCGGTTTGCACATCTACCGCCCAACCCAAGGCCGTGCCGTCCCCAGCAGTGCAAGCAAGATCGGGCCAAACATCGATGTGCGGGGCGAGGGCGGGTACGTGATTGCGCCGCCATCCCTGCACATCTCCGGAAACCAGTATTTGTGGATAACAGAATGACCGCACCCGAGGTTAAAGAGGACTGGCTCCTCAATTTAGCCAGCGCCCCGAACCAGCCAAAGCTTCCCCCCTTGGCCCGATATAAAGAGGGCCACCGGAGTAACGACTTTGCCTCAACCGTAGGCTGGTTGGTCCGCAAAGGGCATTCCGAGTCTCAGATCCTGACTATGGTGTTGGCATTAAACAAAGAGTTGCCACACCCCCTACCAGAGCAGGAAGTAATTGGTATCGTCCGCAGCATATCGCGGTATCCGCGCGGTGCTATATTGGAGCTTGACGACATAAGTCTCTCCCGCGAGCTCGCCCGCCAACTCTCAGGCCGTGTCAGCTATACCAGCACCCACGGCTGGCTTTTTTACACAGGCGGCCGGTGGCAGTGTCAGAATGGCGAAGCTTTTGTTCAGGAAGCGACCAAACGCTTCCTAGAAACCACCGTTCAGGCTTTGCGCGCCAACGCAGACCTGTCTAATGGCGACGAGCGAAAGGCGGTCAAAGGAATTCTAACACGCATCAAGGTCAAGGCGATTATGGACCTTTTACGCACCGAGCAGGGGATCCTGAGAAACGGCAGCGACTTTGACGCCCACCACGACCTCTTGAATGTACGCAACGGCACAATCCAGACCGAGAACAACCGGCCTTTTTTCCGCGAGCACCGTGCAGACGACCTCCTAACCAAGATGGCGGATGTAGATTTTGACCCGGACGCGCAATGCCCAATCTTCGACAAGGTGCTGTCCGACGCCCTTCCCGATAAAGAAGACGCTGACTTTTTTTTGCGCCTCATGGGGTCTGCAGCCGGTGCTATTGAAGGCCAGCAGGTCCTCGGCATCTTGTACGGGGCCGGAGCCAACGGCAAGTCCACCATCGTCAACGAGATCCAAGCTTGCCTCGGAGACTATGCAGTAAACGTCGAAACATCGACATTCACGGTTCAAAAGTTTTCCGGCGTTCGGAACGACCTCGCCCGTCTCAATGGAGCACGCCTTGCCGTATCCAGCGAACTCGGAATGGGCGAAGTCCTCGACAGCTCCCTTATGAAGAAGCTGACCGGTGGCGACAAGATAACAGCTCGCTACCTTTACAAGGAAAACTTCGAATTCACCCCAACCGCCGTCCCCCTGTTTGTCACCAACGCCCTACCAGTGATCGACGGCGGGGACCCCGCGATAATGCGCCGTATCGTCGTCCTTGGTTTCAAGAACATCATCCCCCCCGAGAAGCGCGACCCCGCCCTGCCTGGCAAGCTGCGCGCGGAACGCTCCGGTATCTTCAACCGCCTCCTCGAAGGCATGGTAGATTACATCCGAATGAAAGGACTCCGCCCGCCTGCGTCGGTCACTCTCGCCACCAGTCAGTACGGCGAAAACAGCGACATGATTGGCCAGTTCCTCGGAGAGTGCACCACAGTTGATCCCAACGCCACGGTTGGCGCGGGCGACCTCCTTTCAGAATACCGCTCCTGGGCATTGCGAAACGGCCTCAAGGGGCTGTCCGGACCTCAGTTCAAAGCCGTTCTGGAGAAGCGCCCTAGGCTGATGAACAAACGGACAAAGGCCGGAATTCTCTGGGTCGGGCTCGCCCTAAAAAGCCCGGTGATCTGACTTCCTCAACTCTCACGCTGACGCCACCCAACGCGCCGCCAAAAGGCTAAACTCCATATGAAAATAAAAAATCTGCAAGACAGCTTCTCAGCCATCGAGCATCTGCTGTCGCAAACGCCCACATCCGTGAGCAGCCCCGCCCAATGGGCAAACTACCGGTACCGCCTTCTCCGCCACCGCACATCGATCCGCGAAGCCATAGAGGCAGAGATCCTGGGAGGGGCGAATATCGACCGGGAGCAGGTCGATACCGCGGCCTCCAACTTTCGATCGAACCCGAAAACGAAGGCCCTCGCAAAAGAGCTTGACGCAATTCCAGGGCTCAAATTGGACCACACTTACCTAATCCGCAAAGGCCGCAATGTCATCGGGCTGGTTACCATGCCCTACTCGCATGCGCCTATTTTCAAGGACGCTGGCCAAACCGACCTAGCCACGTGGGTTAGCTATGATGACCTAAGCTGGTGGTATCCCCAACAAACCCGGCTGACCATTGTCCTCATGCGCCCGCATGCAGATGGATAAGCACCTCGCTTCATCAGCCGCAGCCCCTAAGTCTGCGGCTAAGTCATCTGCAGTAGAGACGGCGGCACCACCCTGCCCCGAAGTTTCATGAGAGGACCTCTCTATGCGACATTTGCGTCAAAACCTGGAGACCCGCGCTAGCCAGTTGGAAGCCGCGGCGATTGCCAGCAGCGCCCCCATCTGGCACCCGATCACCTCCCGAGAACTCGCCAAGGCGCTGGGCATATCCGTTCAGGTCCTTGCCAATTGGCGAGTTCGCGATCAGGGACCGCCCTCACGCCCCGCCCCGCGAGGGAAAGGAAACCGCCGCCTGTACCGTATGGACGAGGTTCTGGCTTGGTTGACCGGCCGCCCTGCCTGGGTGTTCGCCCGATCCTGGCTGGCCACCCGAGGCATTGCTCCAGAGGATTGCGGCGAGGAAGACGTCGATTGGGTGGTGAACGTCATCGCGTATTCTTGATGAAATAGGCGAAAACACATCCATAAAACAGAATGTGTATTACCCGGTTTGGCACCAACCCTCAGAATCGCGATAAAAATATGGTGTACACCTTTGACGTACTCGCGCTGGTCCACCTCGTCACGCGTAGAAAGCTCTAAGGACCTAGCCCCTGCCCGTTTTTCAATTTCACCAGTGGGCCTCCGGCAAGAAGACAGGCTCAGAATCCCTTTTGAAAATAAAGTGGAGCGAGGCCACCCGGCGACCAGAAAATCTCCAAGCCCATGCAAATCGGGGATTCACTTTTCGAATCACTTCGGGTAAAAGGCCACTGATCTCCTTTCATCCAGTCAGCTCTCAGTCGTGACAGTCGAAGGCCTAGCCCCTCGTCCACCCCAGCTACAGCTCAACATGAAGGAAGATCTAGTATGGCTCCCAAGACCACTGTTGACTTGGTTTCCACTCTTGCCCGCCATTTCGCATTACAGCTCGACCTGAACTACCATACGCTCTCCCGCGACAAGTTTTCGGAGGAACTGTGCCTACTGGGCGAGGCCAGTTTCTTCCTCCGGCACGCTGGCGTTTCTGTTCCTGAGGTAGTTGACCATGTGCTGAACATCAGCTCGAAAAAGCTGAACTAGATCCTACAGACCTAGCACCCTCTGTGATGTAATTGGTACAGGCCAGTATCCATACCTGAACTAGCTCCACCGGAGCCCAACTTCAGAGAACGACCTGCCACCATGTCAAACAGCAATCCACACCTGCCCATCATACCACCCGGCGCCGGGCCCAAAACTCATGAGCCCTCGCCCAACGCCAGCAATAAGTTTGGGGACCACGCATGAACCTCACCCGCCCGCTCTTCGTCCGGATGAACAAGGTCCAGGAACTCTTTGGCGTCTCAGACGACCAAGTACGCATCTGGGCGCGTAAAAACCTTATAACAATCTTCAAACGGGGTCGAATGTCCTTCGTCCGGACTGAAGATCTCGCAAATGTGATCGAGGGTTTACCCCCTCAAGGTGTGGGGCAATCTGTGGGGTAACTATGTGAAGAAAAGCAAAAGCCCCATGAAAACATGGGGCTTTTTGCTCTAAAATGGTGCGGTCGAGAAGACTCGAACTTCCACTCCGGTTAAGGAACAGCGACCTCAACGCTGCGCGTCTACCAATTCCGCCACGACCGCACTGTCTTAGGCTTGGTGTAGCGGCGTATAGACCAGCGCGTCAGCGATGTGAAGCCGAAAATCAGCATTTCTGCCAGAATGTTCGCCGCCGCCCAACTACCCCTCAGCAAGGCGGAGATCTGGCGGAAGAGACACGTTCCCACGATGCCGTCTCGCGAAAATTGCCGCCAGTTAAGTGGCGGGTAGCAGACAATCTTCGGGCCTCTGGATACTTGTCCCGGAATCGGGATATTGACAGCATCACCCCGATGACAGCGGGGCATTCCAGGCGCAACAGGAAGGGCAGCAGCCATGGTTGAATGGATCACCGCAAACGGTCTGGTTGACTATGACGACGCGGTTGCCTTCATGGAAACCCGCGCCGCAGCAATTGCCACGGGCGAGGCCGATGAGTGCATCTGGCTGGTGGAGCATCCGCCACTTTATACCGCGGGCACGTCGGCCAAGCCCGCGGATCTGACCGACCCCGGTCGGTTTCCGGTGTTCAACAGCAAACGGGGCGGCCAATACACCTACCACGGCCCTGGCCAACGGGTGGTCTATGTGATGCTGAACGTTGGCCAACGCGGCCACGACGTGCGCCGGTTCGTGCAGCAGTTGGAGCACTGGGTGATCTCCGCACTCGAGGAGTTCAACATTCAAGGTCACATCCGGGACGGCCGGGTTGGCGTCTGGGTGGAACGGCCCGACAAGCCGCGCACGCTTCATGGGGCCCTCGCGGAAGACAAGATCGCCGCCATTGGTATTCGTCTGCGCAAGTGGGTCAGCTTCCACGGCATTTCGATCAACGTGGAGCCGGATCTGGAGCATTTTACGGGCATCGTTCCCTGCGGCATTTCCGAACACGGGGTCACCAGCCTGGTCGACCTGGGGCTGCCGGTAACGATGGCGGATGTGGACGTGGCGCTGCAGCGGAGCTTCGCGCAGGTCTTCGGCGAGACCTGATTTCGGACCGTTTCACCTCCGGGCGATCTGCGCCGCATATTGGTGCAAGTCGGCCCTACTGGCGCCCGCCCGCGCCCGGCATCTCACTCGCGCGAGGCGGCGGCACAGTCCTGAAGCGCCGTCAGAACCAGTTCGGGGAATGTGTAAAACAGCAACGCCCCCGCCTCCTGGCTGACGCAGAGCTGAGCGTTGCCCATGCCGCGCAGGGCTTCTCGCACCTGTGGCAGCGGCGCGACCCGATCGTCGCCGCCATGCACAAAGACCGCCCGCGTCCTGCGCGTCAACCCCATTTGGTCGAACCCGTGGCGTATCGCCCGCACATCGGCCAGACAACCGGCGCCACCTTGCTGCAGGAACAGATCCTGGTTCTGTTTCAGCAACGGCACCAGATCCAGCGTCGCCAGGCGGGCGCACTCCCGACTGCCGGGCACGGATTGGGCGCGCAGCGGGATGTCATGGCCGTACCAGCGCATTGCCGCCGACCAGCCCTTTAGAAGCATGGGCAGCATCCAAGGCGCACGGCCTGCGCACAGGGCCACCAGCCAGGCATAGCCCCGTATTCCGGTGAATTGGCGCGGCGAGCTGGCGTTGCAATTTGCGGCCACCGCCACCAGGCCGGGCACCCTAGGATGCAAACGGTTTGCCGCGATGCACCCAAACCGGGCCCCGGCCCGGTGGCTTAGCAGCACTGGTTGCTGCAAGCGTTCCTTGGCGATCAGCGCGTCCAGTTGCCGAACGCAGGCATCCGTGGGATTTTCGCCCGGCCCCACCGGGTCCGAACTGCCATAACCGCCGCGCATCGGCGCAAACACCCGAAACCCCAGCATCCTGAGCTGTGGTTGCAACCGCTGCAGCGGCGCAATTCCATCGAGAATTCCATGCAGGAAGATCACCGGCTGCCCGGTGTCCGCGCCAAGACGGAAATACTGGCTGCGCCGCCCGTTTCGGTCCACCAATGTTGACGCTGGCGGCAAGACTTCGCCGCGGGCGATCTTCAGATCGTGCACATGTTCGGTCACCAGAAACGCCGCAAGCCGCACCACCGCAGCCGGGTTGGGTGCGCCGATGCGTGCCGCCAGCCCGGCCAGCTCCCGCGCGTTGCCCGCGCCGCCTTCAAGGACGTCTGCCAGCGGCCCGAACTCTTGGGTTGTCAGGCCGAGCGCCGCCGCCACTGCCGCTACGGCCTCGCGGTGCCACTCCACCTCCAGCCGCTCCGCCATGACCGAACGCGCAGCGCCGCCGGATCGGGCCGTCAGCACCGGCCTGCACAGGATGTACTCGGCGGGAGACCGCGTTTCGAGCAGCAGCACCTCCTGCCCGGTGACCGCCCCCTGACGTACCTGCTCCAGGAAATTCCGCCAGCGGCCAACGGCCATGTCTGTCAGCTCCAACGCCGCCACAAGATCTGCACCCGCGGTCAGCTGCCGCGCCGCCCGCTGCGACGCATTCACCAGCCTGCCACCCCCCATCGCGTCCGCCAGAAGCCAGAACCGGTTGCAGGTTCCCTTGTAACTACCGGGATGCTGCCGATTGGCTTGCTGCCACTGGCCTTCGTGAATTTCGGCAGCCCGTGCGAAATGCGACTGCAGCAGCTGCGGCGCCCTGCCCCGCGCAGGAGCCGCCGCGATACCCGTCTGGAGCCTGACCGCCTGTTCCCCCGAAGGTGGCCGGAAAAACCGGTCGTACTGCTCAGGGCGGATCACCGTTTCATAAATAGCCGCAACGACCTGGTCCTGCGACAAGGCGTGCGCACGACACAAGAGCGTCACTCCTGCCCCTCCGAATGCACCATTCCGAACCAAAAAAGCAGCGCGCGACGTGCGCCTGCTGACTAAAGCCTTCTGGCCGTCCCAACAGGCCGATGGCCTGGCGGTTGATAGACGGTCGGATTTGCACCGCCCCGACACGGCACCCCCGCCGCAACAGCCGGGGTTTCACAGTGTCGCGCGCCCACGGCCCACCACATCACAACCATTTTGCGAACAGCTATGCGAACACTCGCCCAGTTTTCAACATTTATTTCAAATGATCGCTTTTGATCCCCGCCATCCCCTCTGCACCGCATTGACAAAATTGCCGCACAGAGGGGGCCTGCAAGACCGTGAAGGTCCTATGCCGCGTCCAGAGCCGCGCGGATCTGCTCAGCCTGACTGCTGATCGCGTCCTTGTCGCCCATCTGGCCCGGAGCCCGCAGGGAGACGCCTTCATGGCGTGGCAGAACGTGGACGTGCAGATGGAAGACCTCCTGCCCACCAGCGGCCTCATTGAACTGCTGCACAGTCACGCCATCCGCATCAAAGGCGATCATCACCGCCTGCGACACTTTCTGCACAGTCTGCATGACCGCCGCCAACTGCTCGGGGCTGGCGTCCAGCAGGTTTCGGCACGGGGTTTTTGGAATGACCAGCACGTGGCCATCCGCCCGCGGCATGATGTCCATGAAGGCCAGGGTCTGCGCATCCTCGTAAACACGGGTCGAGGGGATCTCCCCGCGCAGCAGCTTGGCAAAAATATTGTCGAAATCATAAGGCGCCATGGGCATCTCCTTCCAATCGCATCATTCTTACCCGGTTGTGGGCGTGCCGCTGGCGCAGGTCAAGCGCCAGCTGTGCGCGCTCAGACCGCCGCAGAGACGCCCCCCCCTGCGGCAATAAATCTTGATCCATATCAAACTCCGCCATTGAAGGCCCCCTCACGCCACACTAAAACCCCAAGGAATCCAGACCGCCCGGAGTCCGTCTCCTGGGGTCTTTCGTATTGCAGCAGGAGGCACCTAAATGGCAGACGCAGCCATTCATGGTCACGGCCACGAGGACGAGCGGAACTTCTTCACCCGCTGGTTCATGAGCACGAACCATAAGGATATCGGCATTCTTTACCTGATCGTCTCGGCGATTGCAGGTCTCATCTCTGTCATCTTCACCGTCTACATGCGGCTGGAGCTGATGGATCCCGGCGTTCAGTACATGTGCCTGGAGGGTGCGCGGCTGATCGCGGACGCCTCTGCGGAATGTACCCCCAACGGCCACCTGTGGAACGTGATGATCACCGCCCACGGCATCCTGATGATGTTCTTCGTGGTGATCCCGGCCCTGTTCGGCGGCTTTGGCAACTACTTCATGCCGCTGCAGATCGGCGCGCCGGACATGGCCTTCCCGCGGATGAACAACCTGTCGTTCTGGATGTATGTCGCGGGCACCTCGCTGGCGGTTCTGTCCGTGGTGTCACCGGGCGGCAATGACCAGCTGGGCTCCGGCGTGGGCTGGGTTCTGTACCCGCCGCTGTCGGTGAACGAAGGCGGCTACTCGATGGACCTGGCGATCTTTGCCGTGCACGTCTCGGGTGCGTCCTCGATCCTCGGCGCGATCAACATGATCACCACCTTCCTGAACATGCGCGCCCCCGGCATGACCCTGTTCAAGGTGCCGCTGTTCTCCTGGTCGATCTTCGTCACCTCCTGGCTGATCCTGCTGTCGCTGCCGGTGCTGGCCGGTGCCATCACCATGCTGCTGATGGACCGCAACTTCGGCTTCACCTTCTTTGACGCGGCCGGTGGCGGTGACCCGATCCTGTACCAGCACATCCTGTGGTTCTTCGGTCACCCGGAAGTGTACATCGTGATCCTGCCGGGCTTCGGCATCATCAGCCACGTCATCGCGACCTTCTCGCGCAAGCCGGTGTTTGGCTACCTGCCGATGGTCTGGGCGATCATTGCGATTGGTGTTCTGGGTTTCGTCGTCTGGGCGCACCACATGTACACCGTCGGCATGTCGCTGAACCAGCAGGCTTACTTCATGCTGGCCACCATGGTGATCGCGGTGCCTACCGGCGTGAAAGTGTTCTCCTGGATCGCCACGATGTGGGGCGGCTCGATCGAGTTCAAGGCGCCGATGATGTTCGCCTTCGGCTTCCTGTTCCTGTTCACCGTCGGCGGTGTGACCGGCGTTGTCCTGTCGCAGGCCGCGGTCGACCGTGCCTATCACGACACTTACTACGTGGTTGCGCACTTCCACTACGTGATGTCGCTGGGCGCTGTCTTCGCAATCTTCTCGGGCATCTACTTCTACTTCGGCAAGATGACCGGCCGTCAGTACAACGAACTGGGCGCCCAGATCCATTTCTGGATGTTCTTCATCGGTGCCAACCTGACGTTCTTCCCGCAGCACTTCCTGGGTCGTCAGGGCATGCCGCGCCGCTACATCGACTATCCCGAAGGCTTTGCCTACTGGAACAAGATCTCGTCCTATGGCGCGTTCCTGTCCTTTGCCTCGTTCCTGCTGTTCTTTGGCGTGGTGATCTATTCGCTGCTGCGCGGCGCCCGCGTCACACAGAACAACTACTGGAACGAGTACGCGGATACTCTGGAGTGGACCTTGCCCTCTCCGCCGCCGGAGCACACCTTTGAAATCCTGCCCAAGCAGGAAGACTGGGACCGCTCGCATTCGCACTAAGCGTCTGACGGACTGAAAACCAAAAGCCCCCGGCGCCTCACAGCTCCGGGGGCTTTTTTGAAGCCGCGTTTCCTACCCAGACCCACCGCTCCGACAGGCCCGACGATGCCCTACACCTGGATCCGCCCCTACGACGCCCCGACGGCAGAGCTGCATCTGTGGCCGCATCAATCGCTGCGCCCGCGCGGCTACGTGCGGTTCATCGGGACAACGGCGGCGCTGATCTGCATCCCGCTGCTCGCGTTTCTTGGAACCGCGCTGATGTGGGGGCTGTTGCCGTTTGCGGCGCTGGCACTGTTCGGCATGAAATGGGCCCTGGATCGCAATCGTCACGACCAACAGACCCTGGAGGTGCTGACCATTGATCCCGCAGAGGCCCGGCTGGAACGGACCAATCCCGACGGGGCGCAACAAAGCTGGTCCTGCAACCGCCACTGGGCGCGGGTCGAAATGCACGCGCATGATGGCCCGGTTCCGCATTATGTCACCCTGCGGGGCGGCGGCCGCGAGGTGGAGATTGGTGCTTTCCTCTCCGAGGCGGAGCGGATGACGCTATACGAGGACCTTCTGGCCGCATTCAGGCGCCGAAGCTGACACGAAAAGGGGCCCGCAATGGGCCCCGTCCGTTTCTTTCTGGTCAAAATACGCGCGCCGCAGACGCCGCGCGCCAGCACCGTTTGGCCCGGCTCTTGCCGTCAGCAGTCACCCTTGCTGCACAGCTGATCCTTGACCAGTGGGCCCGCTTTGCCAAAGTCCATCTGACCGGTGTATTTGGCCTTCAGCGCCCCCATAACCTTGCCCATGTCGCGAATCGACTCAGCGCCGGTTTCCGCCACGGCCTCTTTGATTGCGACCGAGACCTCGTCATCACTCAGCTGCTGCGGCAGAAACTCTTCTATGATGGCAATTTCGCCAAGCTCCCGCTCAGCCAGGTCCAGACGGCCGCCCTCCTCGTAGGCCCGCGCGCTTTCATTGCGCTGCTTGGTCATCTTGCCCAGAATCGCCAGAATTTCCGCGTCTCCGATGGTGGTTTCCTCACCATCCGCCCGTGCCGCAATCTCCCGATCCTTGATGGCGGCGTTGATCAGCCGTAGCGTGGCCAGCCGGTCGGCCGCCTTGTCTTTCATCGCTTGCTTCAGGGCCTGGTTGACCCGCGTGCGCGTATCCATTTGCAAAAGCATTCCCATGGTTGCCGAACACCGATGGTTAGCCATTCTGCGACGGCAGTGCAAGTTTAGCGTAAAATCTCCATTTACGCCGCCGCGTCACCCTGCCCCTGGCAGCAGGCTTGACCCGCCCCGGTACCGCCCTTACAAGCCCATGAATTTCACCCGCATGGAGACTCGCGCAATGGCCGCTTCCGCACCGACCAAGCCCACCGCCTGCCTGGCGCTCGCAGATGGCACCGTCTTTTACGGCACCGGTTTCGGCGCCACTGGCGAGGCTGTGGCCGAGCTGTGCTTCAACACCGCGATGACCGGCTATCAGGAGATCATGACAGATCCCTCCTATGCCGGACAGATCGTCACCTTCACCTTCCCCCATATCGGCAACACCGGCGTCACCCCCGAGGATGACGAAACCGCAGATCCGGTTGCCGCCGGCATGGTGGTGAAATGGGATCCGACGCTGGCCTCCAACTGGCGCGCGACGGAGGAGCTGAAGGCCTGGCTGACCCGCACCGGCCGCATCGCCATCGGCGGCGTCGACACCCGCCGGCTGACCCGCGCGATCCGCCAGCAAGGCGCGCCGCATGTCACCATTGCACATGATCCGGACGGCAACTTCGACGTCGAAGCGCTGGTGGCCAGGGCCCGCAACTGGGCGGGGCTGGAAGGCATGGATCTTGCCAAGGATGTGACCTGCGCCCAAAGCTACCGCTGGGACGAAATGCGGTGGGCCTGGCCGGACGGCTACCCGCGTCAGGACGCCCCCAAGCACAAGGTCGTTGCCATCGATTATGGCGCCAAGCGCAACATCCTGCGCTGCCTCGCCAGCGCCGGATGCGACGTGACCGTGCTGCCCGCCACCGCAACCGCCGAGGAAGTGCTGGCGCACAACCCCGATGGCGTGTTCCTGTCCAACGGCCCCGGTGATCCCGCGGCCACCGGTACATATGCGGTGCCGATGATCCAAGAGGTGCTGAAAGCCGACCTGCCGATTTTTGGCATCTGTCTCGGCCATCAGATGCTGGCGCTGGCCCTTGGCGCCAAGACCGTCAAGATGAACCACGGCCACCACGGCGCCAACCACCCCGTGAAGGAACATGCCACCGGCAAGGTCGAGATCACCTCGATGAACCACGGCTTTGCGGTGGATGCCCAAACCCTGCCCGAGGGCGTCGAGGAGACCCATGTGTCGCTGTTCGATGGCTCCAACTGCGGCATCCGCCTGTCTGGTCGCCCGGTCTATTCGGTGCAGCACCATCCGGAGGCCAGCCCGGGCCCGCAGGACAGCTTCTACCTGTTCGAACGCTTCGCCGAAGCGATGGCCCAGCGTGAAATGGCATAAAACGCACGTTAAATCAGACGCTTGTCGTCGTGGTTAAGGCTGCGTTTACCATTTGTTAAAGCCCCTTCCCCAGCCTGAACGCCTTGGTTCAGGTTGGTCGCGGGGTGACGATGAGCATCGTTTCGCATCCGCTGCGGTATCGTCGACCGCAGCGCGAAGACAAGGTTGGCGCCCCGACGGCGCCGCCGCCGGTATCAGGGGATGACCTGATAAAGGCGCTGGTGCTGCGCCAGCATCAAAAGGCCGAACTCGGCCGTGTTCTGATCGCCGAGGGGCTGGCCGACGAAGACCAAGTCCTGGCGGCGCTGTCACAGCAATACCGAATGCCGCGAACGGATCTGGGGGGCAGATCGCTGCGCCGCGGTTGCTGGCCGCCAAACCCGCCCGCTTCTGGCTGCGCCACGGCGCCCTGCCCTGGTTGCAGCTGGGGCAGACCGTGACCATCGCCATTGCCCACCCCGACCGCTTTGACCAGCTGCGCGAGGAACTGCGCGGCTGCTTTGACAGCATCACTCCGGTGTTGGCCAGCGAGCGCCAGATCACCGCGTTGCTGACCCGGCATTTCAGCCCGGCGATGGTGCGGCAGGCCAGTTGCTGTGTTCCGCAGCAGGTCAGTTGCCGCAACCTCAACTTGGCGCGCGGCAAGGCGCTGCTGATGTGCTGCCTGCTGCCAGCGACGCTTCTGTTCGCGGTAGCGCCGGCGGTAGCCTTTGCGGGGCTGTCGCTTGCCGCCCTGCTGTCCGTGCTGTTGTTTACCTTTCTGAAGCTCGGCGGACTGGCCAGCAGCCGGGCCGACCGCGATGCCCCTCCACCACGGCCAACCGCCGACAGAGACCCGCCGCCAAAGCCAGTGATTTCCGTCATGGTGCCGCTGTTCCGGGAGGCCGCGATCAGCCGCGCGTTGCTGCGGCGGCTGCAAAAGTTGACATATCCACGGGCCCTGACCGACATCATTCTGGTGCTGGAGGCCCACGACGATGTCACGCGCCGCGCGCTCGCTCGCATCCAGTTGCCGCCTTGGATCCGGGTGGTCGAAGTCCCCGCGTTTGGCGGGCTGACAACCAAGCCCAGAGCGATGAACTACGCGCTGAACTTTTGCCGGGGCGAGATTGTCGGCGTCTGGGACGCAGAAGATGCGCCGCAGGCCGACCAGCTGGAGACGGTCGCCCGCGCCTTCGCCACGGCGCCGCCGCAGACCGCGTGTTTTCAGGGAGTTCTGGACTACTACAACCCCGGAACCAACTGGATTGCGCGCTGTTTTACGCTGGAATACGGCAGCTGGTTCCGCATTGTTCTGCGCGGCATCGCCCGGCTGGGACTGGTGGTGCCGCTGGGAGGAACCACCATGTTCATCCGCCGCCAGGTGCTGGAGGAGCTGGGCGGCTGGGATGCCCACAACGTGACGGAAGACGCAGACCTCGGTGTGCGCCTGTATCGCGCGGGCTATCGGACCCAGATGCTGTCCAGCACCACCTATGAAGAGGCGAACTGCCTTCCCTGGCCCTGGGTCAAGCAACGCTCGCGCTGGCTGAAGGGGTTCATGATCACCTACCTGGTCCACATGCGTCAGCCAATGCGGCTTTTGGCGGAACTGGGCTGGCGGCGGTTTCTCGGGTTTCAGGCCTTTTTCATCGGCACCATCGGGCAATTCCTGTTTGCACCGATCCTGTGGTCATTCTGGCTGATTGCCCTGGGTCTGCCGCATCCGGGCGCCGGCGCGGTGCCGATGGAGGTGCTGAGGCTGGCAGCTGCGGCCCTGGTGTTTTTCGAACTCCTGGGGCTCATTCTTGGCATCGCTGCGGCCTTTGCCATGGGCCGCCCGTGGATGGCGCTGTGGGCCCCGACGATGATCCTGTACTTTCCCATGGGGGCGGTGGCCGTGGCCAAGGCGGCCTACGAGCTGCTGGCCTGCCCGTTTTTCTGGGACAAGACCGCCCATGGCATCAAGGCCCCCCCGAAGAAGCCGCCAAGGCTGCGCCGCTGGCTGCGGCTCAACCGCGGCCGCTGGCGTCCTGCTTCAGCCGGGTCATGAAGGCAATCGAGATGTGATCCTTCAGCGCCTGGCCCGCCGCGGTCTCATCCCGGCGGCTGATTGCGTCGACAATACCCTTGTGCTCCGACTGGGCGATCTCACTGCGACCCTCGGCCGCCAGCGAGGTGGTCGCCATCAACGCCATGGTGCGATGCACCAGATCCAGTTGCTGCACCAGATACCGGTTGTGCGAGGCGAGATGGATCTGCTCATGAAAACGGCGGTTGGCCTTGGACAGCGCCGCCGGATCGCCGATCAGCCGGTCATCGTCACTGACCATTTCCTGTAGCACCCGGATCTCTTCTTCGGTGGCGTGGCGTGCCGCCAGCTGGGCCGCCAACCCTTCCAGTTCGCGCCGCACGATGTACAGCTCTGCCATCTGGTTGTGGTCCAGCGACGCGACGATCAGCGACCGCCCGTCGCGCTCCAGCAACGATTGCGTCTCCAGCCGCTGCAGCGCCTCGCGGATCGGAGTGCGCGACACCCCGAAACGCTCCGCCAGATCGCTTTCAACCAGCCGATCGCCGGGTTTGTAGATCCCGCTGTCGATCGCTTCGAGGATCAACGCATAGGCATCTTTCTGGTTGCTGCGGCTCTGGCTCATCGTCTATCCCGTCCTGTGTGGTTTGCCAATCTCTACAGCCCGCGGCGCGGCATTCAACCCTGCGCCGCGCTCGGCGCCAAAAACCGGGGGGCAAACCATGCTTTTGATTGCAAACCGCCCAGTCCCGGCCTAGGGGAGACGTATGCCCAAACACCATTTCTCTCACGTCCGACAATGGGTGTTCGACCTCGACAACACCCTTTATCCGCCCGCGGCCCGACTGTTTGACCAGATCGAGGTCAAGATGACGGATTACGTGATGTCCGCACTAGGGGTTGATCAGGCCGAGGCCGACCGGCTGCGCAGCCAGTATTGGCGCGACCATGGCACCACCCTGGCCGGGCTGATGCGGGTACATGGGCTGGACCCCGTGCCCTATCTGGACGCGGTGCACGACATCTCGCTCGACCATCTGCTGCCGGACCCGGATCTGGCCTCTCATATAAACGATCTGCCGGGGACCAAGTACGTATATACCAACGGCTCCGCCCCTTATGCGGAACGGGTTCTTGCCGCACGCGGGTTGAGCGGCCTGTTTGATGGCATTTATGGGGTCGAACACGCCGATTACCACCCCAAGCCCGAGCGCCGCGCGTTTGACCGGGTGTTCGCCCGCGCGAATATCGACCCTGCAAACGCCGCCATGTTCGAGGATGATCCGCGCAACCTCTCTGCCCCGCATGACATGGGGATGCGCACCGTGCACGTGGCGCCGGAGGCCCTGGTCGCAGAGCATATCCATCATCACGCGGACGATCTGACCGGTTTTCTGGCCCGCCTGCTCTGACGCGCCAGCGGATGGCGGCACAATGTGGCCGACTGCGGCAAAATGTGCCTGTCTCATACATCGTCGGCTGCCTATATGCGCCGCAGAGACAGATCACCGGAGATGGTCCCATGCCTGCATATGCCCTGCCCCAACGCCTGCCGCTCTGGCAGCGCATCCTGTTTGCCATCCCGCTTCTGGGGCGCGTCCTGAAAGAGGTCGCCTATGGGCCAGAGGAGAATTTCTCCTACGCGCTGGCGACACTCGTCTGTCTGTGGGGATGTTCGATTCTGCTGTTCGGCCTGCCTGGTCTCTACATTCCGGCGCTGTGCTTTGTGCCGGTGATGTTCCTTCTGTTGCTCGGCATCACCCGCGGCTGAAGCCCGCAGCCCGGCGGTATCCGCTTGTGTTTGCGCCCCTTGCGGGCCTATCTCTGGCACCAGACACGGAGGGCAGACATATGGTCGAAACCTGCGACATCCTGATTTCGGGCGGCGGCATTGCCGGGCTGACTGCGGCCGTGGCCTTTGCCGCCAACGGCCACTCGGTAATCTGCACCGATCCTGCCCCGCCGGTGACGGAGCGCGACGCCGACGGATCCGACCTGCGCACCACCGCCTTCTTGCAGCCTGCGCAAGCTCTGCTGGCGCGCTGCGGGCTCTGGGCCCGGTTTGAAGCCTACGCAACGCCATTGCAGGTCATGCGCATCGTTGATGCCGGGGGGGCGCGGCCGACGCCGCGGGTGGTCAAGAATTTCAATGCGGCCGATATTTCCGGTCAGCCCTTTGGCTGGAACCTTCCCAACTGGCTGCTGCGGCGCGAACTGATCGCCCGGTTGGCCGAACTGCCAAACGCCAGCCTGCGGTTTGGCACCGGGACAGCAGACCTGTTCACCCGCACGGATGACGCGCGCGTCACACTCAGCGACGGCAGCCAGGTCTCGGCAAAATTGGTCGTCGCGTGCGACGGGCGCAATTCGCCCATGCGTGCAGCGGCGGGCATTCCGGTGAAAACAACACGCTATGGACAAAAGGCGCTGGCCTTTGCGGTGACCCATCCGGTGCCGCATGAGAACGTCTCAACCGAGATCCACCGCACCGGCGGGCCGTTCACCCTGGTGCCATTGCCCGATTACCAAGGGCAGCCTTCCTCTGCCGTTGTCTGGATGGAACGTGGTCCGCGTGCGCAGGAATTGCTGCGCCTGGAGCCGCGGGCCTTTGAGGCAGAGATGACCACGCGCAGCTGCGGACTGTATGGCGATCTGAAACTGGCCTCGCGCCGCACGATCTGGCCGATCATCAGCCAGTCGGCCCAGCGTCTGAATGGCGAGCGGCTGGCGCTTATGGCGGAAGCCGCGCATGTGGTTCCGCCAATCGGCGCCCAAGGTCTCAACATGTCGCTGGCCGATCTGCGGTGTTTGCTGGAGCTGGCAGAGGCCCGCCCGGACGGGCTGGGTGACGCTGCGATGCTGGCCGCCTACCACAAGGCCCGCCACAGCGACATCTTGCTGCGGGTGAAGGGCATCGACCTTTTGAACCGCACGTCAATGCTGGCGCCGCGGCCCTTGCGCGACTTGCGCGCGCTGGGTCTGAATGCGCTGTATTCACTGGCACCGGTGCGCCGGACGCTGATGCAGATGGGGCTGGGCGTGAAATAGAAAAGCGGCTTTCCCGATGGGAAAGCCGCTGCCGCCGACGGAGGTATTTTTGATACGGTGAAACGCCGGGGCGCTTACAGCACCTGATCCACCGCAGTTTTCAACCGCGCCAAGGTTGCCTCAACGTCATAGAGCTTGTCCAAGCCAAACAGGCCCAGCCGGAAGGTACGGAAATCGTCCGGTTCATCACATTGCAGCGGCACGCCTGCGGCAATCTGGGTGCCCAGCGCCAGGAATTTCTTGCCGTTCTGCACCTCCGGATCATTGGTGTAGCTCACCACCACCCCCGGCGCGCCAAAGCCCTCGGCAGCGACAGAGGTGATGCCCTTGGCCTTCAGCATGGAGCGCACGCCATCTCCCAGCGCCCATTGCGCCTCGCGCAGGCGCTCGAAGCCGTATTCCTTGGTTTCCAGCATGGTGTCGCGGAAATCCTTCAGCGCATCCGTGGGCATGGTGGCGTGATAGGCATGCGCCCCGTCTTCATAGGCCTTCATGATCGTACGCCACTGTTTCAGGTTCAGGGCGAAACTGTCCGAAGTGGTGTCCTCCAGCCGCGCCAGCGCGCGTTGCGAGAACATTACCAGACCGGCCGAGGGCGAGGCGCTCCAACCTTTTTGCGGGGCGGAGATCAGCACGTCGACGCCGGTGGCCTGCATGTCGATCCAGGCGCAGCCTGAGGCGATGCAATCCAGCACCATCAGCGCGCCAACCTCATGCGCGGCGGCCGCCATAGCCGTCACATAGTCATCAGGCAGGATCACGCCGGCAGCGGTTTCAACATGCGGCGCAAAGACGATGCCCGGCTTTTGCTCCCGGATCGCGGCCACCACATCGGCAATTGGCGCGGGCTCAAACGGCGACGCGGTCTCATTGCCGGTGCGACGGGCCTTCATCACGGTGGAAGACGCGGTCAGGCCGCCTGTTTCGAAAATCTGGCTCCAGCGGAAGGAGAACCAGCCATTGCGCACCACCAGCGCATCCGCGCCGCGGGCGAACTGGCGGGCCACGGCCTCCATCGCGTAGGTGCCGCCACCGGGCACCAGCGCCGCGGCTTCGGCCCTGTAGACCTCTTTCAGCATGTCGTTGATATCCAGCATGACCTGCTGAAACGTCTTGGACATATGGTTGAGCGAGCGGTCGGTGAAA
This sequence comes from Leisingera sp. SA32, assembly GCF_056033425.1. Taxonomy (NCBI): domain Bacteria; kingdom Pseudomonadati; phylum Pseudomonadota; class Alphaproteobacteria; order Rhodobacterales; family Roseobacteraceae; genus Leisingera; species Leisingera sp. SA32. Next base: position 67,774 of record NZ_JBVYHB010000015.1, on the reverse strand, counting down.
ACCACCGAGAATTCATCCAGACCCTCAGGGTCTACGGTGTCGAGCAATGCCATGTCGGCCTCCCATTCTGTTCTGCCCAAAGGGCTAGCCGCTGCCGCCCGGTTTGGCAAACCCTGCTTTTTGCTGTCTCAGCCCAGCGGTCCGGGGCGGCGTTCCTCGCTCAGCAAAACATTGGCGTCAACGCTGCCCACCCCCGGCAACGTCATCACCCGCCGTCGCAGCACCCGCTCAAAGTCTGAAATGTCGCGCGCCGCCACCCGCAGCCGGTAGTCATACATGCCCAGCACATGTTCCACCGTCTGCACCTCCGGGATCGCGGCAACGGCGCGTTCAAAGTCTTCCAGGCTGATGCGGCCCTTGGTGGCCAGCTTGACCCCCAGAAAAACGGTGACGCCAAACCCCAGCTTATCGCTGTCCAGATCCAACCGCCGACCTGCGATGATGCCCGCCTCCTGCAACCGCTTGATCCGCCGCCAAGTGGCAGGCTGGCTGAGCCCCAGCTGCCGCCCCAGCGCACCGGCCGACTGGCTGGCGTCGCGCGACAGCGCGCGCAACAGACCATAGTCGATGTCATCCAGCGCGGTCATACCGGCAGACCCTCGTCCGATTTCAGGCGCGCCACATGCATCAGCGCCTCGATGTCGGCGATATGTGGCAGGTTCAAAATGGCGGCGCGGTAGATCTGCTGGTAATGCGGCATGTCCCGCGCGATCACCGAGAGCCGCACATCGACCTGCCCAAGAAAGGTCTGGATTTCCAGAACTTCCGGAATATTGCGCGCACCGTCGATGAATTCGTCAAAGGCGCGCGGGTTGGTCTTGTCCAGTGTCACCCGCAGCGAGACCTCGACCTCATACCCCAGGGCGCGCCAGTCGATCACCGCACGCTGGCCCAGGATCACGCCGCCGTCGCGCAGCTTTTCCAGCCGGCGCGACAGCCGCGCAGGCGTAAGCCCCAGGCGTTCGGCCAGGTCCGGAATCGATTGCGCCGGATCAGCTTGCAGGTGGCGCAAAATGCGCCGGTCGAGATCATCTAGCATGTTTCCACTACTATCAGGGCAATTTACGAATGACTACGTCGAAAGTTCAGGCGATTTCATACCATACTGCAATCGCAATCCCACGCGAACGCCGTATGATGCCTTCAAACACATAACGAAAGGACGTGGATCATGCGCGTTTATTACGACCGCGATTGCGATGTGAACCTGATCAAGGACAAAAAAGTGGCCATTCTGGGCTATGGCTCCCAGGGCCACGCCCACGCGCTGAACCTGCGCGATTCCGGCGCCAAGAACCTTGTTGTTGCGCTGCGCGACGGCTCGGCCTCTGCCAAGAAAGCCGAAGCCGAAGGCCTGAAGGTCATGGGCATCGCCGAAGCAGCCGCCTGGTGCGACGTCATCATGTTCACCATGCCCGACGAGCTGCAGGCCGAGACCTACAAGAAATACGTCCACGACAACATCAAGCCCGGTGCCGCCATCGCATTCGCCCACGGCCTGAACGTGCACTTCGGCCTGATTGAGCCGAAAGAAGGCGTCGACGTCATCATGATGGCGCCCAAGGGCCCCGGCCACACCGTGCGCGGCGAATACACCAAAGGCGGCGGCGTGCCCTGCCTGGTGGCCGTGGACACCGACGCCACCGGCAAGGCGCTGGAAATCGGCCTGTCCTACTGCTCCGCCATCGGCGGCGGTCGTTCGGGCATCATCGAGACCAACTTCCGCGAAGAATGTGAAACCGACCTGTTCGGGGAGCAAGCCGTCCTCTGCGGTGGCCTGGTAGAGCTGATCCGCTGCGGCTTCGAGACCCTGGTCGAAGCTGGCTATGCGCCGGAAATGGCCTACTTCGAATGCCTGCACGAAGTGAAGCTGATCGTCGACCTGATCTATGAAGGCGGCATCGCCAACATGGACTATTCGATCTCCAACACGGCCGAATACGGTCAGTACGTCACCGGTCCGCGCATTCTGCAGTACGACGAGACCAAAGCCCGCATGAAGGCCGTCCTGGAAGACATCCAGCAGGGCAAGTTCGTGCGTGACTTCATGCTGGAAAACGCTGTTGGCCAGCCGACCCTGAAGGCGTCGCGTCGTGCCAACGATGAGCACCTGATCGAAGAGACCGGCGCCAAACTGCGTGGCATGATGCCCTGGATCTCGGCCGGCAAGATGGTCGACAAAGAGAAGAACTAAGGCGCCCGCGGGCAAGGCCCGCAGCCGTTTTCCTCTGCGGGGCGCTCCAACTTGGGGCGCCCTTTTCCCATCAGAACTATGAGGTTACCCCATGTCAGACAGCCCCGGCGCCGCCAATTGGGCCAAGCTCCTGTTCCTCGGCGTGATCTGGGGCGCTTCTTTCATGGCGGTGTCACTGGCGCTTCGGGGCTTGCCGCCGATGACCATTGCCGCGCTGCGGATCCTGATCGGGGCGCTCAGCCTATTTGGGGTCCTCTTCGCCCTGGGCCTGCGCCTGCCATCGCTGAGACATGGCCAAGGCCGCATAATCTGGGCCTGTGCGCTTGGCATGGGGATCTTTTCCAACGCCCTGCCCTTTACGCTGCTCAGCTGGGGGCAGACCCATGTGGCCGCCGGTTTTGCCGGGGTTTGCATGGCGGTGGTGCCGCTGTTCGTGCTGCCGCTGGCGCATCTGCTGGTGCCGGGAGAACACATGACGCTGCGCCGCACCGTCAGCTTTTTCATCGGTTTCGCCGGGGTGGTGGTGCTGATCGGGCTGGATGCCTTCCGGTCGGCTGGCAGCGATTATGAATCCCTGGCCCGGCTCGCCTGCCTGGGCGCCTCGTTGTGTTATGCCATTGGGGCGATCCTCACCCGGCTTTGCCCACAGGTGAACATGCTGTCGCTGTCCGCCGCAGCGCTGCTGTGCGGCGCTGCGCTGATGGTTCCCGTCGCGCTCTGGATTGAGGGCGTGCCCGCCTTGCCCCCGGCGTTGCCTTTGGCAGCGGTGGTGTACCTTGGCCTGTTGCCGACGGCGCTCGCACAAGTGCTGCTGGTGCAAATCGCCCGCAGTGCAGGCCCGGCCTTTCTGTCGACTGTGAATTATCAGGTGCCGATCTGGTCGGTGATTTTCGGCGCCGTGCTGCTGAATGAGACCTTGCCGCCGCAGCTGTTTGCCGCCATGGCGCTGATCCTCGGCGGGCTGCTGCTCAGCCGTGGGCGTCGCGGCCGCGTGGTTTGAACGCGCGCAGGACCACTTCGGGCGGTCGATACCAAGGCGCCCACCCTTGACCCGGCCCTTTCCAAGGGGTCTTGTCGCGCGGTGAACGGACGGAGACACTGATGCCCCCCACCGCGCCGCGCTACTGGCTGATGATCGCCACCCTCGGCCTGGTCTGGGGAGCGACCTTCCTGCTGATAAAACTGGCCCTGGAGGGCACAACGCCGTTCTGGCTGGCCGCTGGACGTACCGGATTTGCCGCCTTGTTGCTGGGGGCAATCTGGGGTTGGCGGGGCTTCACGCTGTTTCGAGAAGAGGCAAACTGGCCCTCTTTGGGCTTGATCGGCGTCATCAGCACCGCCGTTCCATTCATGCTGATCTCTTGGGGCCAACAGCATGTGTCCTCCGGCTTTACCGGCGTCAGCATGGCGGCGATCCCGCTGATGGTGCTGCCGCTTGCACACATCTTTGTGCCGGGGGAGCAGATGACCCTGCGCCGCCTCGTCGGGTTCGTCATCGGGTTTGGCGGTGTGGCGTTGCTCATCGGGGGGCAGGCCTTTGCCAGCAGCGGCGCGGCGCTGGAGCCCTACGGCAGGGCGGCCTGCCTGTCGGCGGCGGCCTGCTATTCAGTCAGCTCCATCCTGACCCGCCGGCTGCCGCCGGTGGACCCGCTGGGGTTAGCGGCCATGCTGTTGGTGATCGGATTTGTCATCATCTGCCCAGTGGCCTGGCTGGTCGAAGGCCCACCGGTGATGCCGGACAATCGCACGTTGCTGATCGCCGCTATCCTCGGCCTGATCCCCACGGCCGCTGCCAACCTGCTGCGGGTCATCGTGGTGCGCGAGGCCGGGCCGACCTTCATGACCCTCACCAATTATCAGGTGCCTGTCTGGGCGGTGGTTCTGGGCGCTGTGTTCTTGGACGAGGCGCTGCCGCCCACGCTGCTGCTCGCCTTGGCCATGATCCTCGGCGGGCTTGGTCTCAGCCAGCTGGGCCGGCTGAGACAGCTGTTCCGGGCTCAGTAACGCCCCAGTTTGACGCGCAGCTTTTCCAGCACCTTGCCATCGGCGCCGACCGCTTTGATCACCGCTTCATAGGAGTTGCCGCGACCGCCCGAACAGGGCGGAAGATAGCCCTTTCCGCTGCCCAGCGTGCCGCGCGTGTCTTTCACCACCATCGCTCCACCCGGCCCCTTCGCCGCCCCTTCTGGAATCGGTGCCAGCTTCGCATCGCTGCCCTCGACCGGCCAGCCAATCACCCCGTGCCCACCATTGCGGCTGAGCGGCTGGTAACTGCGGTCGTTGAACTCTGCCACCACCATGCTGGTGCCGGCGGGCAACCCGCTGACCTGCATGGGCGGCGTCGCCGCCTTGCCCCCCTGCACAGAACACTGTTGGCCCGCAGGGATCTTTTTGCCGTCCCAAGGTGACAACAGCTGCACAGACATCCCTGCCTGGGCGGCGGCGGCCGTGCTCAATGTCAGGACCAGGGCGGAAAATACACGCTTCATAATGGAAAACTCCTCAGACAATACAGCCTGAGCCTGTGCTGCGCAGCCTGGCGATGCAAGGGTTTTCCGGCGCGCGGGGCGCCTTGGTGACGTCAGGAGTCGCTACCAGCACCCACAACCGCCTCAACCGCGGCGACCACACTGTCGACGGCCAAGGTCATCAGCTCGGCGTTTTCGCATTCGGCCATCACCCGCACCAGCGGTTCCGTACCCGATTTGCGGATCAACAGACGCCCCTGTCCGTCCAGCATCCGTTCGGCCGCCACGATGGCCTCTTGCACGTGGGCATCCTGCAAGGGCGCTTGACCGGTCTGGAACCGCACGTTGCGCAGCCGCTGCGGCACCGTCTGGAACTGATGCGCCAGCACCGAAGCCTTCTGCCCCGTCTGAACCATTTCGGACAGAAAATGCAGCCCCGCCATCAGCCCATCGCCGGTGGTGGCGTAATCGCTCATCACGATGTGACCGGACTGTTCGCCGCCCAGGTTGAAGCCGCCCTCGCGCATGCGTTCCACCACGTAACGGTCGCCCACCGCCGTGCGTTCCAGCTCCAGCCCCTTGTCGTTCAGAAACCGCTCCAGACCGAGGTTCGACATCACCGTCGCCACCAGCGTATTACCTGCCAGCAGGCCCTGTTCAGCCCAGCGGCTGGCCAGAAGCGCCATCAACTGGTCGCCATCTGCCACAGTTCCGGTTTCGTCGATCACGATCACCCGGTCGGCGTCGCCATCGAGGCAAATGCCGACATGGGCGCCATGTGCCATGACCGCATCCGCGGCCGCCTGCGGCTGGGTTGAGCCGCAGCCTAGGTTGATGTTCAGCCCGTCCGGCGACGCGCCAATCGGGATCACGTCGGCACCCAGTTCCCACAGGATCTCCGGCGCGGTGCGGTGGGCGGCGCCGTTGGCGCAGTCGATCACCACCTTCAGGCCGCTCAGGCTCAGATTGCGGGGCAAGGAGCTTTTGACGCGCTCGCCATAGCGGAACCGGGCGTCATCGATCCGTTTGGCGCGGCCGATGTTGGCGGCCTGGGCCGACTCCACGCCCGCCTCCACCAGCGCTTCGATCTCCAGTTCGGCACTGTCCGACAGCTTGTAGCCGTCGGGGCCAAAAAACTTGATGCCGTTGTCTTCGGACGGGTTGTGGCTGGCCGAGATCATCACACCGAGGTCCGCACGCATTGAACGGGTCATCAAGCCGACCGCGGGCGTCGGCACGGGCCCCAGCAGCAGCACATTCATGCCGGTCGAGGTCAGCCCCGCCGTCAACGCGTTTTCAAACATGTAGCCTGACAGCCGGGTGTCCTTGCCGATCACAACCCGATGCACGCCCCCCGCTTCACGCCGGAAATAGCGCCCGACGGCAGCACCGATCCGCAGCGCCATTTCCGCCGTCATCGGGTGGGTGTTGGCGGTGCCACGCACGCCATCGGTGCCAAAAAGTTTTCGCATTATCAGTATCCTGCCAATCTTGGCCTTAACGGACGGCCTGCCACAAGCGCAGCGCCTGCGCCGTTTCGGCGACGTCATGCACCCGCAGAAACTGCACGCCTTGCGCCAAGGCTGCAAGCCCCAGCGCGATGGATCCGGGTCCGCGGGCCGCCGCCTGCGGCTCCTTGCCGATCTTGCCGATGAACCCCTTGCGAGAAACCCCCAGCAGGATCGGACAGCCCAGAGCGTGAAACAGGCTGAGATTGCGCAGCAATGTCAGGTTGTGCTCCAGCGTCTTGCCAAAACCGATACCGGGGTCGATCACGATCTGCTCGCGGACCACGCCGATTGCCTCCAGCCGGTCGATCTGCGCGCTGAGATAGTCGTAGACGTCCAGCAGCACATCCCCGTACTGGGGATCCTCCTGCATGGTCGCGGGGTCGCCCTGCGCATGCATGATGCAGACCGGCACGCTGGCCTGGGCCGCCAGGGGGGCCAGCGCCGGGTCAAAGGTGAAGCCGGAGACATCGTTGAACAGATCAGCCCCCGCCTCCAGCGCCTCCAGTCCGACGGTGGCCTTGCGGGTGTCGATCGAGATCGGCACCTGGCTTGTCGCGCGGATCGCGGCGATTACCGGCGCGGTGCGCGCCACCTCCTCGGCCTCCGGCACCTCGGCCGCGCCGGGGCGGGTGGATTCGCCGCCAATGTCGATGATCGACGCGCCATCGGCGACCATCTGTAATGCCGCATCGCGGGCAGCGGCCACATTGGCATGCTGCCCACCATCCGAGAAACTGTCGGGGGTGACGTTTAATATGCCCATGATCTGCGGCTGGGTCACGTCCAGCCCGGCGATGGTGGCCCGGCGTGCCGTCAACCTGCGGCGCAGCGGCTCCGGCACCAATCCAACCGGGGCAATCCGCGGCGGCGCGTCACGGCTGAGGATCTCAACCTGCGTGAACCACAAAGCACTGCCCGCCAGCGGAACCGCCCCCTCGGGGCGGGCCTCGCCATGCTGAACCAACGGCCGGTAATATGTCACAGTTGTGCTTGCTCCACGCTGACGCCCCGCAGCGGGACACCGGGATTATCAGGCAATTCCCCGCCAAGCACAATCATTTCACCCGCCTCGAACGTCGCGGCAAACCAGGCCGCCAGCGCCACCGTGTCCGAGGGCGGCGCGGCCGGGCCTTCGACCGCATCCAGCACGATCTTGGACGGCGCCCAGACACAGATCTGTCCGTTTTTCATCGCCCAGTCCAGTTCGGTCCGGGTTGAGACCACGACGCAGCGATCGTCCTTGGCGGCCAGCCGCCAGGCGTTCTGTTCGATCGCCAGCAGGTCGATGCGGCGCTGGGTCCATTTGTGCCCGGTCACGGGGATCGCCAGCGGATGCGCCCCAACGCACAGGATCAACGGCCGCTGGCGGCATTCCATCTGGTCGATCCAACCCGGCAGATTGGCGCTGTCGATGGCCGCGTTGGACAGGTACATCAGCCGCGGATGCGGGCGCTCTTCTTCATCCACCTGGTGGCTGATCTGATCCTGCGACCGCACCACCTCGACCCCCAGGGCACCGGGGCCACGGTCCAGCTTCTCGATCCGCACAAAGGCACGCACTGCCTGCGGCTCCAGCAGGATGCGCTCAGCCACCCGTTCCGCCAAGGTTTCCAGCAAGTTCAACCGCTCCGCGGCCAGCTCATGCGCAATCGCCTCTGTCACCTTGTCGTAGGACAGGATCCGGTCCACGTCATCGTCCAGATCCTTGGGCAGCGGTGCCACCTCTACAACCACGTTGAAGCAGATGCGCTGGGTGGTGCCCCGCTCCGCCTGAAAGGCACCGATCTCCACCTCCACAATGTGGTCCCGCAAGGAGATGCGGTCCAGCGGCCCCGGCGCCGCGGTGGCCATGGAACGTTCGGAGGGATGCGCAAAGGCAAGGCGAATTTCAGAGGGCATGGGAAACGGGCCTTTGGCTGGCTGTGACGGGTGATGGGACCCAATCTTAGTCATTCCGCGGCCTCATAACAGGCCCGCATGCGCCACGCCAGTGGTCGAATGCGGCACAGTCTGTGCCGCATTCACGCGTCAGTTGCTCAGCGCGGTCCGGTACCGTTCGTCACGGTAGAACAGGTGCACCCCGATGCGCGCGGTCTTGGTAAAGGTCCGGCTCCAGCGCGGGCGCACCGCGGTGGTGTGGTAATAGGTCGCGCCACCGGTCAGTTCGGTCTTGAAACCATCCAGCGCCGCTCGCGCCACCTTGGCCACCCGCTGATAAGCCTTCTTTTCGCGGATGACTTCCTCGTAGCCGTCGCAGGTGTAGGTGAACTGGCACTGATATTTGCGGCCTGTTCCCTGGTTGATCACCCCGCACAGCGTGTTCGGGAACTGGGAGCTTTTGACCCGGTTCAGGATCACTTCGGCCACCGCGAATTGGCCCTTGACGGTTTCACCGCGCGCCTCGAAATACAATGCCTCAGCCAGACAGGCGAATTGCTCGCCCCCCTTGGCCGCTGGGCGGGCGTCCAGCCAGGCTTTCGAGTATTCCAGTTTCGGCGCGGCGCGGCGTTTCTTCAACGGCGCATTGCGGATCCCGAAGAACCCGCTGAATTTTCGCGTCGGCACCGCATTCAGATTGGTCTGTTCGCGCGCGATCAGCGTTGTCAGACCGGTTTCGGCAAAAACACTTTTACCCATCGCGATGGTGGCAGCCATCACGGCAATCATAGTCAACAGTTTCATTCAGGGTTCCCCCGTCCTATCAGCTTGCGCTCGGCCTCCCCAACGCACGCGGTCGCATTCCTTATAGGAATTGACGCGCAAGGTCCAGCTTTGGCCGCCGGACTGCAGATGAAGGGGGGAAACACACAGCGCCATAATTTCGTTGGCCGCTGCGTGATGCCCTTTAAATTATTAATATTTTGCGTATGTTGGGGCGATCCTACCGGTTTTGTCGGCAATCGCCAGCTGGGCTGCGGCCAATCGCGCCACCGGCACCCGGAACGGCGAACAGGAGACGTAATCGAAGCCCGCGTCGCGGCAGAACGCAATCGATTCGGGGTTGCCGCCATGCTCGCCACAGATCGACAGCGTGATGTCTCCATTCTCCGCCCGGCCGCGCTGAACGCCTAGTTTCAGCAGCTCTCCCACCCCGTCGGTGTCCAGCACGTGGAACGGATCCTCCGGAAAGACGCCCTGATTGACATATTCCGACATGAACCGCCCGGCATCGTCGCGCGACAGGCCATAGGTCATCTGGGTCAGGTCGTTGGTGCCAAAGCTGAGAAACGCCGTATGCGGTGAAATTTCGCCCGCCCGCAGCGCCGCACGCGGCGTTTCCACCATCACGCCCAGCCGGTAGGTGAAGTCTTCGCCGCGCTCGGATTTTACAGCCGCCGCCACCGCATCGATGCGGGCCTTGACCAGCTCCACCTCGCGTTTGGCCGAAACCAGCGGGATCATGATCTCCGGCACCACCGGCGCGCCGCACTTAGAAGCCTCCAGCGTGGCCTCGAAAATAGCCCGTGCCTGCATGTCATAGATTTCCGGGACGGTGACCCCCAGCCGCACCCCGCGCAGGCCCAGCATGGGGTTGTATTCGTGCATCTCCTCGACCCGGCGGGTCACGTCGCTGACCGGAATGCCCAGTGCCTCGGACAGCTCGCGCTGGCCACCCTTGGTTGCGGGCAGGAATTCGTGCAGCGGCGGGTCGAACAGGCGAATGCAGACCGGCATCCCCTCCATGATGCGGAACAGCTGTCGGAAATCGTCGCGCTGCATCGGCAGCAGACGCTCCAGCACCGCAGCGCGGCCCGAGGGTGTCTCGGCAAAGATCATCTCCCGCATCACCGTCAGGCGACCGGGTTCGAAAAACATATGCTCGGTGCGACAGAGCCCGATGCCCTGGGCATTGAAGCGGCGAGCGGTTTCCGCATCTTCCGGCGTGTCGGCGTTGGCCCTCACACCGACGTCGCGGGCCTCGTCGGCCCAGGCAAGCAGCGTGCCCAGCGCGCCATCCTCCGCCGCTTCCAGCATTTCCGGCTGGCCGGCCAGAACCTGGCCACTGCTGCCGTCGATGGTGATGAGGTCACCCGCCTTGAACAATCGCCCATCCTCGGCGCCCAGCATGCGGCGGCGGCTGTGGAATTTCAGGTTGGAGGCGCCGACGATGCAGGGCAGGCCCAGGCCGCGGCCGATCACCGCCGCATGGCTGGTCATGCCGCCCTTTTCCGTCAGCACGCCCACGGCCGCGTGCATGCCGCGCACGTCCTCGGGTGAGGTTTCCCGGCGCACCAGGATGCACGGCTCGCCGCGCGCCGCGCTGGCCTGGGCGTCCGCCGCGGTGAACACCAGCCGCCCGGTGGCCGCGCCAGGGCTGGCGGCGATTCCGCGGCCGATCACGTCACGCTCGGCCTGGGGGGCGACCTGCCGGTGCAGCAACTCGTTCAGCACATGGGCGTCAACCCGCATCAGCGCCTCTTCCTGCGCGATGATGCCGTCCTCGGCCAGCGCCACCGCGATCCGAACCGCCGCCCGCGCCGAGCGCGCCACCCGCACCCCGTCCAGGATATGCACATGGCCGTTCTCAATGACGAACTCCAGCTGCATTTCCTCGCGCAGCCGCCGCCGCATCAACGCCGCATGGGACTGCAGCTGGGCAAAGGCCTCCGGTGCCACCTCCTCCAGCGAGGGGCCGCGCGGATCCTGGGCGAGATAGAGCGCCTGAACGCCCGCCCCCAACGCATCGCGCCCCTGGCTCTGGCTCAGGTACCGCCCCGTCAGCTGCCGCTTGCCGGTCACCGGGTCGATCAATTGCAACACGCCTGAGCCGCATTCGCCCTGGCCGACACCTGGAATCATTTCCTGCACCACAAGGCCAAGTCCCGCATCCGCGGGTGCGCCCTTGGCCTGCCGCAAGAGCCTGGCCGAGGTGCCCTCCCAAGCCCGCGCCATCGAGCGTAGCACCGCCGCAAGCTGCTCGCCCGGATCCTGCGGAAAGGGTTCGTCAGTCTCCGCCTCATAGGCGTGCAGGATCTCGCTCAGCGCATCGGGGCCGCCATCTTCGACATCGTCGAAGACATCCGGATCCAGCCGAGCCACATGGACCGCGTAGGACTGTACGAACCGCAGATAGAGTGCCGCAGCGGCATTGCGCCCCAACGTGTCGCAGAGGTCGACGAAGCGTGCGTCGTTCATGCCGATGTTCAGGATCGCCCCCGGACCGCCCCAGTCTGGATCTTCGGACGACGGCCGGACGCACAGCAGCGTATCGGGCGCGAATTCGCCCAGCACCGCTGCCAGATCCGGCATTTGACCTTCGGCAATGGCATGGACCGCGTCGAACGAGAGCGCGACAGTGCGCGGCACCGGCAACTCCAGCCGAACCAGCCGCTGCAAACATTTCGCCCGTCCGCCATGGCTGGCGGTGGTGATCGGAGCGGTCGCGGTGATCAGCGAGGCCTGAGGGATCTGTTCGAAATCTTTCTGCACTGCGGCGCGTCTCCTTTGCCTGTCACCATAAGGCGCAGCGGCTATCGCGCAAGAGTGCAGTTGCAGCAACCGGCTTCACCCCAAAAAAAACCGGCCTTTCCCTAACGGAAAGACCGGCGCCTCCGGCGGGAGTATTTGTGACCAGAAAGAAACCGGTCGGCCTTTCAGCCCTCGACCCGAGTGAGGTCCGCCACTTGGCCGCAGACCTTGCGGATCTGGCTGAGGAGGTTCAGCCGGTTGCGGCGCAGGATTGCGTTGTCCGCATTGACCTGCACCGCCTCAAAGAACGCATCGATCGGGGCACGCAGGGCGGCCATGCCCCGCATGGCCGCCGCGAAATCCTCGGCCTCGATGGCCGGGGAGATCGCTGCCCCCCCGGCCTCGAGCGCGTCGAACAGCGCCTTTTCCGTGTCGTCCTCGGCAAACTTGCGATCGGCCCCGAAGGAATATTCGACACCGTCTTTTTCCTCTTCTTTCGAGAGGATGTTGTTGGCGCGTTTAAAGCCCTGCAGCAGGTTGGTGCCGTCGTCGGTCTTCAGGAAATCCTCCAGCGCGCGGGCACGTTTGACCAGCAGCGTCAGATCGTCGTTGCCGTCCATCGCAATGCAGGCGTCGATGACGTCGTGGCGGATGCCCTGGTCGCGCAGGAACACCTTGAGGCGATCGTGGAAGAAGGTGAGAAGGTTTTCGGCATCGGCCCCCTCATACGCCTTGGCGATCACCTCTCGCAGGTTCACGCGCACGTCGTTTTCCAGCACCAGTCGGATCACCCCCAGCGCGGCACGGCGCAGCGCGAAGGGGTCTTTCGAGCCGGTCGGCTTTTCGTCAATCGCCCAGAAACCGGTCAGCGTGTCCAGCTTGTCGGCCAGCGCCACCGCCACCGTCACCGGTTGTTGCGGCACGTCATCCCCCGGTCCCAGCGGCGAATAATGCGCCTCGCAGGCGGTGGCGACCTCTTGCGGCAGGCCCGCGGCCTCGGCGTAATAACGGCCCATCAGGCCCTGTAGCTCGGGGAATTCATAGACCATCTCCGAGCTGAGGTCGGCCTTGGCCACCCGCGCCGCCTGCTCTGCCAAATCCGCATCGGCCCCAACAACCGGCGCGATTTCGCGCGCCAGCGCGGCGATGCGGTCGATGCGTGCGGCCTGGGTACCCAGCTTGTTGTGGAAGGTCACGTTGGACAGGTTTTCCACCCACGCGCGCATGCCGACCTCGGACTTGGCTGTACGCAGGTCATTCTCCCAGAAAAACTTGGCATCGGCCAGACGGGCCGACAGAACCTTCTGGTTGCCTGCCAGAATGGTCGCGCCGTTGTCAGCAGTTTCGCGGTTCGCCACGGTGATGAATTTCTCGATCCGCCCGGTCTTGGGGTTCCGGACCGAGAAAAACTTCTGGTGCTCGCGCATACTGGTTTGCAGCACCTCGGCAGGCAGCTCCAGGAATTCGGCGTCGATGGCGCCCATCAGCACCACAGGCCATTCGACCAGACCGGCAACTTCACCCAGCAGGCCCCTGTCCTCGACCACCTCAAGGCCACTGGCGAAGGCCTGATTGGTGGCTTCCTGCCAGATCGCATCCGCACGCTCACTTGGATCCAGTACCACATGGGCCCGCTTCAGCTTGGTCGTGTAGTCGTCAAAACCGGTCACAGTGATCTCATCCGGGGCCATAAAACGGTGCCCGCGGGTGGTGTTGCCGGCTGTGATCCCGTCAATATCCAGATCCACCACGGTTGCACCGGCGCCATCCGACAGGATGCAGAGGATCGAATGCAAAGGGCGCACCCAACGCAAGGAGCCCGTGCCCCAGCGCATGGACTTCGGCCAAGGGAAGGTGCGGATAGTGACTTCCAGCACATCGGCGATGATCTCCGCCGCAGGGCGGCCCGGCTTTTCGATCTGCGCGAAATAGACCGCGCCCTTCGGCGTGTCGCGTTCTTCCAGCTGCTCGCGGCTCAGTCCTGCGCCGCGCAAAAAGCCCTCGATCGCCTTGTCCGGCGCGCCGACCTTTGGGCCCTTGCGCTCTTCGCGGATGGTGGGGCTTTCGGCCAGCAGGCCATCCACCGCCAGCGTCAGGCGGCGCGGTGTCGACAGGGCGGCGGCGCCCGCATAGGTCAGCCCCGCCTCGACTAAGCCATCGGTCACGCGCTTTTTCAGATCCTCGGCCGCGCGCGCCTGCATACGGGCCGGAATTTCCTCGGAAAAAAGTTCAATCAGAAGATCGGGCATTGGATGTCCTTGAGCGTGGCCGCGCGGGCGGGCGCAGCGAGAGAATTACAACAGGCGGGCATGGGCCAAAGCGGCATCAGTTGCCCTCACCCGTCTCGGGACGGGGCGGGCATTCCTCGCCCACCACGGTGCCGTCATAGGCCTTGTGACCGCAATTGTTCAGCTCGTGCCATACATAACCGAAACCGTCATCAGTCACGGCAACGATGCGGTCCACCCCATAAGAGATGTTCTTGACCGACAGGAATGAGCGGGCCGACCCTTCTGCCAGCTGGGCGCCGATGGCGGCGGCATCAAAACAATCGAACCAGGGTGGTGCGTTACGCGGTTCGAGCTTGTCCGACAGGGTAAACACCTGCGCCAGCTCATCCGGCGACATCTTCGTGCGGAAGCAGGCGCGGTAGCGGATGGGGGAGCTGCCCGCGTCGATCGCCTCGAAATCCGAATAGGCAATCGGCTGCGCCGTGCCGCCGTCCAGCGGTACCAGCATCACGTCGCGCCCCGGCTGCGCCTTGACCGTGTCGTAAAAGCCGTAGACCTGAAAATAATACATCGCCCCCCCGGCCGCGAGGGCCGAGACGATCAGGATGAGCGCCAGAAATTTTCCCATTCTCCGCCCCTGCCTAAGCCGCGCCTTCGGCGCAGTGGCCGCCGGCCTCGGTCAGCACGAAGGCATCGGCGCATTGCTTGGCCAGCGCCCGGACGCGGCCAATATAGGCCTGGCGTTCGGTCACCGAGATCACGCCACGCGCGTCCAGCAAATTGAAGATATGCGACGCCTTGATGCACTGATCATAGGCCGGATGCGCCATGATGATGCGCTTGCCGGTCTTTGGGTCTTTATGCTCCTGCGCCAGAATAGCGGCGCATTCTGCCTCGGCTTCCTCGAAATGGCGCAGCAGCACCTCCGTGTTGGCCACATCGAAATTCCAGCGGGCGTATTCTTCCTCGGTCTGCTTGAACACATCGCCATAGCTCAGCGGGATCAGGGCATCCGGGTCGTTGAAGGGCATGTCCATAACGTGGTCAACGCCCAGGATGTACATTGCCAGTCGTTCCAGACCATATGTCAGCTCGCCGGATACCGGGTGGCAGTCATGGCCGCCAACCTGCTGGAAATAGGTGAACTGGCTGACTTCCATGCCGTCGCACCAGACTTCCCAGCCCAACCCCCAGGCACCCAGCGTCGGGCTTTCCCAGTCATCTTCGACAAAGCGGATATCGTGAAGCGTCATGTCGACGCCGATCGCCTCGAGGCTACCCAGGTACAGCTCTTGCAGGTTGGGCGGGCTGGGTTTGATCAGCACCTGATACTGGTAGTAGTGTTGCAGCCGGTTGGGGTTTTCCCCATAGCGCCCGTCGGTCGGGCGACGCGAGGGTTGTACATAGGCCGCGGCCCAGGGCTTGCTGCCCAGCGAGCGCAGCGTGGTCGCCGGGTGGAACGTGCCCGCGCCCACCTCCAGATCATAGGGCTGCATCATCGCGCACCCCTTGGTGGCCCAGTACGTCTGAAGCCTCAGGATAATCTCTTGGAAGGAGCGCGGCGCGCCATTGGTCTGGGTCATCTTTCAATCCTTCGGGGGCAGCTGGGGCAGCAATTGCGGGGATCTTCCTATGCAAGGCTCCGGGCAGGGTCAACGCCCTCTGACCGCCCGCGCGGCGACGGGCGGGCCGCAGGGTGCAGCACATCGGCAACAAAAGTGCGGGAATGCGGCAACGGGCCGGGAATTCCCCCTGTGAAGAGGAGTTCCCTTCGCCCGCCCAAAATGCTTAATCTCCGCGTCAATCACCAACCTGAATTCCGGGATACGAGGCCCTGACAATGAAAAAACTGATTGCCGCTCTGGTTCTGCCGCTGTTTGCGCTGGCCATGGCGTTCACCGCGGCCTTCACCGCGCCGGTTGCGGCGCAAAGTGGGGCCGATGCGGTCTGGATCCAGATCGCCGCCCGCTCGTCCCTGCGCGAGGCCGAGGACGAAGCCCGCGGCTATGCCGCCCGCCTGCCCGACGTGTCGGGGTATGCGCTGGGTGGCGGCTGGTATGGCGTGGTGCTTGGCCCCTACGCGCGCGCGGATGCGGAGCGGGTGCTTCAGGTCTACCGCAGCGAAGGCCAGATCCCGCGCGACAGTTTCATCGCCTTCAGCCGCAACCTGCGTAGCCAGTTCTATCCGGTGGCGGCGGATGCCGGGCAGACCACGCAACCTGCCCCGGTTCCCGCCGCACCCGAACAGGTGCAGCCCGACGCAAGCCAGCCGGGCGTGCAGACCACCTTGCCCGACGAAAGCCCCGCCGAGGCGCGGCGCAGCGAACGCGCGCTCAGCCGTGATGAGCGCATGGACCTGCAACTCGCGCTCAAGGCTGCGGGTTTTTACAGCTCCGGTATCGACGGCGCCTTTGGTCGAGGCACACGCGCCTCCATGCGCGACTGGCAGACCGCGCGCGGATATGAGCCCACCGGCGTGCTGACCACAGGCCAGCGCCAGGCTTTGATGGACGAATACAACGCGCCGCTGATCTCAGTCGGCATGACCCGGATCGAGGACAAACAGGCGGGTATCGCTCTCGACATTCCCGCCAAGGAAGTCGCCTTTGATCGTTATGAATCGCCCTTTGCCCATTACACCAGCAAGGGAGATCTGGGCGCTCAGCTGTTGCTGATCAGCCAGCCCGGCGACCAGCGCACCCTGTTCGGCCTTTACGACATTCTGCAAACGCTGGAGATCGTGCCGATGGAAGGCCCGCGGCAGCGCGGCAGCAACAGCTTCACAATCGAGGGGCGCAATCAACGGATCGTCTCCTTCTCGCAGGCCAGTCTGAAAAATGGGGAAGTCAAAGGCTTTACCTTGATCTGGCCCGCGGGAGACGAGGACCGCCGTGCCCGCGTATTGGCCGCGATGCAGGCCAGCTTCACCCGGCTGGACGGGGTGTTGGACCCGGCCGCTGGGGGCGACGCGGTACAGGACATAGATCTGGTGTCCGGGCTGGAAATACGCCGACCGAAACGGTCGCGGTCGGGATTCTACGTCGATGCCGATGGCAGCGTACTCACCACATCCGATGCGGTGGCTGGCTGTAACCGGGTCACCCTGGACCACGGCTATCAGGTGCAGATCGCGGCCAACAACAGCGACGATGGCATCGCCATCCTGCGCCCGGCCGAGCCGCTGGTGCCCGCGGCGGTGGCCGAGCTGAGCGCCGCCGCGCCGCGGCTGCAATCCGAGGTTGCCGTGTCCGGCTTTTCCTACGAAGGCGTGCTGGGCGCGCCCAGCCTGACTTGGGGCAAGATTGCAGGTCTCGAAAGCCTTGAGGGGGACAGCGATGTGACCCGCCTGGCGCTGACCGCGCAACCTGGCGACGTCGGCGGCCCGGTTCTCGACCGTACCGGCGCGGTTCTGGGGATGCTGCTGTCACCGCAGGTCGACGGCAAACAACTGCCCGAGGACGTCAGCTTTGCCATCGATGCGGGCGCCATCCGAAGCGCATTGGATGCAGTCGGCCTCTCGCCCGCTGCGCGCTCGGATGCGGCCGGAAGCCTGCCCAGCGCCGCAATGACCCGGCTGGCCTCGCGCATGACCGTTCTGGTCAACTGCTGGGACTGACGGCGACCACCGCCCCGGCTCAGGCAGGGTGGCACACCAAAACATGCAAAAGACCGGCGTGACTGTCGCGCCGGTCTTTTTGTGACCACTGCGTATAGAACAGCCAACGTCGGTATTTCCGCCCGGCTTCGGGCCTGTTCAGGCCCTGTGCCCGTTGGGCATGCCACCGCACATACGTGCGGTGGCGCGTCGTGCCGCAGGCACGGCGCCCGGCCCAAGTCCGCCAGCGGGTCAGGCGCAGCCTGGCACGCGTGGACGCGGGAGCGCGCCGCAGACCCGTGCGGAGGCGTCCGTCGGGCCAGTGTGGCCGGGTCAGCGGTTCAATACGGCAGGATGCGACCGTCCCAGGCGTGGAAACAGCCGGTGGTCTCCAGGCTCAACAGGTCGAACTCATCGACCAGCCCGCTAACCGATTCCGTGATCGAGATCTCGCCGTCCTGACCGCCCATGTCGGTGCGCACCCAGCCGGGATGGTAGATGCCCACCGCGATCCCCTCGGGTTGCAAGTCGGTGGCCAGATTGCGGCCAATATTCAAGGCCGCCGCCTTGGAGGCACGATAGGCGTAGCTGCCGCCCGGCGCCCGCGCATGGCTGGCCATCTGCGACGCCAGGATGGCGATCTTGGGCGCCCCGGACAGTCGCAGGTTCGGCAGCATTCCCTGCACCGTCAGGAACACGCCGGTCACATTCGCCGCCAGCGTCTTGCCCCAGACCTCGGCCGAGTAATCCTCCAGCGCCATAGCCTTGTCGATATAGACACCGGCGTTGCAAACCAGCAGATCTACCGGACGACCCTTGATCTGGGCGGCAAACCGCGCCTGCTGACCAGGGTCCGAAACATCCAGTTTTACGCCGGAGGAATGATCCCGAGAGGTGCCGGTCACCTCGTGGCCGTCCTGCCGCAACCGCTCGACCAGCGCCTTGCCGATGCCGCGGCTGGTTCCCGTTACAACTGCATGCATTCTGCCCTGTCCTTTATTTTCGACCGCCCATCGCGGCCTTCAGTTTGTTTTGCGTCCCGGCCGGAAAGGCAGCGGCAACACCGGCACGCCCTCCTCGATCAGTTCCTTTGCATCTTCCAGCCGGGCCTCGCCATGGATGGCCCGTTCCGGAGCCTCCCCAAGGTGCATCGCCCGCGCTTCCTTGACGAAATTGTCGCCGACGTAATCGGAATTGGCCTCGACCTTGCGGCGCAGTTCGGCCAGCGCCTTTTCCACGTCACCTGTGGGACGGCTCAGCATACCCGCGTCCTTGCGCGCCGTAACAGACCCACGGGACACGGCAGCAGCCGTCTGCTCTGGCGCCTGCGGCTCTCGCGCAGGCGCGGTGGCCGGTGTCTCCGGCTCTCCCACAGCGGACACGGCCTTGCGGCCAGGACGCACCCGCGGCGCCATGATGGCCTTCTCGACGCGGGAGCCGCCGCAGACGGCACAGCTGACCATGCCAGCAGCTGCCAACTTATCGAACGCCGCCGCAGACTGGAACCAGCTATCGAAGCTATGCCCTTCTGCACATTTGAGGCTGTATTGAATCATTTCCGTTTCCTTCGCAGGTGGCCGCGATTAAATCCGCAATTTCGCCGAGTGCAAGGGGCCACCGACGCGATCAGCCGGGTGCGGTCACCTTCAGGCGGTCCTGCAGCTTCGCCACCAGGTCCTGTGCCGGGACGTCCGCCTCAAGGGCAAGCCGACGCAGGCCGAAATGCACATGGGCCATTTCCCGGTAATATCCGGCGAATACGTAATTCACCGCCGCCCCGGCCACGGCACCGGCAATTGGCACAGCCTGTGCTGCCAGCTTTTGCCCCAGAACGGCCCCCAACCTGGGCGCCACCTGGGCAATCAGCCGGTGCACACCGCCCGGCAACCCCAGCCGCAACGAAACAAAACCGAGATCTGCCCCGTCGTCCGACGTAAGCGGCCCAGCGGCGGCAAACACCTGTATGCAGTCGAAAGTGACGCTTTCGGCCTCCGCCTCAAAGCCTTCGGCGGCCGCCGCGCCCTGGATCGTGCGCAGAAGGAAAGCCGTGGTTGCCGGCAGCTCCACCAGCGCGCCCGGCAGGCCCGCAGCGCCGCCCGCCGCGCCCATTGCGGCGCTGACAACCCGATCGATGCCGGGCTTCTGGTCCGGCACCAGCCGCCGCGACGTGCTGGCGCCCTTCATCGCCAGCCGCAGGGCGCTGGCCGTTGAGGCCGTCAGACCCGCGCGCACCGGCGCGGGCAAGCGCTCCAGCAGGGACTCGCCGCTGCTGCCAAGCCGGTTCAGCAGGTCCACGCCGAAGCCACCTGCAACCCGGTAGCGCCGCGCCAAAGCATCCAGCTCCGCTTCCAGTTCCTGCGGGCTGAGCCGCCGCGCCCCTGTCAGAATATCCGTCACCAGTTGCCTCCTCTGCCATCTTAAAGATCGGCGGCCGGACCGGTAATTTCAACCCTGCCAGCGGCTCACCAGCCCCCGAACCCCGTCCCAGGCCTGCGCCTGCAGGGCCAGACCCAGAACCCGTTCCGGGTTGGTCGGCGGCGGCATCTCGACGCCGTCGAGCCTGACAAAACCGAACCGCTTGTAATAGGGGGCATCGCCCACCAGCATCACCCGCGCCCAGCCGCTGTCCTGCGCCTTGGCCAAACTGTCGCGGATCAGCGACCCACCCAAGCCTTCGCCCTGGCGCGTGGGATGGACCGCCACCGGCCCCAGCAGCAGCGCTGCCGCATCCCCAATCAGAACCGGCCAGTACCGGATCGCCGCTGCCAGGATGCCGTCGCTGTCACGCGCCACCTGGCTGAGACCCGAAACCGGCGGCACGCCATCGCGCAATCGATAAGACGACAGCGCTTCGCGCCCCGGGGCAAAGCACAGGTCATACAGCGCCTCGACCTCCCACCGGTCGTCCGCCTGCTCCGCTCTCAGCTCGATCACGCTGCCCTGCCTCCGCCAATAGTCCCCTGCGGGCTGGCGTTCGGCGTAGCACGGGCGTAAGTCTTGGGCAAACACCTAAGCGTTAACGCCCAGAGCAGGAAATCACGATGTTTTACCGCCCCGAAGACGGCCACGGCCTGCCGCACAACCCGTTCAACGCCATTGTCACCCCCCGTCCCATCGGCTGGATTTCCAGCCGCGACGCGGACGGTGTGAACAACCTGGCCCCCTATTCCTTCTTCAACGCGGTCGCCTACACGCCGCCGCAGGTGATGTTTGCCTCCACCAGCGCCAAGCACGATCAGGACGGCACCAAGGACAGCGTCGCCAACATCCGCGAGACCGGGGTGTTCTGTGTCAACGTCGTGTCCTATGCGCTGCGCGACGCCATGAACGCCAGTTCGGCCGCCCTGGCCAAGGAGACCGACGAGTTCGCCCATGCCGGGCTGGAGACCGCAGAATGCGAGACCATCAACTGCGCCCGTGTGGCCGCCGCCCCCGCCGCGCTGGAATGCCGCCTGACGCAGATCGTCACCCTTCCGGGCGAGGCCAACAAGGTGGTATTCGGAGAGGTGACCGGCGTGCATATGCGCGACGATTGCCTGCGCGACGGAGCCTTTGACGTCACCACCTTCCAGCCACTGGCGCGGCTCGGCTACCGCGACTATTCTGTTGTACGTGAGCTGTTTTCGCTGACCCGCCCCGACCAGTAAGGACTTCGATGCCCCTGCCCGATCCCAGAAAACGCAATCCGATCACCTTGCCCGACGGCAGCTCCCATGCGGGAACCGTGATGCTGTCGCAGGTGCTGGATCACCCCAACATCAAGGTCGGCGACTATAGCTATGCCTCCGATTTCACGCCGCCGCAGGATTGGGCGCAACATCTTGCGCCATATCTGTTCCCCGGCTCGCGCGAGCAGCTGGTCATCGGCAAATTCTGTCAGCTCGCCCATGGGGTGCGTTTCATCACCGCCTCGGCCAACCACGCGCAGGACGGGCTCAGCTGCTATCCGTTTCCTGTGTTCGACCAAGCCAAGATGGCCGGCTTTCAGCCCGACACCCGCGACACGATGATAGGCAATGACGTCTGGATCGGCTATGGCGCGCTGATCCTGCCCGGCGCACGCATCGGCGACGGTGCCATCATCGGCGCAGGCGCGGTGGTCCGCGGCACCGTCCCGCCCTATGCCATCATCACCGGCAACCCAGGCACCGTGCACAGCTACCGTTTTGCAAAACCCCAGATCGCCCGACTGCTGAGCCTTGGATGGTGGGACTGGCCCGCCGAGCTGATCTCCCGCGCCGAACCGGCGTTGCTATCCGGCGATCTTGACATGCTGGAGACGCTGGCGCCTGACTGAGCCGCGCTGCCATCCCCGGACCGGCGTCCAAGCAGACAGATCAACAGAAAAACCCGCGGCTTTTGCAAGCCGCGGGTTTCGTATTCCGGCGATCCGGTAGACGGGCGGTCAGTGGCTGCCCAGGACTCCGGTCCGCACCGAGTAATCCACGGCCAGCTCGTAGTCCGGGTCATCGTCGCTGTCGACCATCAGATGGCCCGCCTTGGTCAGCAGCTGGTGGCAATCGCGGCTCAGGTGCCGCAGCACCAGCGCCTTGCCCTCGGCCTCGTATTTGGCGGCCAGCGCCTCAATCGCCTGCAGTGCCGACTGGTCCACCACCCGGCTGCGGGCAAAATCCACGATCACCCGCTCCGGGTCACCCGCCACGTCGAACAGCTCAATAAAGCCGTCGGTCGAGCCGAAAAACAGCGGTCCTTCGATTTCATAGACCTTGGCGCCCTTGTCGGTTGCAGACTCGCGCGTGATGGCGTGAATGCGGCGCGCGTTGTTCCAGGCATAGGCGAGCGCCGAGACGACCACACCCACGACCACCGCAATCGCAAGGTCGGTCATGACCGTCACCACGGTCACCAAGACGATCACGAAGGCATCCATGCGCGGCACTTTGGTCATCACCTTGAAGCTGTTCCAAGCGAAGGTGCCGATCACCACCATGAACATCACGCCGACCAAGGCGGCCAGCGGGATCTGTTCGATCAGCGGCGAGGCGACGACGATGAAGGCCAGCAGGAACAGTGCCGCTGCAATGCCCGCAATCCGCGTGCGGCCGCCGGATTTGACGTTGATCATCGACTGGCCAATCATGGCACAGCCCCCCATGCCGCCGAAGAAGCCGGTCACCACGTTTGATGCGCCCTGTGCAATGCACTCCTGGCTGGCACCACCGCGCTTGCCGGTGATCTCTCCCACCAGGTTCAGTGTCAGCAGGCTCTCGATCAGGCCGATGGCGGCCAGGATCACCGCGTAGGGCAGGATGATCCACAGGGTTTCCAGCGTAAACGGCGCCAGCGCGGTGCCATAAAGCCCCTCCCCCGTGCCGAACGGGTTGTGGAAGGTCGGGAAGCCACCCTCGATCGACGCCATGTCGCCCACCCGCGGCACATCCAGACCCATGACGATCACCAGAACGGCCACGATGCCAATGCCTGCCAAAGGCGCCGGGATGATACTGGTCACCTTGGGCATGCCCCAGATGATCACCATGGTCAGGGCCACCAGCCCCAGCATCAGCAGCATCGAGCCACCCTGCAGCCATTCCGTACCGCCGGTGGCCGGATCCTTGAACTGGGTCAGCTGCGCCAGGAAGATTACAATCGCCAGACCATTCACAAACCCCAGCATCACCGGATGCGGCACCAGACGAATGAACTTGCCCCAATGCAAGGCGCCCGCGATGATTTGCAGGATGCCCATCAACACCACGGTGGCAAACAGATATTCCACCCCGTGCTGGGCCACCAGCGCCACCATGACCACCGCCAGCGCGCCTGTCGCGCCGGAGATCATCCCGGGCCGTCCGCCAAACACCGCGGTAATCAGCCCCACCATAAACGCCGCGTATAGCCCCACCAGTGGGTGCACCCCGGCCACAAAGGCAAAGGCGACCGCTTCCGGCACCAATGCCAGCGCCACGGTCAATCCGGACAGAAGCTCAGTGCGGACACGGGCCACGGTAAAGCCCTCATCCTGCATGATCGATAGGTTGGGTGGGGAAATCTGCTTGGCCAGCAAAGCCACGGCTGCGCGTTTCATTCAGGATACCTGCGGTTGGAGGAGGTGTGTTCGCTGCCTGCCCGTTAGCGGAAAATCGCCAACTGGGCAAGGGTGCCGCCGCCGCGCCTGCGCCGATGGACGCGGAAACGCAAGCTGAGGCACGCCGACACGGGCGCCATTCCAGTCCCCCTTCTCAGCATCCTTCACCTGCTCCCAGCCCCGCCAATGCGCCGCCTCTGCCAGCCGCCCCCCCCGTCGCGACGCCCAGACTTTTTAACTTTCCCCAAATACTCCCGCCAGAGGCGCAGCCCTGGTGTCCCTCGGTGACTTGCGGAGGGTGCGGCATGCTTGCGTCACCGCCTGTTGATCACCTTGCCCTTGCCAAATCCGCCATCGCTTGCGCATATCCCGGATAGCAGCAACAGGAGGCCAGCTCGTGACCGCATCAGACCCCCGTAACACCATGATCGCCGTAATCGGCGGCTCCGGCATTTACGACATCGACGGGCTTGAAAATGCCGAATGGGTGTCGGTCGACACGCCCTGGGGGACGCCGTCGGACCAGATCCTGACCGGCACCCTGGAGGGGGTCAAAATGGCCTTTCTGCCGCGCCATGGACGCGGCCATGTGCATGCCCCGACCGAGGTCCCTTATCGCGCCAATATCGACGCGCTGAAGCGGCTGGGCGTGACGGATGTGTTTTCCGTCTCCGCCTGCGGCTCCTTCCGCGACCATATGGCCCCCGGCGATTTTGTCGTCGTGGATCAATTCATTGACCGCACCTTCGCGCGCGAGAAAAGCTTCTTCGGCAGCGGTTGCGTTGCCCATGTCAGCGTCGCGCATCCGACTTGCGAACGGCTGGGCGATGCGGCCGAAACAGCGGCCAGGGACGCGGGCATCAACATCCACCGTGGCGGCACCTATCTGTGCATGGAGGGGCCGCAGTTCTCCTCCATGGCGGAAAGCAAACTCTACCGCGAGCAATGGGGCTGCGACGTGATCGGCATGACCAACATGCCAGAGGCCAAACTCGCCCGCGAGGCGGAACTCTGCTACGCCTCCGTCGCCATGGTCACCGATTACGACAGCTGGCACCCCGACCACGGCGCGGTGGAAATTACCGAAATTATCGCCACCCTACAGGGCAACTCCGCCAATGCCCGCGAACTGGTGCGCCGGTTGCCCGGCCTGTTGGGCCCGCAGCGCACCGACTGCCCGCATCGCTGCGACAAGGCCCTGGAATACGCCATCATGACCGCACCGGAAAAACGCGACCCGGCGCTGCTGGCGCGTCTGGACGCGGTGGCGGGCCGGGTGCTGGGCTGACCCCCTTAAAAGCTGACTCACGGGGTTCGGGCGGTCCAGATGGGTCGCCCTTTTTCTTGCGAACCCACTGACTTTTTCCTTCGGATCTTTCTGATGTTACGCGGTTTTCCTGCCCGGGTGCAGCCTCTACCTTGAGGCTATTGCTTTCAGGCCAGTCACTTTCAGGATTTTCACATGCGACTTTACGGATTGGACATCGCCCGCTTTCTGGCATTCTGCGGCATGGTTCTGGTCAATTTCCGCATTGCGGCACAGGTCGCCCCCGGCACCGACCTGGCATCGCGGCTCACCGACGCGCTGGAGGGCCGCGCGGCCGCGCTGTTTGTGGTTCTGGCAGGGATCGGCCTGTCTCTGGGACGCCCCGATGTCGCCGAGGTGCTGCGACGCGCCGTGTTCCTGTTTCTGGCCGGGTTGGTGAACCTGCTTATCTTCGAAGCCGACATTCTGCATTTCTACGGACTTTATTTTTTGCTGGCCCTGCCCCTGCTTTCTGCGCGCCCCACGGTGCTGCTGTGGGCCGCCACAGCGGTGGTGCTCGCCGGGATGGCTGGGCTGCTGACGCTGGATTACGAGGCGCACTGGAACTGGGAGACCCTGACCTATAGCGATTTCTGGACGGTGGAGGGCTTCCTGCGGCACGCCTTTTTCAACGGCTGGCATCCGGTGTTTCCCTGGGTGGCTTTTCTGTACCTCGGCATGTGGATGGGGCGCATGGACCTGGCCAGCCGCCGGGTGCAGCGACGGCTGCTGCTCTGGGGCGGTGGCGCGACCGTGGTTGGCGGGCTGCCTGGCCTGCTGGTGCAGGATCCCGACCTGCTGGCGTTGTTCGATACCGACACCCTGCCGCCCGGCCCGGTCTACATCATGGCCGCGACCGGCAGTGCGGCTGCGGTGATCGGGTTGGTCCTGCTGCTGTGTCCGGCGCCGGACCGGATGGGTCTCTCTTCTTGGCTGACGGTCGCCGGGCGTCAGGCGCTCAGCTTCTATGTGGCGCATATTCTGCTGGGCATGGGCGCGCTGGAGGCGATGGGGCTACTGGACGGTTCGCTTTCGACGGTGGGCGTCTTTGGCTATTCAATCGGTTTCTGTGTACTATCGGTGGTCCTGGCGCGCGGGTGGAACAGTTTGGCCGATCGCGGGCCGCTTGAAATGCTGATGCGCTGGTGTACCCGGCGCCGCGCCGCTGCCGCGCGGGACTGACCAGCGGCCCGATCAGCGCACAACCACAACGGGTCAACGGGCCGTTCCCCCTTGCAACACCGCGCTGCTTCGGCCAAACCCCGGTTGGCCCTTGTTGCACGGGGCTGCCGATACCGCTGCCAATGGAGCCGACAGATGCCCAAGAAGTCCGACGTCAAAGATTACATCCGCACCATCGTGGACTTCCCGCACGAAGGGATCATGTTCCGCGACGTGACCACATTGTTTGCGGACCCGCGCGGCTTCCGCATGGCGATCGACCAGATGCTGCACCCCTACGCGGGCGAGCAGATCGACAAGGTCGTGGGGCTTGAGGCGCGCGGCTTCATCCTCGGCGGGGCCATTGCGCATCAGCTGAGCGTCGGCTTCGTGCCGATCCGCAAGAAGGGCAAACTGCCCGGCACCACCATCAGCCAAGAGTACAAGCTGGAATACGGCGAAGCGATCGTGGAAATCCATGACGACGCCATCAAGCCGGGTGAGAAAGTCCTGATGGTGGATGACCTGTTGGCCACCGGCGGCACCGCGGGCGCTGGCATCAAACTGATTGAGCGGCTGGGCGGCGACATCGTCTCTTGCGCCTTCATCGTCGACCTTCCGGAGCTGGGCGGGCGCAAACTGCTGGAAAGCATGGGCAAGGATGTGCATGTGCTGTGCGAGTTCGACGGTCTCTGACGTCGCAGTCTCTCGCGCCGCTGCTTGTCGGGCAGCCCTGCTTGCCTGCCACGGCCACCGCTCTCCCGCCCGCCCTACGCCTTTTACTGCATAAAAGACGCTGCCGGTTGGGCGTGGCCTTTCAGGCCCTGCCGGGCCTGAAAGGCGCGCCGCGCCTTGGCGCGGCGCCGGGCCCAAGGCTGCCAGCCGGTCCGGCGCAGCCGGGCAGGCGCAGACGCGGGAGCAGCGCCGCCCCCTGACCGTCCTGCCTGTCTTTTGCCTCTGCACCCAGAATCAATCCGTGCGCAACACCGCACCTGGGTTCATGATGCCATTTGGATCCAGCGCCCGTTTGATCGCGCGCATCGTCGCCAGTCTCACCGGATCTCCATAGCGCTCCAGATCAGCCGTTTTCAGCCGCCCCACCCCGTGCTCGGCGCTAAAGGAGCCACCGAACTCCGCCACCAGTTCATGCACCGCCTCTTTGACTTCGGTCCGCAAGTGATCGAAGGCACGCCGCGGCTGCCCCTGTGGCGGGAACACGTTGTAATGCAGATTGCCGTCGCCCAGATGGCCAAAACAGTTGATGCGGAAATTCCCGATGGCGGCCACGACTTGGCCCGCCTTTTCGATGAACGCCGGAACCTGCGAGATCGGCACCGAAATATCGTGGCTGGAAACCGAGCCGATCATCTTGTTGGCCGCCGGGATGTGTTCACGCATCGCCCACAGTGCCTGGCGCTGCGCCTCGGATTGCGCGATCACGCCATCATTGGCCAGCCCGGCCGCCAGTGCAGTTTCAAACACCGCCGCCAGGGCTTCCTCCGCCTCATGTCCGCGCGGCAGGCCCAGTTCGATCAACACGGACCATTCCGGCTTCTCCGCCAAGGGCTGACGGATCTGCGGCAGACATTCGGACAGGAAGTCCAACCCCTGCCGGTGAATCAGTTCAAAGGCGCTGACCGCCTCGCCCACGTGATCGCGCGCCAGCGCCAGCAGCGCCACCGCCGCCGCCGGGTCCGGCACCGTGAACACGGCCGTGCCGCAGGACACGGGCTGTGGCGACAGTTTCAGCGTGGCGGCGGTAATGATCCCCAGCGTGCCTTCGGCACCGATCAGCAGGTTGCGCAGATCGTAGCCGGTGTTGTCTTTGCGCAGCCGCGTCAGCCCGCGCCAGATCTCGCCGCCGGGCAGGACGGCCTCCAGCCCCAGGCACAGATCGCGCGCATTGCCATAGCGCAGCACGTTGACGCCGCCGGCATTGGTCGACAACGTACCGCCAATCCGCGCCGACCCTTCCGAGGCCAGCGACAGCGGAAACAAACGCCCAGCCTCTCGCGCGGCCGCCTGCACGTCCGCAAGGATCGCGCCACCATCGGCAATCAGCACGTTCTCCTGCGGATGAACCGCGCGAATTGCCGCCATCCGCTCCAGCGAGATCAGCAGCGGCGCGGGTCCTTCCGGCATCACCTGACCGCCCACCAGCCCGGTACCGCCGCCATAGGGCACCACCGGCACCCGCGCGGCATTAGCTTCGCGGATCAGGATCGCGACCTCTTCGGTGCTGCGCGGCAGGGCCAGCACACCTGCCTGGCCCCGGTAGCGGCCGCGCGGCTCCTCAAGGTAGCGGGGTTCGGCCGGGCGAAGCACATCCTTCGGCAGGGCTGCAGAGAGACGGGCGGCAAAGGCGGGATCGGCGGAATTCAAGTGCATGGGCTATCCATGGCGCATCCCCCGTGCGCTGGCAAGATGGCACCATGTCCCGGCAGCAGGGCCGTTCCGCACCGCAGGACCTGTAGCCACCGCTACTCCTCCGGGGCCAGATAGCGCGGGCGCAGCACGTATATGGTGGGTCGGTCCGGCAAGCTCCGCAGTGACACATCCAGCGCGCTCTGCCCCTCATCCACCACGTCAAACTGGGAGCCGACTTGCGACAGAAACCGTTGCAACGACTGATCGGTGAACCAGTGCATCGGGATGATGACCGAAGAGCGCAACCGCCCCAGCACCTCCAGCATCTGATCCAGCGGCAAGGTGATCCCCCCATCCACCGCAGCCATCACCACATCGAGCCGCCCCAACGCAGCATATTGCGCGGGTGTCGGGATATGATGCAAATGCCCCAGATGGCCGACGCACAAGCCCGCCACTTCAAAAACAAAGATCGAATTGCCCTGCGGCTCTACCCCGCCGAACATGCTGCGAATGTCCGTGGGCACATTGCGGATCAGCATCTCGCCCAGATCCAGATGGTGGCGGATCCCGCCACCGTCCTCGGCCCAGCCCGGCAGCACATGGCCGATCGCCGGATCCGGCTGGGCCGTCCAATGGGTGTCATGGGCGTGGTTCATGGTGACCACATCCGGGATCATCGGCGCCGAACCAACAAAGCCGGTATAGTCGGTCACCACATTCAGCCCGCCGCTGGTCCGCAGCAGAAAAGAGGCATGGGCAATGTAGCGAATGTGCACGCTGTCCGCAGCGACGGGGCTGCGCCAGCTGGCCTGGTGCAGATAACGAACGCCCGGCGCTGATCGGGCCAGCGCAATGCAATGGCTGGCCCGGCGCGCCGTTCCTTCCGCCTGCACCTGCATCTGAGCCTGAGTCTGAGCCTGAGCCTGAGCCTGAGCCTGAGCCTGAGCCTGAGCCTGAGCCTGAACGCGCACGAACCCAAGGGCAAGGGCAGCGCAACCGAGCACACAAAGCAGTCGAAGAAAAAGTTTCATGTCGAAGGTTGTAGTCTGTTGCGTGCCGCTGTCAGCCTATGCGCCGAAA
The DNA here is from genome assembly GCF_056033425.1 of Leisingera sp. SA32. Lineage (NCBI taxonomy): Bacteria > Pseudomonadati > Pseudomonadota > Alphaproteobacteria > Rhodobacterales > Roseobacteraceae > Leisingera > Leisingera sp. SA32. The sequence goes on along the minus strand of NZ_JBVYHB010000015.1, from coordinate 38,400 downwards.
AATCCCCGGCGTCCCTCCCGCCGACGCTGGCGAAACAGGACGTTTCGCCGTGCCGTTGGGCCCGGCGCCGGGCTTGCAGCCCGGCGCGGCAGCGCCGCCCCGCAACGCAACAGATCACAACTGACAGGATGGTTGCAGCGGTCCTGGGGCGCACCCACGAGGTGGGGGTTCCCCCCACAAGGGAAGGGGAGGGAAAAGACGCCAAAAAAGAACAAACGTAAAGCGGTGTTTCCCCTTCCCCCCCCCCACCCCGCGGTTCCCCCGCTGCCCCCAACGGGAGCGGTGCATGAACAATGCGCCGACGACGGGCGGGAGATCCTGCTGGCCGGAAAACGAGCGCTCTCAAGACAGGCTCCGGCCCGCAAAGCGCGGCTCAGGCCTGGCCGGTCAGCGTCTTGCCGCGGCGGTCGTGCCGCAGTGCGGCATAGAGCACATGCGTGCGCCAGCGGCCGTTGATCTGAAGATAGGACTGCGCGACGCCCTCATATTTGAAACCGGATTTCTCCAGCAGCCCCCGCGAGGCAGCGTTTTCCGGCAGGCACGCTGCCTCAATCCGGGACAGCTCCAGCTTACTGAACGCGTGATGCACCACCGCGCCGATCGCCTCGCGCATGTAGCCCTGGCGAGCAAAGGGCTGGCCCGTCCAGTATCCCAGCGTACCGGCCTGCGCCGGGCCACGGCGAATATTGTCCAGCGTGATCGCCCCAAGCAGCATCTGATCATCGCGGCGGATCAGGAAAAGCGGCAGCGCGGTGCCGCTGGAGACCGAGCGGCGCGCCCAGTAGACCCGGTTGGTAAAGCTCTTCCGGCTGAGATGATCCGTCGCCCAGCCCGGCTCCCAAGGCGTCAGATAAGCCTGGCTCTGCTGCCGGAGCGCCGCCCAACCATGAAAATCCGCATGCACCGGCGGCCGGAGAGTCAGACGTTCCGTTTCAATACGAACCTTCCGGCGGCTGAGCAGCATCAGGCGGCGCGCCTCTCCTGCAGTCGGGCCAGCGATGGGGCCTTGTCCACCGGACCATAAAGTGCCAGCGCCGCCGGGGCGGTGACAGCCATGGTCTCGGCCAATTCGCGTACCTGACGGGTGGTGACCGCGTCAATCCGCGCCACGGTGCTTTCCAGCGTCGGCACCCGGTCCCAGATCTGCACCAGACGCGCCAGCCGCTCAGCCCGGTTCGAGGGGCTCTCCAGCCCCATCAGCATGCCGGCCTTCATCTGCGCGCGGGCACGTTCGACCTCGGCATCGCTCATGTCCTGGGCCGCGCGTTTCAGCTCGTCGATGGTGATGCCTGCCAGCTCTGCCAGCTGATCGCCGGAGGTGCCCGCATAGATGGTCAGCGAGCCGGTATCAGAATAGGATCCCGCCTGCGAGAAGATGGTGTAACACAGGCCGCGCTTCTCGCGCACCTCCTGAAACAACCGCGAGGACATGCCGCCGCCAAATGCGCTGGCGTAGATCTGCGCCGTGTACATCGAAGCGTCGCGGTAACCCGGCCCCTCAATTGCCAGGGCAAAATGTGCCTGCTCCAGATCCTTGACATGGCGCGTCTCGCCGCCGGTGAACTTGGCCCCTTCTTCGGCCACACTTGGCGCCGGTTCGAGATGGCCGAACATCTGCTCAGCCAGACGTACCAGCACGTCGTGATCCACCGCGCCGGCGGCGGCCAGTATCATCTGACCGGGGCGGTAATGCTCGCCGACAAAGCCTTGCAGATCCGCGCGGCTGAAGCTGCTGACGCGCTCCGCCGGACCCAGGATCGTGCGCCCCAGCGGCTGGTCGCGATAGCATTCTTCCTGCAGCCAGTCGAAGATCACGTCGTCCGGCGTGTCCAGCGACTGCCCGATCTCTTGCAGGATCACGCCGCGCTCCACCTCAATTTCGCGGGCGTCGAACACCGGGTTCAACAGAATGTCCCCGATCACATCCACCGCCAGCGGCACATCGTCCTTCAGCACCCGCGCGTAATAGGCTGTCACCTCGCGGCTGGTGTAGGCGTTGATATAGCCGCCCACGTCCTCGATCGCCTCGGCGATTTGCAGCGCGCTGCGCGTCTTGGTGCCCTTGAAGGCCATGTGTTCCAGGAAATGGGCGATGCCGTTCTGTTCAAGCCGCTCGTGGCGGCCGCCGGCTGTCACCCAGATCCCGATCGCCGCGGATTCCAGCCCCGGCATTTGCTCGGAGACGATGCGGAACCCGTTGGCGAGTGTGTGCTGCTGTACGGTCAATGCGCGATGTTCTTTCTGATGTGATCCTCAAGGGTGGCCAGATCATTGGCAATCCGGGTCACCCGTTCAGGCCTGTCATACAGATCCGCCATGCGCGGGGGAAGAGGCGGATGAATGCCGCTGGCGTCCTCGACCGCGGCGGGGAATTTTGCCGGATGCGCCGTGGCCAGGGTGACCATCGGCACGCTGGCATCGCGGTGCTCATTCGCGACCTTCACAGCCACCGCACCATGCGGGCACAGCAACTCACCCGAGGACGCCAGCTCAGCCTTGATCGTCGCCAGCGTTTCCTCCTCAGACGTGCGGCCGGAGGCATAGGTTTCCGCCAGCGCCTGCATCGCCCCTTGCGAGACGTCAAAGCCGCCGGTCTTCAGCTCATCCATCAGCTGCGCGACCGCGCCGCTATCCTGACCATAGGCGTAGAACAGGGCGCGTTCAAAGTTCGAGGACACCTGAATGTCCATCGACGGCGAAACGGAGGGCTGCGTGTCGCCCTTGTAGTACCCCTGCCCCGACAGGCATCGGTGCAGAATGTCGTTCTGGTTGGTGGCCACCACCAGCTGGTCGATCGGCAGGCCCATCTGCTTGGCGATGAAGCCTGCAAAGATGTCACCGAAGTTGCCCGTCGGCACGGTGAAGCTCACCTTGCGCTGCGGCGCGCCCAAGGAGACCGCGGAGGAGAAGTAATAGACCACCTGCGCCAGAACCCGCGCGATATTGATCGAGTTCACGCCCGCCAGCTTAACGCCGTCGCGGAAGTCGAAGTCGTTGAACATGTCCTTCACGCGCGCCTGACAGTCGTCGAAATCGCCATCGACAGCCAGCGCGTGCACATTCTTGTCCTGCGGCGTGGTCATCTGGCGGCGCTGTACCTCCGACACGCGGCCATGGGGATACAGGATAAATACATCCACGTTGTTCAATCCGCGAAAGGCCTCCATCGCCGCCGAACCGGTATCGCCAGAGGTGGCCCCCGCGATGGTCACCCGGTCCCCCCGGCGCTCCAGCGCGGCCTGGAACAGCTGACCGATCAGCTGCATGGCAAAGTCCTTGAACGCCAACGTCGGCCCGTGAAACAGCTCCAGCAGGAAATGATTTGGCGCCAGCTGCTTCAGCGGCGCACGGGCCGCATGGTTGAACCCCGCATAGGCGCGGTCAATGATGGCGCGGAATTCATCGTCGGTGAAGCATTCGCCAAGGAAGGGGCGCATCACGCGAAAGGCGGTTTCCTCGTAGGACAGCCCAGCCAGTGCCGCGATTTCATCCTCGGACATCTGCGGAATTTCGGCCGGGACATAGAGACCACCGTCGCGGGCAAGACCGGTCAGCATGGCGTCTTCGAATGTCAGCTCGGGCGCTTGGCCCCGTGTGGAGATATATTTCATCGCCTTCAGCTCTTTGGTTCAGGGCGGCTGCGCCGCAAAAAATAGAGGCTCATCGCGGCCCAGATGGCGGCCAGCGAAAACCAGGTGATCGCATATTGCAAGTGGTTGTTGGGGATCGTGGCGGTGTCGACCGGGACCGGTTTCAGGCTGCGGGCCTCGCCCTGGGGCGCAGCGTTCAGGATTACCATGACCGGTTCGGTGTCCAGCTGCTGTGCCATGGCGTCAGCGTCACGCGCATACCACAGCCCCGCCGCCAGATCCGGCGCAGGCGTGTAGCTGTCGACCTCCTGCGGCCAGTGGATATTGCCGCTGATGGTGGCCGGGCCGCGCAGCCGTTCGGCGGACCTGTCCTGCACAGTTGCAAAGCCGCGGTCGATCAAGATGCGGCGGCCGTCCGCCAGCGTGAAAGGCGAGATGACCCGGAAGCCGGGGCCGACGTCCTGGAACGACGTGACGACGAACAGATCCCGATTGCCGATCTCGCCGCTCAGGCGCACCGGGCGGTACTTGTCCTGCGCTCGGTCCAGCTTGGTCGGCAAATTGCCCGCAGGCTCCGCGGTGATCCGGGCCTCGATGGTGGAAAGGATGCCTTCCTTCCAGGCCATGCGTTGCAGTTGCCAACTGCCAAGCCCGATCAACACGGCCAGGCCCGCACCAGTGACGATCAACAGGAAGATGACACGCCGCATCGACGCTGCTCCGTTAAAAGTTCAGGGGCGCGCAAAGGTTCGTCCTTTGCGCGCCCCCGTGTGTGGCCTCATGCCCGCGGATAATCAACCGCAAACATGTATCGGTTACACCGCGCCTTACAGGCCGGAGGTGCCCCAGATGTAGACAGCAACAAACAGGAACAGCCAGACGACGTCCACAAAGTGCCAGTACCAGGCAGCGGCCTCGAAACCGACGTGCTGCTCGGGCGTGAAGTCACCCTTCATCGCACGGATCAGACACACCGTCAGGAAGATGGTGCCAATCACCACATGGAAGCCATGAAAGCCGGTGGCCATGAAGAAGTTGGAGAAGAACTCGTCCTCGCCGAACTTCCAGCCTTCGTGCAGCAAGTGGGCGTATTCGTAGCCCTGCAGGAAGGTGAATGCGACGCCAAGCACAATGCCGATCGACAGGCCCTGGATCAGCGCCTTGCGGTCGTTATTGTGCACCAGGGCATGGTGCGCCCAGGTCACCGCGCAGCCCGAAAGCAGCAGGATCAGCGTGTTGATCAGCGGCAGGTGGAACGGGTCAACCGCATAGATTTCCGGTGCGACATATTCGCTGCCGACATAGGTCTCCATCGGGTACATGGCGTGTTTGAAGAACGACCAGAACCAAGCGAAGAAGAACATCACCTCGGACATCACGAACAGGATGAAGCCATAGCGCAGGCCGATGCGGACAACCGGCGTGTGATCGCCGACCCGGCTTTCCTTGACGACCTCTGCCCACCAGGCAAAGGCGGCGTACAGAACGGCAACAAAGCCGATCCAGAACACCCAAGCGGTCATTCCCTTCATCCACAGGACCGCGCCAAGCAGCATGACAAACGTGCCGACAGAGCTGAGCAGCGGCCAGATCGACGGCGGCAGAATGTGATAATCGTGATTTTTAGCGTGCGCCATTTAAGTGTCCCTCACCAAAGCGGCCTAGTTCGTTGTTACGTCTGCACCGGTGCCATTCCCGGTGTCGAGAGCAGCAACGCCCTCGGGCAGATCGATCTCATGAAACGTGTACGACAGCGTGATCGTATGCACGTATTTTGCGTCCCGGTCGTCGATGATTTCGGGATCAACATAGAAGGTCACGGGCATCTGCACCCGCTCCCCCGGCTGCAACACCTGCTCGGTAAAGCAGAAACAGTCGATTTTCTCAAAGAAGTAGCCGGCTTGATAGGGCGTCACATTGTAGGACGCCTGCCCCGCCACCGGCCTGTCGGTCGGGTTGTACGCCTCATAGAAGGCCAGGCCGGTTTCACCCAGCTTGATCTCCATTTCGCGCTGCACCGGTTTGAACTCCCACGGCATGCCACGCTGCTTGGAGCCGTCAAAGCGCACCTTGATGGTCTGGTCCAGCACCGTATCGGAGCCCGCGCTGGCCACCTGGGTGACCCCGCCAAAGCCGGTGACCCGGCAGAACCAGTCGTAGAACGGCACCGAGGCCCAGGACAGACCGCCCATCAGCACAACAACGCCAACAAGCTGGACAACGGTTTTCTTCGGTCCTTGCAAGGCCATCAGTTTTGCTCCGTTTCGCTGCTGGTCTGACTGTCGGTCTGGCTATCGGGTAGCTGAAAGCCCGGCGCGGTGACCTTGACCAGCGTCAGCGCCATCACCAGCACCACGAAGGCCGCCAGCAGGATGCCGACCCCGATGTTGCGACCAGAGCGGCGCTTGTGGATTTCGTGTTCCTTGCGCAACGCCATGTTACCAGCCTCCCAGGCCATGGGGCTTCAGCAGGGCTTCGGCCAGGATCGCACCAAAATGCAGGAACAGATACAGCAGCGACAGTTTGAAGAAGCTGCGTTCCACCTTGAAGTTGTCGGCCTCGGAATCATCCTCGTTGCGGCGGGTGATCTTCCAGGCGCCATGAAGGAACAGCGCGTTCAGCACCAGCGCCACGGCCAGATACAGCGGGCCGCCAATGCCCGAGAACGCGGTGCCAATGGCCAGAACGGCCAGCAACACGGTATAGGCCAAGATATGCACGCGGGTCGAACGGCGCCCGTGCGTTACGGTCAGCATCGGCACGCCGGCGTCGTCATAATCCGAGCGCATGAACAGTGCCAGAGCCCAGAAGTGCGGCGGCGTCCACATGAAAGTCAGAAGGAACATCAGCCAGGGTTCCACCGACATGCTGCCGGTGGCCGCAATCCAGCCGATCACCGGCGGAAACGCACCCGCGGCCCCACCGATGACAATGTTCTGCGGCGTCGCCCGTTTCAGCCACATGGTGTAGACGACAACGTAAAAGAAGATGGTGAAGGCCAGAAACGCCCCGGCAAAAACATTCGCCGCAAGCGCCAGCATGATGACCGACAGGCCCGACAGCGCCAGGCCCAACGCCAGCGCCTCGCCCGCCTCGACCTTGCCAGCCGGGATCGGACGGCCCTTGGTGCGCTTCATCACACGGTCGATATCCGCATCCCACCACATATTCAGCGCGCCAGAGGCGCCACCGCCAATGGCGATGAACAGGATGGCCGCAAAACCGACGACGGGATGCACCGACACCGGCGCCGCCAGCAGGCCGACGAACGCGGTGAACACCACCAGCGACATGACACGGGGCTTCAGCAGGGCGAAATAGTCGCCAAAGCTGGCCTCGTCCTCATATGCCCGGCTTGCGTTGATGCTTGCGTCGCTCATCTTGGGTTCCTTGGCGGCAACGGGTGCGCACGGCTGCGCACCCAGGTCTTGTCTCAGTTTTCCTGCCAGCGCCGCAGCGGCGCATCGGCAGGTCAGCTATCAGTTGGCGGCAACCTGGTAGGACTGCGGCGTGCCCGCATATTCCTCGATCGCGCCTTGCAGCCAGGCGTCATACTGTTCCTGGGTCACGACCTTGACGGTGATCGGCATATAGGCGTGGTCCTTGCCGCACAGCTCGGAGCACTGACCGAAATAGATGCCTTCCATACCTTCGTCGACGTTGAACCACAGTTCCGCCAGACGACCCGGAACGCCATCCTGCTTCACGCCAAAGGCGGGCATTGCCCAGGAGTGGATCACATCTGCCGCGGTCACCTGCATCACCACGGTCTTGCCCGAGGGCACAACGACGGCGGTGTCGGTGGCCAGCAGCCATTCGTCCTCGGAATAGCCGTATTCGGCCAGCTGGTCCTTGGGCAGCAGGAAGCTCTCGAAACCGAACTCGTGGTCGGTGTACTCATAGCCCCAGTACCACTGGTAGCCGGTGACCTTGATGTTGATGTCGGCTTCGGGGATCTCCTGCTGGGCAAACAGCTGCGGCAGCGAGAAGGAACCGATGAAAACCAGGATCACGATCGGGATCACGGTCCAGGCGATCTCGATCGGGGTGTGGTGGGTGAAACTGGCCGGCGTCGGGTTGGCGCGGCGGTTGAACCGCAGGATCGCCCAGAGCAGCAGACCCGCCACGAAGACGCAGATTACGGTGATAATCACCAGGATCATGGCGTCCAGGCTGCGGATCCCCTCCATCAGCGGGGTGGCTGCTGGCTGAAAGTCCACGCCGCCGTTGACCGGCTTGCCAATGGTCCTCAGCCCTTCCTGCGCCAGTGCGGGAAGGCTGGAAAGGCCGGTGAAAAGGGCCGAAAGCGTCAAAGCGTTTTTCATATCTCTACCTGATCGGTTGATCGCGTTGTTCCTGCGGCGGCTTGCGCGTTCGGAATCGTTGATTCCAGAAAACGCACCTGCCCCGTTGTCTTTGACGCCGCTTAAAATCATATTCGGGGCAACAGATAAAGAGGCAGGCAAGCGTCAAACCGTCGCTTTCTTGATTTAGATCAAAAAAACCGAGGACCGTGCCATGGTAACCCCCGCCTTTCGCCCGTTTGAAACCACGCTGCCCGAAGCCGAGGCGCTGACGGTGCTGCGCGATGCGCTGAACGGGGCCGACGACGGCGAGATCTTTGCCGAGCGGCGCAAATCCGAGGCACTGTCGTTTGATGACGGGCGTCTGCGCAGCGCCAGCTATGACGCATCCGAAGGATTCGGCCTGCGGGCGGTGAACGGCGATGTGGCGGGGTACGCCCATTCCACCGATGTCTCCATTGCCTCGCTGAAGCGCGCAGCGGAGACCGCCAGGCTGGCCGTGGGCGACGGCGGCGGCACCTACGCTGACGCACCGCAGGCCACCAACAAGAAGCTTTACGCGGATTCCGACCCGATCAGCGCCATGCCATTTCCGGTGAAGGTGGAAACGCTGCGCGAAATCGATGCCTTCGCCCGCGATCTGGACAGCCGCGTGGTGCAGGTCTCCGCCTCGCTGGCGGCGTCCCTGCAAGAGATTGAGATCCTGCGCGCTGACGGCGTGCGGGTGCGCGACACCCGTCCGATGGCGCGGCTCAACGTGTCGGTGATCGCCGAGAAGGACGGCCGCCGCGAAAGCGGGTCTGCCGGCGGCGGCGGGCGGCTGGGGCTGGACGGGCTGGTGGATCCGGCCCACTGGCAGACCCAGGTCCGCGAAGCATTGCGCATTGCGTTGGTGAACCTTGATGCCGAACCGGCGCCCGCGGGCGAAATGGACGTCGTGCTTGGCCCCGGCTGGCCCGGCATCCTGCTGCACGAGGCAATTGGCCACGGGCTGGAGGGCGACTTCAACCGCAAGGGCTCGTCCGCCTTTGCCGGGCTGATGGGCCAGCAGATCGCGGCCAAAGGGGTGACCGTGCTGGATGACGGCACCATCCCGAACCGGCGCGGCTCCATCACCGTGGATGACGAGGGTACGCCCAGCCAGAAAACCACGCTGATCGAGGACGGCGTGCTGGTCGGCTTCATGCAGGACCGCCAGAATGCGCGGCTGATGGGTGTCGCCCCCACCGGCAACGGGCGGCGGCAGAGCTACGCCCATGCGCCGATGCCGCGGATGACCAACACCTACATGCTGGGCGGCGAGGCCGATCCCGGAGATCTGGTGGCAGGGATCAAGGATGGGATCTGGGCGGTGGGGTTCGGCGGTGGCCAGGTTGATATCACCAATGGCAAGTTCGTGTTCTCGTGCACAGAAGCCTACCGGGTCAAGGACGGCAAGGTCGGCGCCCCGGTGAAGGGTGCCACGCTGATTGGCGATGGCGCCACCGCGCTGAAGCAGATTCGCGGCCTCGGCAACGACATGGCGCTGGATCCGGGTATGGGCAACTGCGGCAAGGCAGGCCAATGGGTGCCCGTGGGCGTCGGCCAGCCCTCGGTCCTGATGGGCGGGCTGACGGTGGGCGGATCCGCCGCCTGAACCTCCGCAAAAGCCTCGTAAAACCAGCGAAGGCCTCCATAAAACAGCCCCAAACACCGCCCCGCCAGCCACGACCGCGGGGCGGAAATCCTTTGAAGATCACCGCTCTCGGCCGCATCCGCACGGGTTTTTACAATCGCTATCGAGACTTAGGAAAATTTTCCGGGAATTCGTAAAAATTGCCGCGGCGTTCACCTCCTGTTAACCGGTTGAAGGTTAATTCTGGTTCTGCAAACAGGCGGAGCGACGGATGACCGGAGAAGCACATTCTTCCACTCACCCCCCACTCCCACCCACCACGGAAGACGCCCGGTATTCACAGCTTCGTCTGTTGCGCTCCAAGCGGGTCGGCCCGGTGACCTACCATCGGCTGCTCGCTCAATTTGGTTCAGCGCAGAATGCGCTGGATGCGTTGCCTGAAATGGCACGTTCCGCAGGTATCAAAGGGTATGAAACATGCCCTGCCAAGGCGGTGGACGCCGAAATCAAGCTCGCAAAAGCCGCCAAAGCGCGGCTTTTGTGCTATTCGGATCCGGACTATCCCAAGCTGCTGAAAGAACTGAAGGATGCGCCGCCCCTGCTGTGGGCCATCGGCGACCTGTCGCTGCTGAACCGGCCCCTGATTTCCATCGTCGGCGCCCGCAACGCTTCGTCCCTGGGGCGGCGCATGACCCGCGCGCTGGCGCAGAATCTAGGTGCCGCGGGGTATGTCGTGGTCTCGGGCCTGGCGCGCGGCATTGACACGGCCGCGCATGAGGCCACGCTGACCAGCGGCACCATCGCGGTGCAGGCGGGCGGCGTCGATGTCATCTACCCGGCCGAAAACACCCGGCTCGCCGGTGCCATTGCCGAAAGCGGATTGCGTTTGTCCGAACAACCCATGGGGCTGACACCGCAGGCCCGCGACTTCCCCAAGCGCAACCGGATCATCGCAGGCCTTGCACGCGCTGTGGTGGTGGTGGAGGCCGCCGCCAGATCCGGCACCCTGATAACCGCGCAGGATGCGCTGGATCTGGGCCGCGAGGTGCTGGCGGTGCCCGGTCACCCCTTCGATGCGCGCAGCTCCGGCTGCAACCGGCTGATCCGCGACGGCGCGGTGCTGGTGCGCAGCGCGGCTGATGTCATCGAAGCCCTGCCACCGCTGGACCCGGCTGGCAGCCCTGCGCCGCGCGCGCCTGCCGCGCCGCCCGTCAGCCTGCAACAGGCCATGGCAGAGCTGCCACCTGCCCCGCCGCAGCGGCGCAGCCTGGCCGAAACCCATGCCCTGCATCAGCAGATCCTCAGTCGTCTTGGCCCCTCGCCCACCTCCGAGGCCGCGTTGATGCGCGATCTGGCCCTGCCGCCGCAAGACCTGGCACCGGCGCTCACAGATCTTGAACTCGACGGCCGCATCCAGCGCCAGCCCGGTGGGCTGTTGTCCAGAAACCTGCCCGACAACACCGGCGATACCGGGTGATTGCAGACCACCCCACTGCGTGCTGACCACAGCCGGTGCCGCCCCGTCCATGGCCCCGCCTGCCCCGCGCGTGCGTTTCTGACTTTTGGGTGTCGCTCGGACCAAATCCTGACCCAAACCGGAGCTGGGCACCGCCGAAACAGGGCCGTTACAAGGCTGATACGGGGCCGCAGATTGACATTCTCCCCTTGCACCCCACATGTTGCCCGGCCATAGAACCCGCAGTAGCGGTCCGAAGAGGTTAGAGAATTAATGCCAGTTGTCGTCGTCGAATCCCCGGCCAAGGCCAAAACGATCAATAAATATCTTGGTCCCGACTATACGGTTCTGGCGTCCTACGGCCACGTGCGCGACCTGCCAGCCAAGAACGGCTCAGTCGACACCGAGGCCGATTTCGACATGACCTGGGAGGTCGCAAATGATTCCCGCAAGCACGTCAAGGCCATCGCCGACGCGCTGAAAGAGGACAACGCGCTGATTCTCGCAACCGACCCCGATCGCGAGGGCGAGGCGATCAGCTGGCACCTGCAAGAGGCGCTGACCAAGCGGCGGTCCATCAAGAAGGACACACCCGTCAGCCGGGTGACCTTCAACGCCATCACCAAGGAAGCCGTGACCGAGGCGATGCAGAACCCACGTCAGGTCGACATGCCGCTGGTCGAGGCCTATCTGGCGCGGCGCGCGCTGGACTATCTGGTAGGCTTCAACCTGTCCCCGGTGCTGTGGCGCAAACTGCCCGGTGCGCGTTCCGCTGGCCGCGTGCAATCCGTTTGCCTGCGCCTGATCGTTGAGCGCGAGATGGAGATCGAGGCCTTCAACCCCCAGGAATACTGGTCGGTACGCGCCCAGCTGGCGACTCCGCGCGGCCAAGAGCTGGAGGCACGGCTGACCGTTCTGGGCGGCGACAAGCTGGACAAGTACAGCTTGAAAAATTCCACCGCTGCCGAACTGGCCGTGCAGGCCGTTGCCTCGCGCCAGCTGTCGGTTCTGTCGGTCGAGGCCAAGCCCGCCGCCCGCAACCCGTCCGCCCCCTTCATGACCTCCACCCTGCAACAGGAGGCCAGCCGCAAATTCGGCATGGGCGCGCGCCAGACCATGAACACCGCCCAGCGTCTCTATGAGGCCGGGTTGATCACCTATATGCGGACCGATGGTATTGACATGGCCCCTGAGGCTGTCGAAGCCGCCCGCGCCGAGATCGAAAAACGCTATGGCGCCGAATACGTGCCTGCCAAGCCGCGGATCTACAAGAATAAAGCCAAGAACGCCCAGGAAGCGCACGAATGTATCCGCCCGACGGATATGAGCCGCGATGCCGCCAGCCTGAAGGTCTCCGAGGACGACCAGCGCAAGCTGTATGACCTGATCTGGAAACGGACCCTGTCCTGTCAGATGGAAGGCGCGCGACTGGAGCGTACCACCGTCGACATCGGGTCGGACGACCGCCAGGTGGTGCTGCGCGCCACCGGTCAGGTGATGCTGTTTGACGGCTTCATGCGGGTCTATGAGGAAGGCCGCGACGATGTCGCTGACGAGGACGACAAACGCCTGCCGCAGGTCATGGAAGGCGAGGCGCTGAAGTTTGCCTCCTCGCTGGCGGCGCAGGCCGAAAAAGCGGGCAAGGACGCCTCCGTGCTGTCGGACAACACCGCGGTTCTGGCCTTGCAGCACCACACCCAGCCGCCGCCGCGTTACACCGAGGCAACGCTGGTCAAACGCATGGAAGAGCTGGGCATCGGCCGCCCGTCGACCTATGCGAGCGTGATCACCACGATCCAGGACCGCGAATATGTCCGCAAGGACAAGAACCGCCTGTTCCCCGAGGACAAGGGCCGGATCGTCACCATCTTCCTGTTGAACTTCTTCCGTAAATACGTCGGCTACGAATTCACCGCCAACCTCGAAGAAGAGCTGGATGACGTCAGCGCGGGCCAGCGCGACTACAAGGATTTGCTGAGCAAATTCTGGCGCGATTTCTCCGCTGCGATCTCTGAGACCTCAGAGCTGCGCATCACCGAGGTGTTGGATGTCTTGGACGACGCCTTGGCGCCGCAATTGTATCCGCCCCGTGAAGACGGCACCGATCCGCGCGTTTGCCCGAAATGCGGCGCCGGCCAGCTGCATCTGAAAACCTCGCGCACCGGCGGCTTTGTCGGCTGCGGCAACTACCCGGAATGCAACTACACCCGCCCAATCTCCGGCGAGGGTGCGGAAGGCTATGAACGGGTGTTGGGCGAAGATGACGGCGACGAGATCCACCTGAAATCCGGCCGCTTTGGCCCCTATGTGCAACGGGGGGAGCCGACGCCCGAGAACAAGAAGCCGCCGCGCTCCTCGCTGCCCAAACAGGGCAAGGACTACCTGCCCGGTTGGGGTCCGAACGAGATCACGCTGGAGCAAGCGGTCACTCTGCTGACACTGCCGCGCGAAATCGGCCAACACCCGGATGGTGGCGTGATCCAGTCCAATCTGGGCCGCTTTGGCCCCTATATCGCACACCAGCGCCCCGACGAGGAAAAGCCGGTCTATGCGAACCTCAAGGAAACACTGGACGTTTTCGAGATCGGCATGAACCGCGCGGTTGAAATGCTGGCCGAAAAACGCGCCAACCCCGGACGTGGCCGCCGTGCGGCCGCCAAACCGCTGAAGGAACTGGGCGAGCACCCTGAGGGCGGCGGCGCCATCAGCATCATGGACGGACGCTACGGACCTTATGTCAAATGGGAAAAGGTGAACGCCACACTGCCCAAGGACGTCGAGCCCAAGGATGTGACCCTCGACATGGCCGTGCAGCTGATTGCCGAAAAATCCGGCAAGGGCGGCAAGAAAAAGGCCGCGCCCAAGAAGAAAGCTGCCCCCAAGAAGAAAGCTGCCCCAAAGAAAAAGACCGCGGCCAAGAAGGACGCGGACTAAACCAGCACAGGCCGGGGGCGGCGCCCCCGGTCATGCTCCGCTGCGGGGGCCTGGCTCTCCGTAGAAATACCTGTTTCTCTCCGTATCGTTGACTTGCCGCTGTCCCGGCGTCAGAACAGCATCCAAACGGTAGTTGTTGGGAGAACTCCATGAAAAAGGTTTACGCCAACGCCGCCGAAGCGCTCGACGGGTTGCTTCATGACGGCATGTTCATCGCGGCAGGGGGCTTTGGCCTCTGCGGCATTCCGGAGCTTCTGCTGGAGGCCATCAAGGACGCGGGCACCAAGGATCTGACCTTTGCCTCCAACAATGCTGGCGTTGATGATTTTGGCATCGGTATCCTGTTGCAAACCAAGCAGGTCAAGAAAATGATCTCCTCCTACGTGGGGGAAAACGCCGAATTCATGCGCCAGTACCTCAGCGGCGAGCTGGAGCTGGAATTCAACCCGCAAGGCACCTTGGCCGAGCGTATGCGCGCAGGCGGCGCGGGCATTCCCGGCTTCTTCACCAAGACAGGCGTGGGCACCGTGATTGCCGAGGGCAAGCTGGAGAAGCAATTCCCCACCGGCGAAGACGGCGCCATGGAAGACTACATCATGGAAGAGGGCATCTTTGCCGATCTGGCCATCGTCAAGGCCTGGAAGGCGGATGAGACTGGCAACCTGGTGTTCCGCAAGACCGCCCGCAACTTCAACGCGCCCGCCGCCACCTGCGGCAAAGTCTGTGTCGTCGAGGTGGAGGAAATCGTGCCGACCGGGTCTCTGGATCCCGACTCGATCCACCTGCCCGGCATCTATGTGCACCGGATCATTCAGGGCACGCATGAGAAACGCATCGAACAGCGCACCGTGCGCAAGCGGGAGGAAGCATAATGGCTTGGGATCGCAATCAGATGGCGGCACGCGCCGCCCAGGAACTGCAGGACGGCTGGTATGTAAACCTCGGCATCGGCATCCCGACGCTGGTGTCCAACTACATCCCCGAGGGTGTCGAGGTAACACTGCAATCGGAAAACGGCATGTTGGGCATGGGCCCCTTCCCGCTTGAAGGCGACGAAGACCCGGATCTGATCAACGCGGGCAAGCAGACCATCACTGAGCTGCCGCAGACCGCCTATTTCGATTCCGCGCAGTCGTTTGCGATGATCCGCGGCGGCAAGATCGCCATGGCGATCCTGGGCGCGATGGAAGTGGCCGAGAACGGCGACCTCGCCAACTGGATGATCCCCGGCAAGCTGGTCAAGGGCATGGGCGGTGCCATGGACCTTGTGGCAGGCGTCCGCCGCGTGGTTGTGGTGATGGATCACGCCAACAAGCATGGCCAGTCCAAGATTCTGAAGGAGTGCACCCTGCCGCTGACCGGCAAGGGCGTGGTGGACCGCATCATCACCAACCTAGGCGTGCTGGACGTGGTTGAAGGCGGCCTGAAAATCGTTGAATGCGCGGAAGGCGTCAGCGAAGACGAGCTGCGTGCTGCGACCGAAGCAACGATCGTCGACTGATCTGCATCCACATCACCGTCCAAGGCCCGCCAGTTCCCTGGCGGGCCTTTCTCGTGTTTTATACGCCTGTGGCTGATGCCGGGCGTTCCTGTGGCCGCAGCGTGTGCCACACGGCGCCCTGCGGCGGGTTGATGATTTCGTACATGAACACCCGTTTGTCGTGCCAGTTCACCACCCGTTCCTCGCCATTTTCGAACGCCACCACGCAATAACTTCCATCGGCGGGATCACAGCTGTCCCGCCCCATCACGCTGACGATGACCGGGTCCACCAGGTGGCGGCTGACCAGCACCTGCGCCTTCACCATCTTGCCGGACAGATACAGCCCGCCCGCAAACAGCCCCACCGCCAGCAGGATAAACCCCGGGCCGGACAGGTTTCTGAATGGTGAAGCCTTGGCCAGGCCCGGCGCAAAGGCCACGAACACCAGCCGTCCGAAAAAGCCCACAAATGCAATCACCCCGATCAGGACAAAATTGCCCGTCACCTGCTGTGACCCAGCCGCCACCGCCGAGGGGTCGAATCCAAAGTCCAAAACGTATCTCCAAAATCTGAAAAGTCGGAAATAACGGCTGAAAATCAGTTCAGTGCGGCGAAACTTTGACGACCGGCCGCCGCTCGCGTCAAACTCTCGCAAATTTAAGGCCGGGGGCGGCACGCAGTCGACCCAGCCCCAGGCTAGCGCAGGAGCGACACGCCCATCGCGGGGGCCATGGCGCCGCCCTGCGCACGCGGCAAGGTCACAGGCAGCAACACCGCACCTGCCAATAACGCCGCACAGGCGGCCATCAGAATATCGCGCTTCATTATATACCTTTCCGGCTTAGCTCTGATCCGTCGGGACCCGGGGATCGCTCAGGCTCGGCCGCCAAGAACCCCAGGCGCGCGGCAGATGCCGTTGGGCGACGTGCCGTCAGCAGGGACGCTCAACGCCGCAGCGATGCAGGATGCCAGGACAATTGGCCCAAGGGGCCACGCCATCGGATGGAACAGTCGTTTCATGCCAGTTTCCTCACTCGTCAATATGTACCGACCTGTAAATGATGCCGTATATGTGTACCGATCTGTACACTAAAGCAAGGCAAATTTATCGCCCTTGGACGACCCGGTCCGCTATCCAAGGCTACGCAATTGCAAAGGCGCAATATTTTCTAGCGGGTTTTCGTTCGGCCAGATCGGGAGTATGTACAGATCAGTACACAAAAGGACGAATCATGCGCCCGAACAAACGCGACGAACTGGTCCGCAGAGCGTTGGACGTGTTCTATGCCCGCGGCTTTCACGCCACCGGCATGGACACGCTGGTCAAGGAGACCGGCGTCTCCAAAACCTCCATGTACAAGCATTTCCGCACCAAAGACGATCTGATCGTGGCGGTGCTGCGCTTGCGGGACGAGGATTTCCGCACTTGGCTCTACCGCCGCATGGCGGAACTGGCCGACACGCCCCGTGGGCAGCTGCTGGCAATGTTCACTGCCCTGGCGGAATGGTTCGACAAGCCCGAATTCGCAGGCTGCATGTTCGTCAAGGCCAGCGCCGAGTTCCAGGATCACAGCCACCCCGTGTACCGGCAATCTACGGAACACAAACAGCTTATCCTGCGCCATCTTGCGGGGCTGGCCGAACAGGCCGGGGCGGCAGATGCCGCGGCGCTGGCGCGACAGCTCCTGACGTTGAAGGAAGGGGCCATTGTCCTTGCCGCCATGTCCGTGTGCCCGGATCCCGCATCGGACGCACTGGCCACAGCGCGGCTGCTGCTGCAGACGCAGCTTCCCGAGGTCTGACCGCGAGCTATGGCCCCAGCCGGAAGACACAGCCGTCCGACAGCAGCTCGGGCGGGGTCATGCACAGTCCCCTTGCCACCTGATAGGCCGCCAGAACCTTGGGCACATAGTCCAGCGTCTCTGCATAGGGGGGCACACCCTCATGGTCGCGCACCGCCCCCTCGCCCGCGTTGTAGCCGGCCAGCACCAGAATCGGGTCGCCCTCGAACCGGCCCATCAGCCAGTCCAGGTACTTGATGCCGCCCGCGATGTTCTGCTGCGCCTCCAGGGCATCGCCGACACCAAAGCGCGCTGCGGTATCTGGCATCAGCTGCATCAGCCCCTGCGCCCCGGCCGAGCTGACGGCATCCGTGCGGCCCGCCGATTCCACCGCGATCACCGCCAGCACCAATGCCGGGGACACTTTCGTACCCGCGCTGTAGGTCAGGATTGGCACCGCATGGGCCTGGGCGATCTCCTGCATCAGTTGCAAGCGCGGTGCGGCCAATCCCTGGCCCGCATTCAGCGCCATCAGCGCCTGCTCCAACCGGCCCCGCCCGGCATCAGCGGCCTCCACCTTATCCCAAAACCAGCCGTACCGCCCCGGCCTTGCCGCTGCCACCGCCGCCGGTTTCTCTGCCTGCGCCGCGGCCTGTTCAGCAGCCTTGGCGGCGGCCTGTGCTGCCGGGTCGATCTGCACGGTGATACGTTTGCCGCCGCCCGCCTTGGGCGGTTTGATCCGCTTGGCCTCGAAAGTGGGAAAGGGTTGCGGCTGCACCGCCTGCGCCGCAGCCACCAGCGGCGCAAGACAGGCAGCAAGGGTCAGCACAAGAACGGGAGACGACATGGCAGGGCCTGATTGCACGGGGTTTGACGGCAGAGTCGGCAACTTGGCACCGCAACACCAGTCCTTGTGCCCCGAAATCTGGCGCAATCGCCACATTTGCGGCCCGATGACACCGAAATACCACGGGGGCGCAGCGCTTAACGAAAATTTAATGCCCCAGAATCCGTGCGTTACCCGATCGCTTGCCAAAAAGTTAAAATAGGGCCGCCATTTTCGGATTTCAGCCCAAATCCTGCCATTCTGGGCTGGCTATATGGGTTCATCCAAGCCGGACAGTGGTCAAGCAGGTGAGAGAGCGGACCCTGGCGAGATGGCGGGATGGACCAATTCAGTGATCCTTTGGAGGGACCAACCATGATCAAGTTTTTCAAGAATTTCCGCAAAGACGACTCCGGCGCCGTGACTGTTGACTGGGTCGTGCTGACCGCAGCCGTGGCCGCTCTGGGTGGCGTCGTCTACACCGCCGTGCAGGACGGTGCATCCGACCTGGCCAGCGACACCGGCTCCTTCCTGGCCACCAAGACGCCGACCTGATCGCCGCACGTTGCGCGCCTATCCGCTTTGCAAGGCCGTCCCCCTGGGGGCGGCCTTCTTCGGTGGAACCGCAACCGCACCCCGTCGCCCCAGATTGCGGAAAACAGATCCTTAAAATTGGTAAGGAGTTTTTTACTTTTGGGCATAACCCACAGGATTGCGCCCCATTAACGCCCCATTCACATAGCTTAATGGACCCATCCCCAGACGGGACGATCAGAAGGAGAGAGCTGATCGGCATAGCCTGGCGGGGCACATGACACCACATTCGTTTCCTTTGGAGGGACCAACCATGATCAAGTTTTTCAAGAATTTCCGCAAAGACGACTCCGGCGCCGTGACCGTTGACTGGGTTGTGCTGACCGCAGCCGTAGCTGCTCTGGGCGGCGTCGTCTACACCGCCGTGCAGGACGGTGCATCCGACCTGGCCAGCGACACCGGCTCCTTCCTGGCCACCAAGACGCCGACCTGATCGCCGCGCGACACGCATCGGCGGCGCCACACGTAACCGGCGCCGCCCCTGCCCTGATCGTTCCCAAGGCAGCGAGGTTCGGAACATGAACAAACTTTGGTCTTACATCGCAGAGGACGACGGTGCCATCACCGTCGACTGGGTTATCCTCTGTGCTGCCGCCATCGGGCTCGCCGTGCTGATTGCCGGTGCCACCCAGGACGGTGCGTTTGGCCTGGCCCAGGGGCTGGCAACCTTCATGAGCAACTGGAACTTCGGCTAAGGCAGCGTTGCGCTGCCCGTGCCCACTCCACCACCCCATGACATCGCCGCACCCGCGATGGCATGCCGACGCCCTGGCCTGGTCCGGGCTGTCGGCAGGCGCTTGTTCGCGGGTTCGGCACGTTGAGGAAAGGTAACACAATGCGTGCAGTTTTCGGACTGGTCCTGATTGTCGGCGTGGCCCTGGCGGGCGGTGCCGTGATGATGGCAAAGAATTACATCGCCGCCTATCAGAACGAGCTTGCGCGCGAGCGGGCGGCCCGCGCCGAAACGGTGCCGACCGTGGACGTCTTTGTCGCCACCAAGCCGCTGAAATACGGCGAACGCCTGTCCAAGGACGCGGTGCGCGCGGTGCGTTGGCCGCAAAATGCCATCCCCGAGGGCGCCTTTACCGAACTGGACGCGCTGTTCCCGCCGCACGAGGGCGACGATCTGCGCGTGGTTCTGCGCGCGATGGAAAAGGATGAGGCGATCCTGGCCGTCAAGGTCACCGACCCCGGCAAGGACGCAGGCATCACCTCGCGGCTGCAACGCGGCATGCGCGCCTTTGCGATCAAGGTGGATGTGTCCTCCGGCGTGTCGGGCTTTCTGCGCCCCGGCGATAAGGTCGATGTGTACTGGACCGGCATGATGCCCGGCAGCGGCGGCGCCCATGGCGAGGTCACCCGCCTCATTGAGACAAACGTCGAACTGGTCGCCGTGGACCAGAGTGCGGGCGGCGACATCAACGAGGCAATCATTGCCCGCACGGTCACCGTGGCCGCCCATCCGCGTCAGGTGGCTGCGCTGGCCCAGGCGCAAACCACCGGCCGGTTGTCGCTGGCCCTGGTCGGCGCCGGGGACGACACCATCGCCTCGGTGGTCGAGGTCGACCAGCGGACGCTGCTGGGTCTGGGCGCCCTGGAAGCGCCGCAGGAAGTGGAGCAGGAGAAAGTCTGCACCATCCGCACCCGCCGTGGTGCCGAAGTGGTGGAGATCCCGATCCCCTGCACCAACTAGGGCGCTACGCGGAAACGTCGCGCCCTCAGCCGAATAACGCGCGCGGCCACCATCCCTTCGTGGGGTGGTGGCCGCTTGGCGTGTTGCCCGGTCCACACAATGCAGCGACGACGAGAACCCCTGCGAAACCATTGATTCTTGCAAAAATTCACCATCTGCACCACAGTGCCCAAAACAGCGGGCAAAAAGACCCGGATTTTGAGGCGTGATCGGAAAGGCAGGTCACATGAGATTTAAGAGGTTCGTGGCGGCAGCCCTAGTGGGGCTTTCGCTTGCTGGCATTCCGTCGGTCGATGGGGCCGAGGCCCAGTCCCTGCGGGTGGTGAAACGCGGCACGGCGTCGACGCTGGACGTGCCGATGAACCGTGCCGTCGTCGTCGAAAGCGAAACCCCCTTTGCGGAACTCAGCATCGCCAATCCGGGCATTGCCGACATTTCCTCCCTGTCGGATCGCACCATCTATGTTTTGGGCAAATCGCCGGGTCTGACCACGCTGACATTGCTGGACGGCTCTGGCCGACTGATCACCAACGTGGATGTTCGCGTGGCCGCCGATGTCACCGAATTCAAGCAACGCCTGCGCCAGATCCTGCCAAACGAGAAAATCGAGGTCCGTACCGCCAATGACGGCATCGTGCTGTCCGGCACCGTGTCCAGCGCGGCACGGCTGCAACGCGCGCTCGACCTTGCCGAACGCTACGCGCCGGAGCGGGTCAGCAATCTGATGTCGGTGGGCGGCGTGCAGCAGGTCATGCTCAAGGTGCGCTTCGCCGAGATGCAACGCTCGGTTTCCAAGTCGCTCAGTGCTTCGCTGGGCTTCAGCGGCGGCACCAGCACGGGCCGTGTGGGCGGCACCAACACGCTGAACAACGCAGGATCGCTGGCCAATTCTCTGGCTGGCAACATTCCGGCGGCCAATGAAAACGCCGGCGCCTTCCTGTTCGGTTTCAATGCTGGCGCGGTGCAGGTCAGCCTGCTGCTGGAAGCGCTGGAGCAAAAGGGCGTCGTGCGCACGCTGGCCGAACCCAACCTGTCGGCCCTGTCGGGCCAAGAGGCCAAATTCCTGGCCGGCGGCGAATACCCGGTGCCCGTGGCCCAGGAAGATGGCGTCATCACCATCGAATTCAAACCGTTCGGGATTGAGCTGAACTTCATCCCGCGGGTGATCGACGGCGACCTCATCAATCTGGAACTGAATGCAGCCGTGTCGGCCATCGACCCTTCCAACTCGCTGGAGCTCAGCGGGCTGACGATTGATGCCTTCTCGCGGCGCGAGACCTCCACCACCGTTGAAATGCGCGACGGCGAGAGCTTTGCCATTGCCGGTCTGATCCGGGACGAGTTCCTCGACAATTCCTCGCAGCTGCCCTGGCTGGGCGATGTACCCGTACTGGGCGCATTGTTCCGCAGCGCCGACTACCAGCGCGAACAGACCGAACTGGTCATCATTGTCAGCGCCCATCTGGTCACCCCGACCCGCGGCGAGGCGCTGACCCTGCCAACCGATCGGGTGGCACCGCCCAGCGAAAAAGACCTGTTCCTCTTCGGACGCACCTCGCGCACCAAGAGCGGCCCGGCGGCCGAAGTCGCCAAGCAGGATTTCAACGGCTCTTACGGCTACGTGCTGGACTGATAGGGAGTGGCACAGATGATCAGAACCGCTGCAATTCTGGGGCTGCTGCTGACCGCCGCTGCCTGCGAACGCGAAGCCGGGCGCGAGTTGAACCGCAAGGGCACCTTTGGCGAAGCTACCCTGAACAATTCGGCGGTGATGCGTGGCCAGCGCGACTATGCCATCCAGCTGGCTGGCCGTTTCGCCAAGGAAGTGCCGACAACCATCACGTTTGATTTCGACAGCGCCCGTCTGGATGCGACGGCCCGCACGGTTCTTGACCAGCAGGCCCGTTGGATCAGACAGTTCCCCGAGGTGCGTTTCCGCGTGTTCGGGCACACCGACGCCGTTGGCAGCAACGCCTACAACAAATCGCTGGGTCTGCGGCGGGCACGCGCGGCGGTGAACTATCTGGTGTCGCGCGGCATCAGCCGCAGTCGGCTGGAGGCCGTGGTGTCCTATGGTGAAACCCAGCCGCTGATCCCCACTCCGCAGCGCGAACGCCGCAACCGCCGCACCGTGACCGAAGTTAGCGGCTTCCTCAAGCGCCATCCTTCGGTGCTGGACGGCAAATATGCCCAGATCGTCTATCGCGAATACCTCGAAAGCGCGATTCCCGGCACCACGCTGACAGAGCAGAAATCGCTCGAACGCGCGCTGGAGTAACCCCGCCTGCGGCCTATCGGTCGTCGACGAGTTGTTAACATTCCCCAGATTTGGGGCTTTTTGGCCCCAAATTCGCCCAGATTGCCATCGACATTGTTTGCAAGAGGCAGAGTGTGCCCATGGCGCGCTCTGCCCATGTGAACAAGGAATACGGCAATGAGTGGAACGCCCCAAACAGAGACCCCGGCAATTGTCGCCTGCACCATCAGCCGCGATGTGCAGACCTTTGATTTGTTGATCGAGGACATGGAGGCCGCTCTGGGAGAGGCCTGGGGGGATCTGGGATTTTCCGAAGCACTGACCTTCTTCAACCAGCCCGAGGCCGAGGCGCTGCAATTCGTCGCCCTGGCCATCGACAGCGCCGACGAGAGTGATCTGCCGATGATGGGCGAGATCATCACCCAGGCCAAAACCCGTGGCATCAAGGTGATCCTGATCGCCGAAGACGTGACCCCGGCGGCCCTGCACACGTTGTTGCGCCAGGGCGCGGACGAATTCGTTCCCTACCCGCTGCCCGAGCAGGAACTTCAGGCCGCCATCGACCGGCTTAAGGCGCCAGAGCCCGAGGTCGCCCCCAACCCGCATCAGCTGCATTCCGGCAGCCAGCGTGAGGGCGCGGTGATCGTCTGTCACGGGCTGGCCGGCGGCACCGGCTCCACCACGATGGCGGTGAACCTCGCATGGGAGCTGGCGGCGCTCAGCCAACGAGACGACCCCTCTGTCTGCCTGCTGGACTTCGATCTCCAGCATGGATCGGTCTCCACCTATCTGGACCTGCCCCGGCGCGAAGCGGTGATGGAAATGCTCAGCGAAACCGAAAGCATGGACGAAGACCTGTTCGGCCAGGCGCTGCTGTCGTTCCGCGAGAAGCTTCAGGTGCTGACCGCCCCGGCGGAACTGGTGCCGCTGGACCTGCTAACGCCCGAGGACATCACCAGCGTGATCGAAATGGCCCGCAGCCACTTTGACTTTGTGGTGATCGATATGCCGCACACGCTGGTGCAGTGGTCCGAGACCGTTCTCAGCATGGCGCATGTCTATTTTGCCATGATCGAACTGGACATGCGGTCAGCGCAGAACGCGCTGCGCATGAAGCGAGCGCTGCAATCCGAGGATCTGCCATTTGAAAAGCTGCGTTTTGCTTTGAACAAGGCGCCGAAATTCACCGACCTGACCGGCAAGAGCCGTGTAAAGCGGATGGCGGAATCGCTCGGCATCTCCATTGACCTGCAGCTGCCGGATGGCGGCAAGCCGGTGCTGCAAAGCTGCGACCACGGGCTGCCGCTGGCGCTGTCGGCGGCCAAGAACCCGCTGCGCAAGGAAATCGCCAAGCTCGCGGCCTCGCTGCATGAGCTGGGACAGAGTGAGGCCGAAGCGGCCTGAACGGTACGGATTGGGGGCGAGTGAATGTTTTCGAAGTACAAGAAGCAGCCAGCAAAACCGGCACCGGTGGCCGTGGAACCCGCCACCCCGGCTGCGGCATCCGACAAGCCCGCGGTCAGCCTGCGCCGCCCGGCCCAGCGCAATCCCGCCGAAGCGCAGCCGCAGGACAAGGACCGCAAGCGCAAGGAGCGGCTGAGCGAGATCAAGATCCAGCTGCACCGGGAATTGTTGGAAAACCTCAACCTTGCGGCGCTAGAACGCGCTGGCGAGGCCGAATTGCGTTCGGAAATTGCAACCATCGCCACCGAAATCCTGGCAGAAAAAAGCATCGTCCTCAACCGGGAGGACCGCCAGCAGCTCTACAAGGAGCTGTATGACGAGGTCACCGGCCTCGGCCCGCTGGAGGCGCTGCTGCAAGACGACTCTGTCAGCGACATTCTGGTGAACGGCCCACAGCAGATCTTTGTTGAACGCAGCGGCAAGCTCGAAATCAGCGACATCACGTTCAAGGATGAAAAGCACCTGATGCGGATCATCGACAAGATCGTCTCTGCCGTCGGGCGCCGTGTCGATGAAAGCAACCCTTACGTGGACGCCCGCCTGGCCGATGGGTCGCGCTTCAATGCCATGGTGCCGCCCATCGCGGTGGACGGTTCACTGGTGTCGATCCGGAAGTTCAAAAAAGACAAGCTGGGCATTGATGACCTAGTGAATTTTGGTGCCTTCACCGAGGAAATGGCCGCCTATCTGCAAGCCGCGGTCTCCACCCGGCTGAACGTGATTGTGTCTGGCGGCACCGGTTCGGGTAAAACCACCACGCTAAACGCGCTGTCGAGCTTCATCGACAATGCCGAACGCATCCTGACCATCGAGGACACAGCCGAACTGCAATTGCAACAGACCCATGTGGGCAGGATGGAAAGCCGCCCGCCCAACGTCGAAGGCAAAGGCGAGGTCAGCCCGCGCGACTGTCTGAAGAACGCCCTTCGGATGCGCCCCGACCGCATCATCGTGGGCGAGACCCGCGGCGAGGAAGTCATCGACATGTTGCAGGCGATGAACACCGGCCACGACGGCTCGATGACCACGATCCACGCAAACTCTGCCCGCGACGGGATCTCCCGTCTGGAAAACATGATTGCGATGGCAGGCATCGAAATGCCGATCAAGGCCGTGCGCAGTCAGATCGCCTCAGCGGTGAACCTGATCGTGCAGGCCAGCCGCCTGCAGGACGGCTCGCGCCGGATGACCTCTATCACCGAAATTACGGGCATGGAGGGCGACGTGATCTCGATGCAGGAAATCTTCCGGTTCCAGCGCGTTGGTCTGACCCCCGACAACAAAATCATCGGCCATTTCACCGCCACCGGCGTGCGAAGCCACTATTCCGAACGCTTCCGCCTTTGGGGCTATGATCTGCCTGCCTCGATCTATGAACCCACGGTGATGGAGAAGCGCTGATGCAGCTGAGTGCGGAACCACTGATTTACGGCCTCATCTTCTTTGGCGTGCTGGCCCTGGTCGAGGGCCTGTATCTGTTCACCTTCGGCAAATCCATCAGCCTCAACAGCAAGGTCACCCGTCGGCTGGAGATGATGGAAAAAGGCGGCAACCGCGAACAGGTGCTGGAGCAGCTGCGCAAGGAGCTGGGCCAACACGCCAAGTCGCAATCGATCCCGCTGTACTCGCTGCTGTCGGAACGCGCGCAAAAGGCCGCCATTGCCTTTTCCCCGAAACAGTTGATCCTGATTATGGTCGGGCTCGGCGTTGTGGCGTTTGCCGGGCTGACCATCGGCACCTCGGCCCCCCTGCCCGTGCGGGTGCTGGGCTCCATCATCATCGGGGTCGGCGCGGTGTTCTTCTGGGTCAATAAAAAGGCCGCGAAGCGCATGGCGCTGATCGAAGAACAGCTGCCCGACGCGGTGGAACTGATGGTGCGCTCCCTGCGCGTCGGCCATCCGTTTTCCTCTGCCGTGCAGATCGTCGCCAACGAGGTCGAGGACCCGCTGGCCACCGAATTTGGCATCATCGCTGACGAGTGCGCCTATGGTCGCGATGTGGGCGAGGCGCTGAAGGAGATGGCGGAACGGCTGGACATGCAGGACATGCGCTTCCTCGCAGTGGCGGTGAGCATCCAGCAGCAATCCGGCGGCAACCTGGCCGAGGTTCTGGCCGGGTTGGCCAAGGTGATCCGATCCCGCTTTCGCCTGTTTCGCCGGGTCAAGGCGATCACCGCAGAGGCGCAATGGTCGGGCAAGTTCCTGTCGGGTTTTCCGCTGTTCTGCCTGATCGCAATCCTGGTCAAGGATCCCGGTTATTATGACGGCGTGCTGGATCATCCCTGGTTCATTCCCGCCTGTTTTGCGGTTGGGCTGATGCTGACCGCCAATCTGTTCGTCATGCGCATGCTGACCAACATCAAGGTCTGAGGGAGGCGACGATGGAATTCCTGTCCGGCGTCAATGACTATCTGACATCGCAGTTCGGTGAACTCGGCCCGCTGCTGGCCCTCGGCATCGCCGGGCTGTTCATGATCTTGCTGGCGGTGCCGCTGCTGCTGAACCAGCCCGAGGATCCGCTGAAGAAGCTGCAAAAGAACATCGCGCCGGAAACCCGCGCCAAACCGCAGAAGGAACGGCTGCGACAGGCCGACCGCAACGAGCAGCTGCAAAAATTCGCCAACTTCTTGGAACCCCAGAACGCGGATGAGCTGTCGGCGATGGAGCTGAAGCTGCGCCAAGCGGGCTATCACTCCAAGGATTCGGTGCGACTGTTCCACTTTGCCCAATTCGCGCTTGGCCTTCTGGGCCTGGCCGCGGGGTTGTTCTTTGTCTACGTGCTGAAGGCCGACATCGATTACGACAGCCAGCAGATGGCGATCCGCATCATCGGCCCCGGTGCCGTGGGGTACATGCTGCCGAAATACTGGATCACCCGCCGCATCGAGGAGCGCAAGCAGAAGATCACAGAGGGCTTTCCCGACGCGCTCGACATGATGCTGGTCTGCGTCGAGGCGGGGCAGTCGCTGGATCAGGCCATCGTCCGCGTCGCCTCGGAGCTGCACGCCTCCTACCCAGATCTGGCCGAGGAATTTCAGGTGGTCGCCCAGGAGATGAAGGCCGGCAAGGAGAAGGACAAGGTGCTGCGCGACATGGGCACCCGCTGCGGGGTGCAGGATGTCTCCTCTTTCGTGACGGTGATGATCCAATCCGCCAGTTTCGGCACCTCGATCGCCGATGCGCTGCGGGTCTATGCGGGCGAGATGCGCGACAAACGCGTCATGCGCGCCGAAGAGGCCGCAAACAAGTTGCCCGTCAAGATGACCCTTGCCACAATGGGGCTGACCGTGCCGCCGCTGCTGATCATTCTGGTCGGCCCGTCGGTGCAGGGCATCATGAACATGGGCAACGCAGGCAACTGAACAAATGCAAAGAACGGGACGGGCCTTTCCTGTCCGCCGAACCCGTGCCATGGCCGCGGCCGGCGTGATTGCGCTGGTGGCGGCCTGTGCACCGGTCGGCCTGAAACAGGACCGCGGCAGCCCCTGGGCGCCTGGCACCAACCTGCGCGCCGAGGCAGAAGACGGGCTGCTGGTCGGCAACCGGCTGATGGCCGCAGACCAATACGAGCTGGCGCTGGAGGCTTACACCCGCGCCGCGCTCGATCATGGGCTGACGGCGGAAATCCTGTCGGGCATGGGCACCGCGAAACTGGGGCTGCGCCAGTTGGGCCAGGCCGAGGATCTGCTACGCCAGGCGGTCAAGGCGGACCCCACCTGGCCGGAGCCGATGAACAACCTCGGCGTGGTGCTGATGGAACGCGGCAAGACCGCAGAGGCGGTCGGCGTCTTCCAGCGCGCCTATGCGCAGGACAATGGCGAAAGTGACGCAATCCGCGATAATTTGCGCCTGGCCCTCGCAAAGATGGAAAATCCGACGCATACTGCTCCTCAAAATCAAGATTACAGATTGGTGCGGCAGGGGGGCGGAAGCTACCTGATTCGCCAGACACCATGACCGAGGCAGAGCAGTAAAAGGACGCACAAATGCGCCAGCAGTTTATTCTCTCCGCGACCCTGGCCGGGGCGCTGGTCTTGTCGGCCTGCGCGGACAAGGCGGACGAAACCGTCGAACGCGCCTTTCAGGACGTCAATGTCATCGACGAAAGCAACCTCAATGATGTGATGCTGACCGTGGCCGACCCGAATGAGGCGGTCACCTATTTCCAGCGCGCGCTGAAGGACAATCCGGACCGCATCGACCTGCACCGTGGGCTGGCGCATTCGCTGATCCGCGCCAAACGCACCACCGAAGGCGCCGCAGCCTGGAAAAAGGTCGTGGCGATGACGGGCGCCACCAGCGAGGACCGCGTGCAGCTGGCAGGCGCGCTGGTGCGCAGCGGCGACTGGGATGGCGCCAGGGCGCAACTGGATACCGTGCCCCCCACCCATGAAACTTACGAACGCTACCGGCTCGAGGCCGTGGTGGCCGATGCCGCCCGCGACTGGAAACGCGCCGACAGCTTCTATGAGATTGCCGCCGGGCTGACCACCACGCCAGCCAAGGTTATGAACAACTGGGGCTACTCCAAGCTGACCCGTGGCGATTTTGCCGATGCCGAACGGCTGTTCGGCGAGGCGATCCGGCAGGACCAGAGCCTGTTCACCGCCAAGAACAACCTGGTGCTGTCGCGCGGTGCGCAGCGTAACTACACCCTGCCGGTGATCCCGATGGATCAGACCGAACGGGCGCTGTTGCTGCACACGCTGGCCCTGTCGGCCGTGAAACAGGGCGATGTCTCAACCGGGGAAAATCTCCTGCGCGAAGCCATCGACACCCACCCACAGCATTTCGAGCAGGCCGCCCGTTCGCTGGCCGCATTGGAAAACGGTTGATCCATGCACTTCCCGGCCCATGCCGCGTTGTGGTTCCTGCCGTTTGTGCTGCCCCTGTGCTACGCGGTGGCGCTGACCGACCTGCGCGGCATGCGCATTCCCAACTGGGCGGTTGACAGCCTCGGGGTGATCTTTGTGCTCGGCGGTGCGCTGTTGATGCCCAGCTGGGCCGACTATGGCTGGCAGCTGCTGCACCTGCCCGTGGGCATTGCGCTGGGATTTCTTTTTTACACCGCCGGTGCGGTGGGCGCTGGCGACGCAAAATTCGCGGGCGCAGCCGCCCCCTTCATCGCTCTCGGAGATCTGCGTCTGTTGATGGTGATCTTTGCGGCCGTGCTGCTGGCGGGCTTTGCGGCGCATCGGATCGCCAAGCACACGCGCCTGCGTCAGCTGGCGCCGCATTGGCAAAGCTGGGACACCGGCAAAAGTTTCCCCATGGGCCTGTGCCTCGGCGGGACGCTGGCGCTGTACCTCATCCTCGCCGCGCTGTTTGGCCAGTGAACCGGTTTCGCCTGTGAACCATCCGCTTTCGCGGAAAAGCTTCACCTCTGCCCCGCTGTTGCCACAGTCCTGAATAACCTGTTGCAAACCCCTTTTGCGGGGGAGAACCGGTAGCAGCGACAAGGCAACACCCATGAACATGCAAAACGTCACCGTCACCGCCCCGCCGCCGCCCAAGGGGCTGGAACAGATGCAGCTGCCGCTGGTGATGATGCGTGACATCTTGCTGAAGACCATTTTTCGCAAGAACGTCGAGACCGTCACCGAAATCGCCGCGGCCATCTGCCTGCCCGCCTCGGTCACCCAAGAGCTGGTGGATATGGCCCGGGACCAAAAGCTGTTGCAGGCCACCGGCACGCTGAACGCCAACAGCGGCAACGAAATGGGCTATCAGCTGACGGACGCAGGGAAGGCGCGGGCGCTGGATGCGCTCAGCCAATCCGAGTATTTTGGTGCTATGCCGGTGCCACTGGCGGTCTACCGCGAACAGGTCAAGCGCCAGTCGATCCGAAACATCCAGGTCACCCGCACCCAGCTGACCGGCGCCATGGGGCACCTCGTGCTACCCGACAGCCTGCTGGACCACCTCGGCCCCGCAGTCAGCGCCGGCCGCTCGATCCTGATGTATGGGCCGCCCGGCAACGGGAAGTCCTCGATTTCCAACGGCATTCGCGATGCGCTTGGCGACAACATCTATGTGCCGCGCGCCATCGAATACGCAGGCCAGGTTATCACCGTCTACGACCCGATCGTGCACACCGAGGTCGATCAGGAACCCGACGACCCCAATTCCCTACGCCGCCGCCGCCGTTTTGACGAACGCTACGTGATGTGCCAGCGCCCCACCGTCATCACCGGCGGCGAGCTGTCGCTGGACATGCTGGATCTGGTCTACAACCCCACCGCCCGCACCTATCAGGCGCCGTTGCAGCTGAAATCCACTGGCGGCATCTTCATCGTCGACGACCTTGGCCGCCAGGCCGAACCGCCGCAGGCCCTGGTCAACCGCTGGATCGTACCGCTGGAGGAGAGCAAGGACATCCTGGCCCTGCAATCGGGCGAAAAATTCGAGGTCCCCTTCGACACGCTGGTGATCTTCTCCACCAACTTCCACCCGAATGAGATCTTCGATCAGGCGGCGCTTCGGCGGATCTTCTTCAAGATCAAGATCGACGGGCCGAACCAGGAAAACTACCTCAAGATCTTTGCCATGGTCGCCCGCAAGAAGGGCATGCCCCTGGACGAAACCGCGCTGGTGCATCTGCTGAAGCAGAAATACCCCGAGATCAACAACATCTATTCCAACTACCAGCCGGTGTTCCTGATCGATCAGATGATCGCGATCTGCGACTTCGAGGGCATCCCCTATCAGATGACGCCCGACCTGATCGACCGCGCCTGGGCCAACATGTTCGTCAAGGACGAAACCATCGTGAAATGACGACAGCCCAAAGTTTTTAGAACCTTTGGGCAAAACTTTTTAGCAAAGTTTTGCGGCAGCGCTTACATCTGACAGATGCAAGATTTGCCTCCTGCCCTGCGCGCCTGGTTCGCCGCCAAAGACTGGTCACTTCACCCGCATCAGCAAGCCATGCTGGACCGCGCGGACCGCCCCTGTACCCTGTTGATCGCCCCCACCGGCGGCGGCAAGACCATGGCCGGTTTCCTGCCCACCCTGGCGGAACTGTCCGACGGCCACCATGAGGGGCTGCACACGCTCTACATCTCGCCGCTCAAGGCGCTTGCAGCCGACATCAAACGCAACCTGCGCACCCCGGTTGAGGACATCGGCCTGCCGATCCGCATAGATGACCGCACTGGCGACACCCCCTCCAGCCGAAAACGCCGCCAGCGGGCTGACCCGCCGCATATCCTGCTGACCACACCCGAAAGTCTGGCGCTGCTCACCTCCTACCCGGATGCGGAACGCACTTTTCGCGGGTTGCAACGGGTGGTGGTGGATGAAATTCACGCGCTGGCCGAAAGCAAACGCGGCGATCAGCTGATGCTGGCGCTGGCCCGGCTGCAAACGCTTTGCCCGCACCTGCGCCGTGTCGGCCTCTCGGCCACGGTGGACGACCCACAGGCCATCGCCAGCTACCTCGCCCGCCATCCGGACCCCTGCGAGATCCTGCTGGCCGACCCCGGCCCCGCCCCGAACATCCGTATGCTCGACACCGACGAAGCCCCGCCCTGGGCGGGCGGTGGTGCGGCCCATGCCATTCCGGCAGTCTTGCAGCAGATCAAGGCGCATCGCACCACGCTGATCTTCCATAACACCCGCGCCCAGGCCGAGATTTTCTTCCGCAACCTCTGGCTTGCCAATGACGACGCGCTGCCGATAGGCATTCACCACGGCTCACTTGACCGCACGCAGCGCGAACGCATCGAAGCGGCGATGGTCCGGGGCGAGCTGCGGGCAGTGGTCTGCACCGGCTCGCTCGACCTTGGCATCGACTGGGGCGACGTGGATCTGGTGATCCAGGTCGGCGCACCTAAGAACGTGAAACGCCTGGTGCAGCGTATCGGCCGCGCCAACCACCGCTACAACGCCCCCTCCAAGGCGCTGTTGGTGCCCGCCAACCGATTTGAAGTGGTCGAATGCCGCGCCGCACTGGAGGCGGTGCGCGAAAACGATCTGGACGGCACGCCTCGCGGCCCCGGCCCACGCGACGTGCTCTGCCAGCATATTCTCATCGCCGCCTGTGCGGGCCCGTTCGCGGCATCCGAACTTTATGCGGAGGTCACCAGCACGGGGGCCTATGCCGCGCTGACCCGCGCCGAGTTCGACGCCTGCCTGGACTTCTGTGCCACCGGCGGCTACGCGCTGCGCGCCTATGACCGCTGGCAGCGCCTGCAGCAGCGAACCGACGGACGCTGGCAGCTGCGCGATCCACGCGCCGCTGCCCGCATCCGCATGAACCTCGGCACCATTCAGGACGCGGATCTGATCAACGTTCGCCTGAAGCGCAGCCGCGGCGGCAAGCCGCTGGGCGAAATCGAGGAGGCCTTTGCCGCCACGCTCACCCCCGGCGACACCTTCCTGATCGGCGGCCAGACGGTGCGCTACGAGAACCTGCGCGAGATGACCGTCGAGGTCACCCGCACCGCCGGCAAGAAGCCGAAAATCGCGGTGTTCTCCGGCACCAAATTTGCCACCTCCACCCAGCTTAGCGCCCGCATTCTGGAAATGCTGCAACAGCACAGCTGGCCCGACCTGCCAGCGCACACTGCCGACTGGCTGGCCCTGCAACGCGAGGTCTCCGAACTCCCGCGCGCCGGATCGCTGCTGATCGAGAGCTTCCCCCATCAAGGGCGCGAGCATCTCTGCATCTACGGGTTTGCCGGCCGCAATGCACAGCAGACCCTTGGCCTGTTGCTCACGAAACGGATGGAGGAACTGGGCCTCGACCCCTTGGGGTTTGTCTCGACCGATTACGCCACCCTGATCTGGGGGCTGGAGCAGGTCACCGACCCTGAGCCTCTGTTCGACCCGGCCGCTTTGCGCGACGGGCTGGAGGGCTGGCTGGCTGGCAATGCGGTGATGAAACGCGCCTTTCGCGGCGCGGCCACGATCGCCGGGCTGATCGAACGCAACGCGCCGGGCGCGCGCAAGAACGGGCGTCAGGCGACGTTTTCCTCGGACATTCTCTATGACACGCTGCGCAAATACGACCCCGATCATCTGCTCCTGGACATCACCCGCGAGGAAGCCCTGCGCGGGCTGGTGGACTTTGGCCGTATCGAAGAGATGATCGCCCGCATACAGGGCCGCATCACCCTGCGTCGGCTTAGCCGGATCTCGCCACTGGCCGCGCCCCTGCTGCTGGAAATGGGTAAGGTGCCGGTCAAAGGCGCCGCTGCGGAGAAGCTGCTGCAACAGGAGGCTGCGGCGTTGATGCAGCACTCCGGGCTGGACAGCCTGCCGCAATGACCCTTGCCTGTGGCGCCGGGCGCGATATGACCGGGCCATGACCGGTTTTGACTTTACGCTTGCGGGTGCCCGCCTCACCGCCCTTGCCGGCGGCGCGCTCTGGTGGGAGCAGCATCGCCTGCTGTGCGTGTCCGACCTGCACCTTGGGAAATCTGAACGCCACGCCCGGCGCGGCGGCAGCGCCCTGCCCCCGTATGAGACCCTCGACACGCTCGACCGGCTACAGACCCTGCTGACGCTGACCGATGCCAGGACACTGATTTGCCTGGGCGACAGTTTCGACGATGACGCAGCCTCCCGCGCTCTGGCCGCGCCGGAACGCGCGCAGCTTGCGGCGATGATCCAGACCCGCCGCTGGATTTGGATTGCCGGCAACCATGATCCGGCGCCGACGTGTTTGGGCGGTGAACAGAGGGCCGAGCTGCATCTTGCGCCGCTCACCTTTCGCCACATCGCCGATCCCGCTGCCCGTGCCGAGGTCTCCGGCCATTACCACCCCAAGGCGCGGCTGCGCAGCGCGTCTCGCGCCTGTTTCCTCGTCGACCGCAACCGCCTGATTCTGCCGGCCTTTGGGACCTACACGGGCGGATTGCGCACCAGCAACCCGGCGCTTACTGCGCTGATGGACGCCGATGCCTTGGCGATTTTGACCGGCCAGAAGCCGGTTCCCGTGCCGATGCCACGCTAAACTGCGCAGCGTCATCTGCGCAAGCCGACAGGGCTGCTCTATGCTGCGGGCACAACAATCAGAAGGAGTCCGCAATGGAGGACCGCATCCGCAGCAGTTTTTCCAGGCAAAGCATGATGCAGACCCTGGGCGCAGAAATTGCAAGCGTCACTTCGGGCGAGGTGGTCATCACCGCCCCGATCCTGCCCGGCAGCCGCCAGCAGCACGACGTCGCCCATGCCGCGCTCAGCTTTGCCATTGGCGACACCGCGGCGGGCTACGCCGCGTTGACGACAATGCCCGAAAACAGCGAAGTGATGACCGCGGAAATGAAGATCAACCTGCTGGCCCCTGGTGCTGGCGACCAACTGCGCGCCACCGGCAAGGTCATCAAGCCCGGCCGTCGCCTGGTGATCGTCACGGCTGAGGTCCACGCCATAACCGGCGAAGACGAAAAACTGGTCGCCCTCCTGCAAGGCACGATGGTGCCGGTCTCTTCCTGACCGCAGCCTCATCCATCTTTCAAAAAAATACTCCCGCCGGAGGCGGTCCGACGGGAGCAACACACGCAATAGAGACTACGTGACTCCGCCTCAGGCGGTCAGCCCTTCCGGCTCGGCCAGGTTGTTGGCGCGGCAGCAGGCGGTCACGGTGTTGGCCAGCAGGCAAGCGATGGTCATCGGCCCGACGCCGCCCGGCACCGGCGTGATCGCGCCAGCGCGGGCTGCCGCGGTGTCGAAATCCACATCGCCCACCAGTCGGGTCTTGCCCTCGCCCTTCTCCGGCGCGTCGATGCGGTTGATGCCCACGTCAATCACCGTCGCGCCTTCCTTGATCCAGTCGCCCGGCACCATTTCAGGGCGGCCAACCGCGGCCACCACGATGTCGGCGCGGCGCACCACGTCGGGCAGGTCCTTGGTGCGGCTGTGCGCGATGGTCACGGTGCAGCTGTCGCCCAGCAGCAGCTGCGCCATCGGCTTGCCGACAATGTTGGAGCGGCCGATCACGACAGCATCCATGCCCGACAGCGAACCGTGGTGGTCACGCAACATCATCAGGCAGCCCAGCGGTGTGCAGGGCACCATGGATTTCTGACCGGTGCCCAACAGACCGACGTTGGAAATATGGAACCCGTCCACATCCTTCTCCGGTGCGATGGAATTGATCACCAGATCCTCGTCCAGATGCTTGGGCAGCGGCAGCTGCACCAGAATGCCATGCACCGCGGGATCATTGTTCAGCTGATCGATCAGGGCCAGAAGGTCGCCCTCCGACGTGTCGGGCGCCAGCTTGTGCTCAAAGGAGTTCATGCCGACCTCTACGGTCTGCTTGCCCTTGGAACGCACATAAACCTGGCTGGCCGGATCCTCGCCCACCAGAACCACCGCCAGACCGGGGGTGATGCCATGCTCTTCTTTCAACCGCGACACATGTTCGGCCACCTGGCCGCGCACCTTGGCCGCAAAGGCCTTGCCGTCAATCAACGTTGCAGTCATTCGATCTCTTCCTTTCAGCCGCAGGCGCCAACCTGCCTACTCCTCCCGGATCACCCGCGCCTCGCGGGCGATCGACCACTCCACCAACTGCCGCCACAGATCCTCGATCAGATCCGCATCCAGCCCTTGCCCGTCTGCCGCAGCGCGCGCCTTGGCCACCACATCCTCAACCCGGGCGGGGATCCGCGCAGGCCAGCCGTTTGCCTGTTTCAGCGCAATCGCCCGGTCAATATAGGCGGCCCGTCGGGCCAGCAGCGCCACCAATTCCGCGTCCAGAAGGTCAATCTGCGCCCGCAGCTGCTGCATCGAGGCGCAGTCTTCGGGTGGTGTCGGTTCGGTCATCTCTCAAAACTCCAGCGGCCCGGATTACCCCGAGCCGCTGAATGTCGCATATCGCGTCTTAGAACAAGCCTTCGATCAGGCCGTCGCTGTTCAGACAGATGCTCTCCGCCGCCGGTTTGCGCGGCAGGCCCGGCATCGTCATGATCTCGCCGCAGACCACCACGATGAAGCCGGCCCCTGCGGACAGGCGCACTTCACGCACCGGAACCGAATGCCCCACCGGCGCACCCCGCAAGGACGGGTCGGTCGAGAAGGAATACTGGGTCTTGGCCATGCAGACAGGCAGGTGGCCATAGCCCGCGTCTTCCCATTCGCGCAGCTGGTTGCGGATCTTGTTGTCCGCCAGCACCTCGTCGGCGCGGTAGATGCGCTTGGCGATGGTCTCGACCTTCTCGAACAGCGGCATGTCATCGGGGTAGATCGGCGAGAAGTTGGCGGTGCCGGCATCGGCCAGTTCCACAACCTTCTGCGCCAGATCGGCGGAGCCTTCGGAGCCCAGTTCCCAGTGGCGCGAAAGCACCGCCTCGACGCCGTGCTCGCCGCAGTACTCCTTGACCGCATGCACCTCGGCATCGGTGTCGGTGACAAAGTGGTTGATCGCAACCACCACCGGCACGCCAAAGGATTTGACGTTCTCGATGTGGCGGCCAAGGTTGGCGCAACCGTTCTTCACCGCATCGACATTTTCAGCACCCAGTTCGGCCTTGTCCACGCCGCCGTTCATCTTCATCGCGCGCACGGTGGCCACCAGCACCACCGCCGACGGCGCGATGCCTGCCTTGCGGCACTTGATGTTCATGAACTTCTCGGCCCCCAGATCGGCACCAAAGCCCGCCTCGGTCACGACGTAGTCGGCGACTTTCAGCGCGGTTTTGGTGGCGATCACCGAGTTGCAGCCATGCGCGATATTGGCAAACGGACCGCCATGCACAAAGGCGGGGTTGTTTTCCAGGGTCTGCACCAGGTTCGGCTGCATCGCATCCTTCAGCAGCACGGTCATCGCGCCTTCGGCCTTGATGTCGCGGCAATAGACCGGGGTCTTGTCGCGGCGGTAGGCCACGATAATGTCGCCAAGGCGCTTTTCCAGATCCTTCAGGTCAGTCGCCAGGCACAGGATCGCCATGACCTCAGAGGCCACGGTGATGTCAAAGCCAGTCTCGCGCGGGAAGCCGTTGGAGACACCACCCAGGGACGCGGTGATCTGGCGCAGCGCGCGGTCGTTCATGTCGACCACGCGGCGCCAGGCAACGCGGCGGATGTCGATCTCGGCCTCGTTGCCCCAGTAGATGTGATTGTCGATCATCGCCGACAGCAGCGAATGCGCCGAGGTGATCGCGTGGAAGTCACCGGTAAAGTGGAGGTTCATTTCCTCCATCGGCACGATCTGGGCATAGCCGCCGCCTGCCGCGCCGCCCTTCATGCCAAAGTTCGGCCCGAGGGAGGCCTCGCGAATGCAGATCATCGCCTTCTTGCCGATGCGGTTCAGACCGTCGCCCAGACCCACGGTGGTGGTGGTCTTGCCCTCGCCTGCCGGGGTCGGGTTGATCGCGGTCACCAGGATCAGCTTGCCGTCCTCGCGATCCTGCACCGAGTTGATGAAGGACTGGCTGACCTTTGCCTTGTCGTGGCCATAGGGCAGCAGATCGTCGTTGGAAATGCCGATCTTGGCACCGATCTCCTGGATCGGTTTCTTGTTCGCCTCACGGGCGATCTCGATGTCACTCTTGTAGCTCATGGCAAGGTTCCTGCTGAGTTTGCATTCAGTCGCCGGCACGCGAACGCCGGTTTCCTCGTAGACTTAGCCAATATGCGGCAAATCGCGCGCATGATTTCCGACATTATCCAGCCTCGAAGCGGCGCGGGCGCATTCCGCCAGCAAAACCGGCCCCGGCGCGCATCCGCGCCCCTGGCCCGAAATATCAGCCCTCAGGGGCCCAGGCGCGCTGATCCGGCACAAAAAGCGTCAGCTTCTGTCCAATTTTCAGGCTGCCCGGCCGCTCCACCCAGGCGGTGATTCCCCGCCGGTGCTCCGCGGCCGGTTTGAACTTGGCACCAAATCCCTTGTGGTCTTTCTCGATTTCCCGGCCCGGCAGCACGCAGGGGCGGTTCTCAATATCGGTGGTCAGCGTCACCCCATCCGGGCCTTGCAAGCGCGAAGCAGGTGGCAAATGGGTCAGATCCGGGATCCCCCGCAGCACCAGCGTGGCACCCAGATGTTCGGGATCGAGATGGGCCAGCCCCATGTCCGCAGCGATCAGCGCCAGTTCTTCTTCCGACACGATCGACAGCTGGCGGGTATTGCGGATTTCGGTGTCCTTGGGGTGCAGATTACGCACCCGCACGCAGGCCGGACGGTTTACGCCACCGTGCCGCTCTCCGGGTACCCCGTCAAACCCCAGCTCCAGCTGGTCCCGCGCGCCAGAGCGCAGCCCGCGTTCCGTCGGCACCATGCCCATCCAGGTGATTTCGCCCTTGAATCCGCTGTCACGAAAGACCGGCATCTTTTTCTCCCTGCCAAAACCGCCTGTTACCGGGTCAAGCTACAGATTTTTGAGGAACGTACCAGCGCCAATGGCCGCCCTGCAACGCAGGGCGGATCGGATCGCTACGCGATCCGATCCGGGCGGGG
>NZ_JBVYHB010000014.1:0-100976 GCF_056033425.1 Leisingera sp. SA32 | reverse complement strand
CCGGGGCTCGGCGACCCGCCCTCCATGCGCAAGATCCTGCGCCGCGGCGAGGGCGTACCGGATCGGATGACCGACGCCCGCACACGGGTGCTGGAGGTGCTGGACGACTACGGCAACCTGGCCTTCACCCCGCGCGAGCTGGCCGATATGGCGGATGTGACGCCCTCGGTGGTGAAGGGGTTGGTGAAACAGGGGGCCTTGCGCGAAGAAGAGGCGCCCCGCGATCTGCCGTATCCGCGGCTGGACCCGGAGCGGCCCGGCAAGGCCTTGACCGAAGATCAGGCCGCCGCCGCCGCCGCGCTGGCCGAAGGCGTGCAAAGCGGCCGCTATGGCACAACGCTGCTGAAGGGGGTCACCGGTTCCGGCAAGACAGAGGTTTATCTGGAGGCCGTCGCTGCCACCTTACGCGCCGGTCGGCAGGCGCTGGTGCTGCTGCCGGAGATCGCCCTGACGGCGGAATTCCTGACCCGGGTCGAGGCCCGGTTCGGTGCCAAACCGGCCGAGTGGCATTCGGGCGCCACCATGACCGAACGCCGCCGGGTGTGGAAAATGGTCGGGCAGGGGGCGGCGCAGCTGGTGATTGGCGCGCGCTCGGCGCTGTTCCTGCCATACCGCGATCTGGGCCTCATCATCGTGGATGAGGAACACGACACCTCCTATAAGCAGGAAGATGGCGTGCTGTACAACGCCCGCGACATGGCGGTGCTGCGCGCGGCCATGTGTTCGGCGCAGGTTGTGCTGGCCTCTGCCACGCCCAGCCTGGAAAGCTGGGCCAATGCCGAGGCAGGCAAGTACAAACGTCTGGACCTCACCTCACGCTTTGGCGCCTCGGTGCTGCCGGACATGCGCGCGGTGGACATGCGCGCGGAAGACCTGCTGCCGGCCACCTGGATTTCGCCGACCCTGAAACAGGCGATGAAGCTGCGGCTGGAGCGCGGCGAGCAGTCGCTTTTGTTCCTGAACCGCCGTGGCTTTGCCCCCGTCACCATCTGCCGGGCTTGCGGCGCGCAGGTGGCTTGTGATCATTGCGACGCGCGCATGGTCGAGCACCGTTTCATGAAGCGGCTGATGTGCCACCAGTGCGGCGAGACCAAGCCGGTGCCCGAGGTCTGCCCCTCCTGCGAAGTGGAGGGCAAGATGGCCCCCGTCGGCCCCGGCATCGAACGGCTGGCCGAGGAAGCCACCGCCCTGTTCCCGGAAGCGCGGATTGCGGTTCTCAGCTCTGACCTCTTCGGTTCCGCCCGTGCGCTGAAGCAACGGATCGAAGACATCGCCAAGGGCGAGGCCGACATAATCCTTGGCACCCAGCTGGTCGCCAAGGGGCACAACTTTCCAATGCTGACGCTGGTGGGGGTGATTGACGCCGATCTTGGACTGCAAGGGTCGGACCTGCGCGCGGCTGAGCGCACCTTTCAGCTGATGCGCCAGGTGGCGGGTCGGGCGGGGCGCGCCGAGCGACCGGGCGAGGCCTTGATGCAGACATTCCAGCCCGAACACCCGGTGATCCGGGCGATTCTGTCGGGGGATGAGGAGAACTTCTGGAAAGCCGAAGCCGCTGAGCGTCAGGCGGCGGGCGTGCCGCCTTATGGCCGCATGGCGGGGATCATCCTGTCGGGACCGGATCTGGCGGCGGTGTTTGATCTGGGCAACGCCATGGCGCGCAACGACGGGCCGCTACGCCAGATCGGGGCCCAGTTGTTCGGCCCCGCCCCGGCGCCGATCGCCCGCGTCCGGGGGCGCCACCGGGTGCGGCTGCTGGTCAAGGCCGCCAAGGGCGCACCGCTGCAAGACGCCATTGCCCGCTGGACCGCGCCGTTGCGCCTGAAAGGGGATCTGCGGCTGAGCATCGACATTGATCCACAAAGCTTTTTCTGACGCCGCCAGCGCTGCCGGGGGCTTTGCCCCCGCCGCCCTGACGGCCGGCTCCCCCAGGGTATTGCAAACCAGAAAGAGCCGGTTTTTCTTTTGTTCGACATACCCCGGCGCGCGAGGCAGAGACACGCATCTTCCGCCACCGCTGCACGCGCGCGGCTCTGCGCGCTGATGCGGAGCAGGATGTGCAGGTGTGCTTTCCCTCTCGCCAGACGGAGCGAAGCGGCGTAAACCCGAGCGCATGTTCAGACCCATGCCTCTTTCCGACGCCCAAGGCCTGCCGTTCTGGCGCCGTCCGGTGACGCTGTTGTTCCTGATGGCGCTGGCGATGCCCATTGCCTTCAACGCCTGGAGCGCGCTGCTCAACAACTTCGTGATCGAGGCCGCGCAGTTCGATGGGTCGGACATTGGCCTGCTGCACACGGTGCGCGAGATTCCCGGCTTTCTGGCGGTGGGGGTGATCGCTGTCATCCTGTTTGTGCGCGAGCAGGTTCTGGGGCTGATCTCCTTGGTGCTTCTGGGCGTGGCCACGGGGGTCACCGCGTGGTTTCCTTCGCTGGGCGGTATCCTGATGGTGACGCTGCTCAGCTCGATCGGGTTTCATTATTATGAAACGGTGAACCAGTCGCTGCAGCTACAGTGGCTTCCCAAGGACCGTGCACCGCAGACGCTGGGCTGGCTGGTGGCGGCGGGCTCGGCGGCGACGCTGGTGGTCTACGGCCTCATCGTGCTGACCTGGGATCGGTTTGATCTGGGCTACAACACCGTGTTCCTGGCCGCGGGCGGCGCTACCGCGCTGATCGCCTTGGTGGCCCTGTTTGCCTATCCGCAGTTTGATGCGCCACACCCGCAGATCAAGAAGCTGATCCTGCGCAAACGCTACTGGCTGTACTATGCGCTGCAATTCATGGCCGGCGCGCGGCGGCAGATCTTCGTGGTTTTTGCCGGGTTCATGATGGTCGAGAAGTTCGGGTTTGAAGTGCACGAACTCACCGGCCTCTACCTCATCAACCTTGTCATCAACATGACCGTGGCGCCGATGCTGGGCAAGGCCGTGGCCCTGTTCGGCGAGCGCCGTACGCTGATCGTTGAGTATGCAGGGTTGGCCATCGTCTTTGCCGCCTATGGCGGGATCTACTGGTTCGGCTGGGGCGTGGTGATTGCGGCCGTGCTCTATGTCATTGACCATGTGCTTTTTGCGCTGGCGCTGGCGCTGAAGACCTATTTCCAGAAAATCGCAGACCCCGGTGACATTGCGCCCACGGCGGCGGTGGCCTTTACCATCAACCACATCGCGGCGGTGTTCCTTCCGGTGCTGCTGGGATTGCTTTGGGTCTACTCTCCGGGGCTGGTGTTTGTGCTGGCGGCGGGCATGGCTCTGATCTCGCTGGGGCTGTCGCTGCTGATCCCGCGTCATCCGGAGCCGGGCAATGAGACCATCTTCAGCAAATACGCCCAGCCTGCTCCGGCGGAGTGAACCTGCGCGTCCCCCGCGGCCGCGGGGGCTAACGCTTGACGTGGGCGGCGTTGCGGCCTAGGCGCTGCACAACAGTTTCAGGAGCGCCGCCATGACCACCTTCACCGCCCTCACCACCCTGACCGCAAAAGCCCAGGCCGAGGCGCTGGGCGAGGCGATGGAGCGACTGAACCCGGAACCCACCGGCATTGGCGTGTTCGAGATGGAAGACGGCTCCGGCCTGTGGGAGGTTGGCGGCTATTTCACCGAAGCACCGGATGAGGCGGGCCTCGCGCTTCTGGCGGCCATGCATGAGGCCAAGCCCTTTGTGGTGTCCGAAATTCCCGAAACCGATTGGGTTGCCCACGTGCGGCGCGAACTGGCGCCGGTCGAGGCGGGACGTTTCTTTGTCTATGGCAGCCATGACGCCGACAAGCTGCCAGAAGGGCGCATCCCGCTGCTGATCGAGGCGGCGATGGCGTTCGGCACCGGCCACCACGGCACCACGCTGGGCTGTCTGCTGGCGCTGGATCACCTGCTGGATCAGGGGTTTGAGGGCGCCAAGGTTGCCGACATCGGCTGCGGCACCGCGGTGCTGGCCATGGCGGCGGCACGGGTCTGGGACGGAGCCATCCTCGCCAGCGACATTGATGAGGTAGCGGTAGAGGTCGCTGAGGCAAACCTCAAGGCCAATGGCATGGCTGGTCAGGTCACCTGCCTGGAGGCCGCGGGCTTTGACAATCCCGCCCTTCAGGCGCAGGCGCCTTTCGATCTGATCTTCGCCAATATTCTCAAAGGACCGCTGGTGGCGCTGTCGCCGGATCTGGCTGCCAATCTGCGCCCTGGGGGCTATGCGATTCTGTCGGGTATCCTCAATGAGCAGGCGGATGATGTCATTGCAGTTTATGCACAGAATGGCATCAATCTGACCCGCCGCGAAGAGATTGGTGAATGGACGACGCTGCTGTTGAAGAAGGCAGGCTAGGTCTTAGGGCTTTTAAGCGAATTTTAGGTATTCGCCGCATTTTTGCCTCATTTCGATCCAATGATCGGCCATCCGAAGGTGGTGGCCGTTTTGGAGGTTGGAAATGGGCGAACATCGCAATCAGTTTCAATCGCGTCTGAAGCAGATCAGTCGCAAGCACGCGGCCCTGTCTGCGGGCTACTCGGCGCGGATGCAGCCGGACGGCCTGCTGGTGGCCAGGCCACTGCGGACCCCGTCGCACAGTATCCGGCGCAAGGTCGTTTATATCCTGGCCGCATTTGTGATCTGCAAGGCGGCTCTGATCGCAGCGCTTGGGACCGGCAGCTATGACGCGCGTGTGCTGAAACTGTCGCAGGGCGATCAAGTTGAGCAGATCGGGGCGCTGGTGATGCAGCGCGATCCGCTCAGCATGTTTCTGGCTCAGACGGTTGCGCCGCTCTGGGGCTGACGTCCCGGTTTTAATGCGAAAACGCCGCGGGCTGTGAGGCGCCGCGGCGTTACGTTTTTATCCTGAGGGATCTCAGAGACGGGCTGTGATCGCAGGTCTCAGAAGATCGGCCTGCCGTCGGCGACGTCGTCGATGTCGCCGCGGCACAGGCCGATATCGGACAGCTCGCGGTCGGACAGCGCCGACAGTGCATTGCGTGTTGCGCGCGCGTCGTTCCAGGCGACAAGGGCGCCGGTCGCGGTGGCAATCAGGCCGCCGATACGGCCAAAAAGGCCGGTGGACCCATAAACGGTGCGGGTGGTGTCAAATGCGGCCATGTCCTTGTCCTCTGGTCTGCTGTTGTCAACTGTCGCCGAATTGCGATGGCCGGCATTTAGAGTGGAACTTGGCCTCCGGCAAGAGGTGGATTTGCATGCGTCCCATGCAAATTTCGCATGGCTTTGCGCTATAAAAACAAGGGCTATACGCCCGGTTGCCGAAACCGGAAAAAATGTCGTTTTGCCTATCTGAATGGGTCGGTTTCAGACCATTCCCGACGCCATCATACAACCTGAGGTTATGGCAAAGAAATTGGACATGTTCGCGTTTTGTGCTATTCAGGGGGAAAATATCTTACAACAAGCGGGCAGGCAGCGGGCACAACATGCGGATTTTGGGAATCGATCCGGGGCTGCGCACCCTTGGATGGGGGGTCATCGAATCGAATGGCTCCCGGCTTTCACATGTCGCCAACGGGCTGTGCCAGTCCGACGGCGATGACCTCGGAGAGCGGCTGTTGTCGCTGCATAACCAGGTGAGCGAGGTCATCGCGGCCTATGCGCCGGATCAGGCGGCGATTGAACAGACCTTCGTGAACAAGGATGGCGCCGGCACGCTGAAGCTCGGCCAGGCGCGCGGCGTGGCTTTGCTGACCCTGGCCAAGGCAGGCTTGCCCGTGGGGGAATACGCGCCCAACCGGGTCAAGAAGACCGTGGTCGGCGTCGGCCATGCGGCGAAGGAGCAGGTCATCCACATGGTCAAGCTGCAACTGCCCGGCTGCACGCCCAAGGGCGCGGACGCGGCGGATGCGCTGGCGATTGCCATCTGCCACGCGTATTACGGTGCCACAGGTCAGCGCCAGCTGAAGGAGAAACGCGCATGAACGGCAGGCACGCATGATAGGAAAACTGACAGGACGGCTGGACTATCGGACGCAGGACCACGTGCTGATCGACGTCCGCGGCGTGGGCTACATCGTCTATTGCTCCGACCGTACCCTGGCGGCATTGCCTGCGCCGGGCGATCCGGTGGCGCTTTATACCGACATGGTGGTGCG
The DNA here is from genome assembly GCF_056033425.1 of Leisingera sp. SA32. Classification (NCBI taxonomy): domain Bacteria; kingdom Pseudomonadati; phylum Pseudomonadota; class Alphaproteobacteria; order Rhodobacterales; family Roseobacteraceae; genus Leisingera; species Leisingera sp. SA32. The sequence continues at coordinate 94,900 of NZ_JBVYHB010000014.1, read as the reverse complement.
CGAGGATCTGATGCAGCTCTACGGCTTCACCTCGCTGGTCGAAAAGGAGTGGCACCGGCTGCTGACATCCGTTCAGGGGGTTGGCGCCAAAGTCTCTTTGGCAATCCTCGGTGCGCTGGGTCCGGATGGGGTCAGCCGGGCTATCGCCTTGGGGGATTGGGCTGCGGTCAAGGCGGCCAAGGGCGTCGGCCCCAAGACCGCACAGCGGATCGTGCTGGATCTCAAGGACAAGGCGCCCGGCGTGATGGCGATGGGCGGCACCGTGATGGATGCAATGGACGGGCCGGGCCCGGAGGTGTTCGAGGACGCCGAGGCGGCTGCAACTGCGAAACCGGTCCGCAAATCCGCCCCGAAGAAACCCAGCGGCGCGGCGGCGGCCTCCGCCGGGGCGCTGTCGGCGCTGGGGAATCTGGGATATGGTCCCTCGGATGCCGCCGCCGCGGTGGCGGAAGCCGCAGCAGCCAGCCCGGAAGCGGATGAGCCAGAATTGATCCGCGCCGCCTTGCGCCTGCTCGCACCAAAGGGATGAGAGAATTGGGCACACGCCGCCAGACCCCCGTCAGGCCGATAGGCCGGGCAGCACCCGATCGCCCCAAGAGCGGGCACTTCGTGCCGACCCACGGTCGGCCGCTGCCCGGCGCAAACCTATGCACGAACGCCATAGCAGGGTCTTACAATGATTGACGCCGACCCCGCCCTGCGCCCGGATCCGCTGCCCGAAGACAGCGCGGCGGAGAACGACCGCGCTCTGCGCCCGCAGGGGCTGGGCGAATTCATCGGCCAGGCCGAAGCCCGCGCCAACCTGCGCGTCTTTATCGAAAGTGCGCGCCGCCGGGGCGAGGCGATGGACCACACGCTGTTCCACGGCCCGCCCGGCCTCGGCAAGACCACGCTGGCCCAGATTGTGGCGCGCGAGCTGGGGGTCAACTTCCGCATGACCTCTGGCCCGGTGCTGGCCAAGGCCGGGGATCTGGCGGCGATCCTGACCAATCTCGAATCCCGCGACGTTCTGTTCATCGACGAGATCCACAGGCTGAATCCGGCGGTTGAGGAAGTGCTCTATCCGGCGATGGAGGATTTCGAGCTGGATCTGGTGATCGGCGAAGGCCCGGCGGCGCGCACGGTGCGGATCGAGTTGCAGCCGTTCACGCTGGTGGGGGCCACCACCCGCATGGGGCTGCTGACAACGCCGCTGCGCGACCGCTTTGGCATTCCGACCCGACTGCAGTTTTATACAACTGAGGAATTGTTCGAAATCGTCAGCCGCAACGCCCGCAAGCTGGGCGCGCCCGCGGAGGATGACGGCGCCCTTGAGATCGCCCGGCGCGCCCGTGGCACTCCCAGGATTGCAGGGCGGCTGTTGCGCCGCGTGGTGGACTTCGCCGTGGTCGAGGGCGATGGACGTATCACCCGCGCGCTGGCCGACGGTGCCTTGACCCGTCTGGGCGTGGACAAACTGGGGCTTGATGGCGCGGATCGGCGGTATCTCAAGCTGATTGCGGAGAACTACGGTGGTGGCCCGGTGGGGATCGAGACCCTCTCAGCCGCCCTGTCAGAGAGCCGGGACGCGCTGGAAGAGGTGATCGAACCCTACCTTTTGCAGCAGGGGTTGATCCAGCGCACGCCGCGCGGGCGGATGCTGGCACAGAAGGCCTGGACCCACATGGGGCTGACCCCGCCGCGCAACCAGACCGATTTGTTCGGCTGAAGGGCGGGCCTTATACTATAAGTTGTGTCAGCCCTGCTGCCCAATTGTTTCGCGTGCGAAACAATGCGTCAGTCTTGCTGTCCTATTGGCCGGGTAGCCCGTTTCAACGGCTGCACCTGTCGCCAAGTCGCGCTCCCGCCCGGCGCGGGCGCATCCTGGATGCGCATGCGCCCGTTGGGCCGGGCGCCACGCTAGCGCGTGGCGCGGCCTCCCGCGGGAGGCTTACGCGCACCCTTGCCCGACAACAGCGCAGGCGGCATAGACGGGACAAGAGTAAGGAGACGCCCATGACCGCCCAGCTGCCAAACCTGACGCCCGACCAGATCGAAGCCCTGTTCACCCGCCACGACGGCACCTATGCCTTCGCCCGCTGGGGGCGGCCGGTGGCGCCGATCGTGTTTGGGGTTGAGGACGAGACGCTGAAGATCATCAAGGGCGCCGTAGAGGCCGTGATGACGCTGGCGGGGCACCAGATGGCCGAAACAGACCCCGAACTGGGTTCGAACCTGATGTTCTTTTTCTTCCGCGATTGGGACGAATTGCTTGCGGTGCCGGATCTCGACCGAATGATCCCGGATCTGGCACCGCTGGTCGCGCGGCTGAAGCACGGTGATGCCAGCCAGTACCGTGCGTTCCGCTTTGACGACCAGGGCGGCATCCGGGCGGCCTTTGTCTTTCTGCGGATGGCAGGGGCGATGGCTCAGCTGCCGGCCGAGACGCTGGCGCTTACCCAGGCGGTGCAGGTGGCGCTGCTGTGGGGCGACCAGGCCTTTGCCGAGACGTCGCCGCTGGCGGTCCTGCCGGAAACCGGCGCCACCATTCTGCGGCCCGAGATCGCGGGTGTCATTGCCGCCGGCTATGATCGCATGATGCCGGTGGCCGCACAGGACAAATCCCACGCGCTGCGGTTGTTTGCGCGGCTACAGGCGCCGACGGAACCGCAGCAAAGCTGATGCGGGCTTTTGTCGGCCTGCCACTGCCCGATGCAGCCCTTGACGTCTTGGAGCGCGTTCAGGAGGGGCTGACGGTGGGGCGGCATGTGGCAGCTGACAACATGCATCTGACGCTGGCGTTTCTGGACGATCAGCCGGAGCAGCACCTGCAAGCGCTGCATCAGGAGCTGGCGGAAATCACCGCGCCGCCAATACAGCTGACCTTTCGCGGGCTGGAGTTGTTTGGCGGCAAGCTGCCGCGGGTGCTGGCAGCCGAGGTTGAGAAAACGCCGCAGCTCAACCACCTGTGCAAGCGGGTGCGCAGCGCCTGCCATCTGGCGGAGATCGCGCTGCCCCGCGCCCGCTTCCGTCCGCATGTGACCCTGGCGCGGTTTCGCCGCCAGATGCAGCCGGGACAGGTGGAGAAGATCGCGCGGTTCCTGACTGACGCTTCTGGCTTTGCGCTGACGGCGCAGATCGAGAGCTTTGCATTGTATCAGTCAACGCTGGCCCCGGATGGCGCGCGCTACGACGTTCTGGCGCAGTATCCGCTGACCGGCTGAGGCGCTTGTGGGCCACGGGCGCTGGTCCTAATGTGCGCCGCATCAGCCAGGAGAGCAGAGCATGCGCCATGAATTTCCCGTTCGGGTCTATTACGAGGACACCGATATGGGCGGGATCGTCTATCACGCCAATTATCTGCGCTTCATCGAACGCGCCCGCAGCGACTGGGTGCGCGGCATCGGTGTCGATCAGAACGCCATGCGCGAGGCCGGGCTGATCTATGTGGTGCGCCGGATTGAGGCGGACTATCTGGCGCCGGCGAAATTCGACGAGGAGCTGTTGGTCACCACCTCCCTGCATGCGGTGACACCTGCGCGCATGGCCCTGATCCAGGAGGTCACTCGCGATGGTCAGCCCCTGTTCCGCGCCGAGGTCACCATCGTCTGCATCACCACCGGTGGCAGGCCCGCACGGCTGCCGGCAGAGATTCGCGCATTGCGGTAACAATCGGCGCTGTCACGCCTGTTTCATTGGCCTTTCGGTTTGTTCTGAGCTAGCGTTGCTGCCAATAAAGGCCGGATAAACGGCCGTGACATCATAGAGCAGGCGAAATGGAAGCAGAAACTCTGGCGCTGGCGCAGGAGATTGATTTCTCCATGTGGGGTCTATTCGCGCGGGCCACCGTAACCGTGAAACTGGTGATGCTGATGCTGGTTGCAGCCTCTGTCTGGTCCTGGGGCATCATCATTCAGAAGATGATAAATTACCGTCAGGCGCGGCGCGAGGCAGAGGCGTTCGATCAGGCCTTCTGGTCCGGCAATCCGCTGGATGGGCTGTTTGACCAGGTCGGGGCCGAGCCGCCTGGGTCGGCGGCGCGGATCTTTGCCGCAGGTATGACCGAGTGGCGGCGCAGCCATCGCAGTGATGGTGCGTTGATCCCGGGTGCGCAGGCGCGCATCGACCGGTCGATGGATGTGGCCATCGCAAAGGAAACCGAAAGCCTGCAAAGTGGTCTGCCGGTGCTGGCGACCGTCGGTTCCACCGCGCCCTTTGTCGGCCTGTTCGGCACCGTCTGGGGCATCATGACCGCCTTCATCGAGATCGCGGAGCAGCAGAACACCAACCTGGCTGTGGTGGCGCCGGGCATCGCCGAAGCCTTGATGGCCACGGGGCTGGGGCTGCTTGCAGCAATCCCGGCGGTGATCTTCTATAACAAGCTGAGCGCGGACAGCGACCGGATCATCGGCGGCTACGAAGCCTTTGCCGATGAGTTCGCAACCATCCTCAGCCGCCAGCTGGATTCCTGAGCCATGGGTGCCGCAGTCCAGCAACCCCAAGGTGGCGGCAACCGCCGTCGTGGGCGGGGCCGTCGCCGGGGGCGGCCGATGTCGGAAATCAACGTCACGCCCTTTGTGGACGTGATGCTGGTGCTGCTGATCATCTTCATGGTGGCCGCGCCCCTGATGACCGTCGGCGTGCCGGTGGAGCTGCCCAAGACCGCCGCCGGCGCCTTGCCCGGCGACGAGGAAGAGCCGCTGACTGTGACCATGACTGCCGAAGGCGGGGTGGAAATCCAGACCACGCCGGTGGCACGGGATCAGCTGGTGCCGAAACTGCGGGCGATTGCAGCGGAACGCGCCTCGGACCGGGTGTTCCTGCGGGCCGATGGGCGCATCGCCTATGCAGATGTGATGCAGGTGATGGGCGCGCTTAATGCGGGCGGGTTCTCGAACGTGGGGCTGGTGACGGACACCGGCGGCCCGCCACTGGATGGCCAGCCGTCCGGGGGCGACGGGCAATAGGCGGGGACGCACAGGGTGCAGACCGGGACCAAAATCTCACTTGCGGGGCATGGGCTCTTGATGGGCTGGGTCGTCTTTGGCGCCTGGTTCCCGTCTGAACCCTTGCCGTTCGAGGTGCAGCAGGTGGCGCTGATCTCGTCCGAACAGTTCGAGAAGCTGAGCCAACGGCGCCAGGCGCCTGAGCTGTCGCCGGAGCTGGCGCCACTGACGGAGCCGGCGGCGGTGCAACCCGCGCCGGAGCCGACACCGCAGCCTGATCGCGAACCGGAGATCACCCAGCCAGAGCCGGTGGTGCCGCCGACGCCCGATCCCGAGGTGGAAAGCCGCCCCGAGCCACGGCCCGAGCCGGAGCTGGCGCAGCAGATCGCACCGCCGGAGTCGGAGCCGGAAATCACCGAGATCCAGCCGCAGCCGCGCCCCGAGGCAGAGCTGCGCCCGGTGGACCGGGTTGCGCCAGTTCCGGTGGCGCCGCCGGAGCCGGACGTGGCGGTGGATGAGGTCGAACAGCCCGAGGTCGCGCCCGAGGAGGGCGCAGAGGCACCGCAGGAGGTGCAGGAGGCCACCGCGCCCGAAGCCGCCAGTGACCGCATCGTGACCGAGGAAAACGAAGGCGACGAGATCGCCGCCTCTGCCGCACCGACGACCTCGGTGCGGCCGCGCGCGCGACCCGACCGCCCCGACCCGGCGCCCGCACCGGCGGTCACCGAAACCGCCCAATCTGCGGAGCCGGAGCGGCCGGAACAGCCAGAGGAACGTGCACAGGCTGATACGTCATCGGCGGTTGAGGATGCGCTGGCCGAAGCCCTGGCCGGTGGCGCCGAGGTGGAAGCACCCGAGCCGTCCGGCCCGCCGCTGACGCTCGGCGAAAAAGATGCGTTGCGGGTGGCTGTGTCACAGTGCTGGAATGTCGGCTCTTTGTCGACGGAGGCACTGAACACAACCGTGGTGGTTGGCGTTACCCTGCAAGAGTCCGGCAAGCCGGATACGGGCTCCATCCGGATGCTCTCCAGCAGCGGGGGATCGGCTGCGGCGGCCAAACAGGCCTATGAGGCGGCGCGCCGGGCAATTATTCGCTGTGGCAGCAGGGGGTTTAATCTACCTGCTGAAAAATACGACCATTGGCGCGACATCGAGATGACATTCAATCCTGAAAGGATGCGGATCAAATGAGGAATTTCCTGGCAGCACTTCTGATCGGAGCCTCGGCACTGACCGGGGCGGATGCGGCCTTGGCGCAGAACGGGCCGCTCCGCATTGAAATCGACCAGGGTGTGATCGAGCCCTTGCCCTATGCGGTGCCGGATTTCGTGCCGGAAACGCCGGCCGCGGCGGAATATGCCAGCCAGATCGCCCGGGTGATTGCCGCGGATCTCAGCGGCACGGGCCTGTTCCGCGAAGTGCCCGCCAGCGCGCATATCTCGACCGTGACCGGCTTTGACGACCCGGTGAATTACGCCGACTGGAAAGCGGTGAACGCGCAGGCGCTGATTACTGGAGCGGTTGGCATCAACGGCAATCGGCTGACGGTGCGCTTTCGCGGCTATGACGTGTTCGCCGAGAGCGAGCTGGGCAGCGGCTTGCAGTTCACCGGCACCACCGACGGCTGGCGGCGGATGGCGCACAAGGTGGCTGACGCGATCTACAGCCGGATCACCGGCGAGAGCGGTTATTTCGACAGTCGGGTGGTCTATGTCTCCGAAAGCGGCCCCAAGAACGACCGCCGCAAGCGGCTTGCCATCATGGATTATGACGGCGCCAATGTGCAGTTCCTGACCAACAGCGCGTCATTGGTGCTGGCACCGCGTTTCTCACCCACCGGCGACCGGGTGCTGTATACCAGCTACGAGAGCGGTTTCCCGCAAATCCACGTGCTGGATGTGGGGCAGGTGCAGCGCAAGGTTCTGTCCAGCGGTGATGGCACGATGAGCTTTGCGCCGCGGTTTGCGCCGGACGGGCGTACCGTGGTCTATTCTCAGACCCAGGGCGGCAATACGGATCTGTACACCATGGACATCAGCACCGGGGCCAAGACCCGGCTGACCTCCGCGCCCTCAATCGAGACGGCGCCCTCCTTCTCGCCCGACGGCAGCCAGATCGTGTTCGAGAGCGACCGCTCCGGCAGCCAGCAGCTGTATGTGATGCCAGCAGGCGGCGGCGAGGCGCGGCGGATCAGCTTCGGCAAGGGGCGCTATGGCACCCCGGTGTGGTCGCCGCGCGGGGACATGATTGCCTTTACCAAGCAGAACAAGGGCCGGTTCCACATTGGCGTGATGCGCACCGACGGCAGCGAGGAGCGCCTGCTGACGGCCTCTTTCCTAGATGAGGGGCCGACCTGGGCCCCCAATGGGCGCGTCATCATGTTCACCCGCGAAAGTCAGGGCAGCACCGGGCGGGCCCTGTTGTATTCGGTGGACATTACCGGCCGCAACCTGAAGCCGGTGAAGACGCCCGACGGGGCCTCTGACCCGGCCTGGTCACCACTGCAACACTAACGGCAAGAGGCGGCGACAGCCGCATGGAACCCGGATCGCGGTTGTGTTAGCGTCGGGTCAAGAAACGCAAAGGGATAGGCGGACATCATGAGCGGTTTCAAATTGGCAATTGCGGCAGTGGCCGTACTGGGGCTGACAGCCTGTGGAAACACCCCCTGGAGCGATGACGTGAACGGCAGCGTTGGCGCTGGTGACGGCGGTGCGGGCCTTGGCGCCGCGGCGTTGGACCCGGCCAGCCCGGCCTACTTCCGGCAGACCGTTGGCGACCGGGTGCTGTTTGCCAACGACCAGTCCAGCCTGTCGCCCGCGGCGCAGGCTACCCTGCAGGGGCAGGCGCGCTGGCTGGCCCAGAACCCCGATTACGTGGTCACCATCGAGGGGCACGCGGACGAGAAGGGTACCCGTGAATACAACCTTGGCCTCGGCGCCAAGCGCGCCAATGCGGCGCGCGAGTACCTGATTTCGCAGGGAATAGCCGGCAGCCGCATCAAAGTCGTCAGCTTTGGCAAGGAACGCCCGCTTGAAATCTGCTCGGAAGAAAGCTGCTATGCCAAGAACCGGCGCGCCGTCACCGTGCTGGCCGGCGGTCTGGTGGGGTAACGCGATGAAACGCCTTCGCACCGTGCTATTGGCCACCGTGATGGCGCTGCCGTTGCCGTTGGCGGCGCAGGACCAGCAGACGCTGGCGGACATCCGCCAAGAGCTGACGGTGTTGCATGTGGAAGTCCAGCGGCTGAAGCGGGAGTTGTCGACAACCGGCTCGCCTTTGGCCGACGCCTCTGGCAGCACCGTTCTGGACCGGGTCGGCGCGATCGAGAGCGAATTGCAGCGGCTGACATTGCAGACCGAGACCCTGGAGAACCGGATCAACCGCATCGTCACGGATGGCACCAACCGGATCGGTGACCTGGAATTCCGTCTGGTCGAGCTGGAGGGCGGCGACGTCGGCGCCCTGGGTGAGACCTCTACCCTCGGCGGTGGGGAGCTGCCGGGGGCACCGGGCCTGGACACTCCGGTTGCAGGTCCAGAGACGGGCAACGCTGGCGGCGAATTGGCGGTGGGCGAGCAGGCGGATTTTGACGCTGCCGAGGCGCTTCTGGCCGAGGGGCAGTATCAGGACGCCGCCGAGAAATTCGCGGCATTCAACCAGGCCTATCCCGGCAGCCCGCTGGCGCCCGCAGCGGAATTCAGCCGCGGCAAGGCGCTGGACGGCCTGGGCGATACCCGCGAGGCGGCGCGCGCCTATCTGGCGGCATTCAGCGCCAATTCCGCCGGGCCGGTGGCGCCAGAGGCGCTGTTTGAACTGGGCGCGGCGCTGGGGCGGCTGGGCCAGACCGATCAGGCCTGCGTGACGCTGGCAGAGGTCGGCGTCCGCTTTCCGGGCGCGGCGCCGGTGGCCCAAGCGCAGGCCGAGATGGACACGCTGGGCTGTTCTTGACGGGGGTGCGGCGGGATATCCTGGGCCTCTTGCGCAGTCAGTTTCCGCCCGAGCCTCCCGCCAGATTGGGCATTGCCGTCTCGGGCGGGAGTGATTCGATGGCGCTGCTGCATCTGATGCAGGCTTGTTTCGCAGATGACCCGGTTACGCTGTTCGCCGCCACCATCGACCACCGTCTGCGACCTGAGGCTGCCGAAGAGGCGGCCTTTGTCGGCCGCACCGCGGAAAAATTAGGCATCCAGCACGAAACCATCGAATGGCGCGAGGGGCCGGGCGCAGGCAATCTGCAAAGCCAGGCTCGCGAGGCGCGATACGCGCTGCTGACCAACTGGGCCAGACGCAAGGACATCCCTGTCCTGTGTGTGGCACACACGGCCGATGACCAGGCCGAGACCTTGCTGATGCGGATGGCGCGCGCGGCAGGGGTGTCGGGGCTGTCGGGCATGCCGCCGAGCCGGGTTCACAACGGGGTCACCCTGATGCGACCGTTGCTGGAAATCACCCGCAGCGAGCTGCGCCAGTATCTGGCCGAAGGCGGTCACGACTGGTGCGAGGATCCCAGCAACAGCGACCTGCGCTACGAACGGGTGCGCGCCCGGCGCGCGCTGGCAGAGCTGGCGCCTTTGGGCCTGACGCCAACGGTGCTGTCCAAGGTGGCGCAGCATATGGCCAAGGCCCGCGAGGCGCTGGACTGGTATGTTTTCCTGGCCGCGCGTGACATGGCGCATGTGCAGGCGGGCGCTGTGGTGCTGTGCCAGCGCAAGTTTCGCACCCTGCCCAGCGAGACCGGATACCGGTTGCTGGTCAAGGCCATCCAGTGGGTGTCCGCCAGCCCCTATCCGCCGCGGCGGGTGCCGATGGACATCGCCGTCTTGGCGGCGCGCAACGGGGGGGCGGCGACGGTGTCGGGCTGCCATTTGCTGACCACCTCCAAGCAAATCTGGATCTGCCGGGAGCATAATGCGCTGCGCGACGAGGTCGCACTGCCGGGCCAGTTGTGGGACAGGCGCTGGACGGTTTTTGGCGGGGATGCCAAGGATTGCGAGGTGCGCGCGCTTGGTCGCAAGGGGCTGGCGGGCAGCGCGACCTGGCGTCCCGCCGGGGTGCCGCTGCCGGTGTTGGAAGCGACCCCCGCGTTGTGGCGCGGCGCTGCGCTGATCGCCGCGCCCGCGGCCGGATTTGGCAATGGTTGGGTCGCGGAACACGTCGGAAACGAAGAAGAGTTCTTCGCATCCCTTTTATCGCATTGAACCTGCCCGAATGATCCTTATTTTAAGGGCAACGCAGGCGGCCGGTCAGGCGCGCCTAAATGATAGGGAGAACTTTCCTTGGGCAACGCTCGCAATATCGCCTTTTGGGTTGTTCTGTTTCTGCTGATCCTGGCGCTGTTCAATTTGTTCAGCGGTTCCGGCAGCACGATGCAGAGCCGTGAACGCACTTTCTCTGACTTTGTCAGCTCGGTCGAGACCGGCAAGGTCAGCACCGTCACCCTCGACGGAGAACAGGTGCGCTACACCACCACCGACGGGCAGAACTATGTCACCATCAAACCGGGCGACGCCGAAGTCACCGCGCTGCTGATCGAGAACGATATCCCCGTGCGCGCTGAAAAGCAGCAGCAGTCGGGCTTTCAGTCGTTCCTGATCACGCTGCTGCCGTTTGTGCTGCTGATCGGTGTCTGGATCTATTTCATGAACCGGATGCAGGGCGGCGGCAAAGGCGGCGCCATGGGGTTTGGCAAATCGAAGGCCAAGATGCTGACGGAAAAACACGGCCGCGTCACTTTTGACGATGTTGCCGGTATCGACGAGGCCAAGGAAGAGCTGGAAGAGATCGTCGAATTCTTGCGCAACCCGCAGAAGTTCTCGCGCCTGGGGGGCAAGATCCCCAAGGGCGCGCTGCTGGTCGGCCCTCCGGGCACCGGTAAGACGCTGCTGGCGCGTGCCATCGCAGGCGAGGCCGGGGTGCCGTTCTTCACCATCTCCGGTTCGGATTTTGTGGAAATGTTCGTCGGCGTTGGGGCCTCCCGTGTGCGCGACATGTTTGAACAGGCCAAGAAGAACGCGCCGTGCATCGTGTTCATCGATGAAATCGACGCGGTGGGGCGTCACCGTGGCGCCGGTTACGGCGGCGGCAATGATGAGCGCGAGCAGACCCTGAACCAGCTGCTGGTGGAAATGGACGGTTTTGAGGCCAACGAGGGTGTCATCATCCTGGCCGCCACCAACCGCAAGGACGTGCTGGACCCGGCGCTGCTGCGTCCCGGCCGCTTTGACCGCAATGTCACCGTCGGCAACCCCGACATCAAGGGCCGCGAGAAGATCCTGGGCGTGCATGCGCGCAAGACGCCGCTGGGTCCGGATGTCGACCTGCGCATCATCGCGCGCGGTACGCCGGGGTTCTCTGGTGCGGATCTGGCCAACCTGGTCAACGAGGCCGCGCTGATGGCAGCTCGCGTTGGCCGCCGCTTTGTCACCATGGAAGATTTCGAATCGGCCAAGGACAAGGTGATGATGGGGGCCGAACGGCGGTCCATGGTGCTGACCCAGGACCAGAAGGAAAAGACCGCTTATCATGAAGCAGGCCATGCGGTTGTCGGCCTGATGCTGCCGGAATGCGACCCGGTCTACAAGGCGACGATCATCCCACGGGGTGGGGCGCTGGGGATGGTGGTGTCCCTGCCTGAGATGGACCGGCTGAACTGGCACCGCGATGAATGTCAGCAAAAACTGGCGATGACCATGGCCGGCAAGGCGGCGGAAATCATCAAATACGGCGAGGATCACGTCTCTAATGGTCCGGCCGGGGATATTCAGCAGGCCAGCCAGCTGGCGCGTGCCATGGTGCTGCGCTGGGGCATGTCGGACAAGGTCGGCAATATCGACTATGCCGAAGCGCATGAGGGCTATTCCGGCAATACCGCGGGTTTCTCGGTCTCGGCAAACACCAAGGAGCTGATCGAGGAAGAAGTGAAGCGCTTCATCCAGGACGGGTATGAGCGCGCCTTTCAGATCCTGTCTGACCACAAGGAAGAGTGGGAGCGTCTGGCGCAGGGACTGCTGGAGTATGAGACCCTGACCGGCGATGAGATCAAACGGGTGATGAAGGGCGAACCGCCGCAGGCGGGCGACGACGGGGATGGCGGCGAGGATGAAGGCACTGCCTCTGTCACCGCGATCCCGAAGGCGAAGCCCAAGAAATCGCCGCCCGAAGGCGATCTGGAGCCGGAGCCCACGGCCTGATCACCGCCTGAGACCTTGATGCTGCGCCCCGCAATCCGTTCTGGTTTGCGGGGCGTTTGCGTTGCGCACTTTGTTGGCAGGTGGGGTGGCGGGGCCGCGGCGGGCAGCCATGCTGCCCGCCGCGGCCCCGCCCGGATCGGATCGCGTAGCGATCCGATCCGCCCTGCGTTGCAGGGCGGCCATTGGCGCTGGTACGTTCCTCAAAAATCTGTAGCTTGACCCGGTAACAGGCGGTTTTGGCAGGGAGAAAAAGATGCCGGTCTTTCGTGACAGCGGATTCAAGGGCGAAATCACCTGGATGGGCATGGTGCCGACGGAACGCGGGCTGCGCTCTGGCGCGCGGGACCAGCTGGAGCTGGGGTTTGACGGGGTACCCGGAGAGCGGCACGGTGGCGTAAACCGTCCGGCCTGCGTGCGGGTGCGTAATCTGCACCCCAAGGACACCGAAATCCGCAATACCCGCCAGCTGTCGATCGTGTCGGAAGAAGAACTGGCGCTGATCGCTGCGGACATGGGGCTGGCCCATCTCGATCCCGAACATCTGGGTGCCACGCTGGTGCTGCGGGGGATCCCGGATCTGACCCATTTGCCACCTGCTTCGCGCTTGCAAGGCCCGGATGGGGTGACGCTGACCACCGATATTGAGAACCGCCCCTGCGTGCTGCCGGGCCGGGAAATCGAGAAAGACCACAAGGGATTTGGTGCCAAGTTCAAACCGGCCGCGGAGCACCGGCGGGGAATCACCGCCTGGGTGGAGCGGCCGGGCAGCCTGAAAATTGGACAGAAGCTGACGCTTTTTGTGCCGGATCAGCGCGCCTGGGCCCCTGAGGGCTGATATTTCGGGCCAGGGGCGCGGATGCGCGCCGGGGCCGGTTTTGCTGGCGGAATGCGCCCGCGCCGCTTCGAGGCTGGATAATGTCGGAAATCATGCGCGCGATTTGCCGCATATTGGCTAAGTCTACGAGGAAACCGGCGTTCGCGTGCCGGCGACTGAATGCAAACTCAGCAGGAACCTTGCCATGAGCTACAAGAGTGACATCGAGATCGCCCGTGAGGCGAACAAGAAACCGATCCAGGAGATCGGTGCCAAGATCGGCATTTCCAACGACGATCTGCTGCCCTATGGCCACGACAAGGCAAAGGTCAGCCAGTCCTTCATCAACTCGGTGCAGGATCGCGAGGACGGCAAGCTGATCCTGGTGACCGCGATCAACCCGACCCCGGCAGGCGAGGGCAAGACCACCACCACCGTGGGTCTGGGCGACGGTCTGAACCGCATCGGCAAGAAGGCGATGATCTGCATTCGCGAGGCCTCCCTCGGGCCGAACTTTGGCATGAAGGGCGGCGCGGCAGGCGGCGGCTATGCCCAGATCGTGCCGATGGAGGAAATGAACCTCCACTTTACCGGTGACTTCCACGCGATCACCTCGGCGCATTCGCTGCTGTCGGCGATGATCGACAATCACATCTACTGGGGCAACGAGGCCGAGATCGACATCCGCCGCGTTGCCTGGCGCCGCGTGGTCGACATGAACGACCGCGCGCTGCGCCAGATCACCGCGTCCCTGGGTGGTGTCTCCAACGGCTTCCCGCGCGAGACTGGCTTTGACATCACCGTGGCCTCTGAGGTCATGGCGATCCTGTGCCTGGCGACTGACCTGAAGGATCTGGAAAAGCGCCTTGGCGACATTATCGTGGCCTACCGCCGCGACAAGACCCCGGTCTATTGCCGCGACATCAAGGCCGAAGGCGCGATGACCGTGCTGCTGAAGGATGCGATGCAGCCGAACCTGGTGCAGACCCTGGAAAACAACCCCGCCTTTGTGCATGGCGGTCCGTTTGCCAATATCGCGCATGGCTGCAACTCGGTGATCGCCACCAAAACCGCGCTGAAAGTCGCCGACTACGTCGTGACCGAGGCGGGCTTTGGTGCCGATCTGGGGGCCGAGAAGTTCATGAACATCAAGTGCCGCAAGGCAGGCATCGCGCCGTCGGCGGTGGTGCTGGTGGCCACCGTGCGCGCGATGAAGATGAACGGCGGCGTGGACAAGGCCGAACTGGGTGCTGAAAATGTCGATGCGGTGAAGAACGGTTGCGCCAACCTTGGCCGCCACATCGAGAACGTCAAATCCTTTGGCGTGCCGGTGGTGGTTGCGATCAACCACTTTGTCACCGACACCGATGCCGAGGTGCATGCGGTCAAGGAGTACTGCGGCGAGCACGGCGTCGAGGCGGTGCTTTCGCGCCACTGGGAACTGGGCTCCGAAGGCTCCGCCGATCTGGCGCAGAAGGTTGTGGAACTGGCCGATGCCGGCACCGCCAACTTCTCGCCGATCTACCCCGATGACATGCCGCTGTTCGAGAAGGTCGAGACCATCGCCAAGCGCATCTACCGCGCCGACGAGGTGCTGGCGGACAACAAGATCCGCAACCAGCTGCGCGAATGGGAAGACGCGGGCTATGGCCACCTGCCTGTCTGCATGGCCAAGACCCAGTATTCCTTCTCGACCGACCCGTCCTTGCGGGGTGCGCCGGTGGGGCATTCGGTTCCGGTGCGTGAAGTGCGCCTGTCCGCAGGGGCCGGCTTCATCGTGGTGGTCTGCGGCGAGATCATGACGATGCCGGGCCTGCCGCGCAAACCGGCGGCGGAGAGCATCTGTCTGAACAGCGACGGCCTGATCGAAGGCTTGTTCTAAGACGCGATATGCGACATTCAGCGGCTCGGGGTAATCCGGGCCGCTGGAGTTTTGAGAGATGACCGAACCGACACCACCCGAAGACTGCGCCTCGATGCAGCAGCTGCGGGCGCAGATTGACCTTCTGGACGCGGAATTGGTGGCGCTGCTGGCCCGACGGGCCGCCTATATTGACCGGGCGATTGCGCTGAAACAGGCAAACGGCTGGCCTGCGCGGATCCCCGCCCGGGTTGAGGATGTGGTGGCCAAGGCGCGCGCTGCGGCAGACGGGCAAGGGCTGGATGCGGATCTGATCGAGGATCTGTGGCGGCAGTTGGTGGAGTGGTCGATCGCCCGCGAGGCGCGGGTGATCCGGGAGGAGTAGGCAGGTTGGCGCCTGCGGCTGAAAGGAAGAGATCGAATGACTGCAACGTTGATTGACGGCAAGGCCTTTGCGGCCAAGGTGCGCGGCCAGGTGGCCGAACATGTGTCGCGGTTGAAAGAAGAGCATGGCATCACCCCCGGTCTGGCGGTGGTTCTGGTGGGCGAGGATCCGGCCAGCCAGGTTTATGTGCGTTCCAAGGGCAAGCAGACCGTAGAGGTCGGCATGAACTCCTTTGAGCACAAGCTGGCGCCCGACACGTCGGAGGGCGACCTTCTGGCCCTGATCGATCAGCTGAACAATGATCCCGCGGTGCATGGCATTCTGGTGCAGCTGCCGCTGCCCAAGCATCTGGACGAGGATCTGGTGATCAATTCCATCGCACCGGAGAAGGATGTGGACGGGTTCCATATTTCCAACGTCGGTCTGTTGGGCACCGGTCAGAAATCCATGGTGCCCTGCACACCGCTGGGCTGCCTGATGATGTTGCGTGACCACCACGGTTCGCTGTCGGGCATGGATGCTGTCGTGATCGGCCGCTCCAACATTGTCGGCAAGCCGATGGCGCAGCTGCTGCTGGGCGACAGCTGCACCGTGACCATCGCGCACAGCCGCACCAAGGACCTGCCCGACGTGGTGCGCCGCGCCGACATCGTGGTGGCCGCGGTTGGCCGCCCTGAAATGGTGCCGGGCGACTGGATCAAGGAAGGCGCGACGGTGATTGACGTGGGCATCAACCGCATCGACGCGCCGGAGAAGGGCGAGGGCAAGACCCGACTGGTGGGCGATGTGGATTTCGACACCGCGGCAGCCCGCGCTGGCGCGATCACGCCGGTGCCGGGCGGCGTCGGGCCGATGACCATCGCTTGCCTGCTGGCCAACACCGTGACCGCCTGCTGCCGCGCCAACAACCTGGCCGAGCCGGAAGGGCTGACCGCCTGAGGCGGAGTCACGTAGTCTCTATTGCGTGTGTTGCTCCCGTCGGACCGCCTCCGGCGGGAGTATTTTTTTGAAAGATGGATGAGGCTGCGGTCAGGAAGAGACCGGCACCATCGTGCCTTGCAGGAGGGCGACCAGTTTTTCGTCTTCGCCGGTTATGGCGTGGACCTCAGCCGTGACGATCACCAGGCGACGGCCGGGCTTGATGACCTTGCCGGTGGCGCGCAGTTGGTCGCCAGCACCAGGGGCCAGCAGGTTGATCTTCATTTCCGCGGTCATCACTTCGCTGTTTTCGGGCATTGTCGTCAACGCGGCGTAGCCCGCCGCGGTGTCGCCAATGGCAAAGCTGAGCGCGGCATGGGCGACGTCGTGCTGCTGGCGGCTGCCGGGCAGGATCGGGGCGGTGATGACCACCTCGCCCGAAGTGACGCTTGCAATTTCTGCGCCCAGGGTCTGCATCATGCTTTGCCTGGAAAAACTGCTGCGGATGCGGTCCTCCATTGCGGACTCCTTCTGATTGTTGTGCCCGCAGCATAGAGCAGCCCTGTCGGCTTGCGCAGATGACGCTGCGCAGTTTAGCGTGGCATCGGCACGGGAACCGGCTTCTGGCCGGTCAAAATCGCCAAGGCATCGGCGTCCATCAGCGCAGTAAGCGCCGGGTTGCTGGTGCGCAATCCGCCCGTGTAGGTCCCAAAGGCCGGCAGAATCAGGCGGTTGCGGTCGACGAGGAAACAGGCGCGAGACGCGCTGCGCAGCCGCGCCTTGGGGTGGTAATGGCCGGAGACCTCGGCACGGGCAGCGGGATCGGCGATGTGGCGAAAGGTGAGCGGCGCAAGATGCAGCTCGGCCCTCTGTTCACCGCCCAAACACGTCGGCGCCGGATCATGGTTGCCGGCAATCCAAATCCAGCGGCGGGTCTGGATCATCGCCGCAAGCTGCGCGCGTTCCGGCGCGGCCAGAGCGCGGGAGGCTGCGTCATCGTCGAAACTGTCGCCCAGGCAAATCAGTGTCCTGGCATCGGTCAGCGTCAGCAGGGTCTGTAGCCGGTCGAGCGTGTCGAGGGTCTCATACGGGGGCAGGGCGCTGCCGCCGCGCCGGGCGTGGCGTTCAGATTTCCCAAGGTGCAGGTCGGACACGCACAGCAGGCGATGCTGCTCCCACCAGAGCGCGCCGCCGGCAAGGGCGGTGAGGCGGGCACCCGCAAGCGTAAAGTCAAAACCGGTCATGGCCCGGTCATATCGCGCCCGGCGCCACAGGCAAGGGTCATTGCGGCAGGCTGTCCAGCCCGGAGTGCTGCATCAACGCCGCAGCCTCCTGTTGCAGCAGCTTCTCCGCAGCGGCGCCTTTGACCGGCACCTTACCCATTTCCAGCAGCAGGGGCGCGGCCAGTGGCGAGATCCGGCTAAGCCGACGCAGGGTGATGCGGCCCTGTATGCGGGCGATCATCTCTTCGATACGGCCAAAGTCCACCAGCCCGCGCAGGGCTTCCTCGCGGGTGATGTCCAGGAGCAGATGATCGGGGTCGTATTTGCGCAGCGTGTCATAGAGAATGTCCGAGGAAAACGTCGCCTGACGCCCGTTCTTGCGCGCGCCCGGCGCGTTGCGTTCGATCAGCCCGGCGATCGTGGCCGCGCCGCGAAAGGCGCGTTTCATCACCGCATTGCCAGCCAGCCAGCCCTCCAGCCCGTCGCGCAAAGCGGCCGGGTCGAACAGAGGCTCAGGGTCGGTGACCTGCTCCAGCCCCCAGATCAGGGTGGCGTAATCGGTCGAGACAAACCCCAAGGGGTCGAGGCCCAGTTCCTCCATCCGTTTCGTGAGCAACAGGCCAAGGGTCTGCTGTGCATTGCGGCCGGCAAACCCGTAGATGCAGAGATGCTCGCGCCCTTGATGGGGGAAGCTCTCGATCAGCAGCGATCCGGCGCGCGGGAGTTCGGAGACCTCGCGTTGCAGGGCCAGCCAGTCGGCAGTGTGCGCTGGCAGGTCGGGCCAGCTGTGCTGTTGCAGCATTTCCAGAATGCGGGCGCTAAGCTGGGTGGAGGTGGCAAATTTGGTGCCGGAGAACACCGCGATTTTCGGCTTCTTGCCGGCGGTGCGGGTGACCTCGACGGTCATCTCGCGCAGGTTCTCGTAGCGCACCGTCTGGCCGCCGATCAGGAAGGTGTCGCCGGGGGTGAGCGTGGCGGCAAAGGCCTCCTCGATTTCGCCCAGCGGCTTGCCGCCGCGGCTGCGCTTCAGGCGAACGTTGATCAGATCCGCGTCCTGAATGGTGCCGAGGTTCATGCGGATGCGGGCAGCGGCGCGTGGATCGCGCAGCTGCCAGCGTCCGTCGGTTCGCTGCTGCAGGCGCTGCCAGCGGTCATAGGCGCGCAGCGCGTAGCCGCCGGTGGCACAGAAGTCCAGGCAGGCGTCGAACTCGGCGCGGGTCAGCGCGGCATAGGCCCCCGTGCTGGTGACCTCCGCATAAAGTTCGGATGCCGCGAACGGGCCCGCACAGGCGGCGATGAGAATATGCTGGCAGAGCACGTCGCGTGGGCCGGGGCCGCGAGGCGTGCCGTCCAGATCGTTTTCGCGCACCGCCTCCAGTGCGGCGCGGCATTCGACCACTTCAAATCGGTTGGCGGGCACCAACAGCGCCTTGGAGGGGGCGTTGTAGCGGTGGTTGGCGCGGCCGATACGCTGCACCAGGCGTTTCACGTTCTTAGGTGCGCCGACCTGGATCACCAGATCCACGTCGCCCCAGTCGATGCCAAGGTCGAGCGAGCCGGTGCAGACCACTGCCCGCAGCTCGCCCCGGACCATCGCCGCTTCGATGCGTTCGCGCTGCGTGCGGTCAAGTGAGCCGTGGTGAATGCCTATCGGCAGCGCGTCGTCATTGGCAAGCCAGAGGTTGCGGAAGAAAATCTCGGCCTGGGCGCGGGTGTTATGGAAGATCAGCGTGGTGCGATGCGCCTTGATCTGCTGCAAGACTGCCGGAATGGCATGGGCCGCACCACCGCCCGCCCAGGGCGGGGCTTCGTCGGTGTCGAGCATACGGATGTTCGGGGCGGGGCCGGGGTCGGCCAGCAGGATCTCGCAGGGGTCCGGATGGCGGGCGAGGTAGCTGGCGATGGCCTGTGGGTCGTCCACCGTGGCCGAGAGGCCGACACGGCGCAGGTGCGGGCAAAGCGTTTGCAGCCGGGCCAGCGCCAGCATCAGCTGATCGCCGCGTTTGCTTTCGGCCAGCGCGTGAATTTCATCCACCACCACCCGTTGCAACCCGCGAAAAGTGCGTTCCGCATCCGGGTAGGAGGTGAGCAGCGCCAGACTTTCGGGTGTGGTCAGCAGGATATGCGGCGGGTCAGCCCGCTGGCGGCGTTTTCGGCTGGAGGGGGTGTCGCCAGTGCGGTCATCTATGCGGATCGGCAGGCCGATGTCCTCAACCGGGGTGCGCAGGTTGCGTTTGATGTCGGCTGCAAGCGCCTTGAGCGGCGAGATGTAGAGCGTGTGCAGCCCCTCATGGTGGCCGTCGGACAGTTCCGCCAGGGTGGGCAGGAAACCGGCCATGGTCTTGCCGCCGCCGGTGGGGGCGATCAACAGGGTACAGGGGCGGTCCGCGCGGTCCAGCATGGCTTGCTGATGCGGGTGAAGTGACCAGTCTTTGGCGGCGAACCAGGCGCGCAGGGCAGGAGGCAAATCTTGCATCTGTCAGATGTAAGCGCTGCCGCAAAACTTTGCTAAAAAGTTTTGCCCAAAGGTTCTAAAAACTTTGGGCTGTCGTCATTTCACGATGGTTTCGTCCTTGACGAACATGTTGGCCCAGGCGCGGTCGATCAGGTCGGGCGTCATCTGATAGGGGATGCCCTCGAAGTCGCAGATCGCGATCATCTGATCGATCAGGAACACCGGCTGGTAGTTGGAATAGATGTTGTTGATCTCGGGGTATTTCTGCTTCAGCAGATGCACCAGCGCGGTTTCGTCCAGGGGCATGCCCTTCTTGCGGGCGACCATGGCAAAGATCTTGAGGTAGTTTTCCTGGTTCGGCCCGTCGATCTTGATCTTGAAGAAGATCCGCCGAAGCGCCGCCTGATCGAAGATCTCATTCGGGTGGAAGTTGGTGGAGAAGATCACCAGCGTGTCGAAGGGGACCTCGAATTTTTCGCCCGATTGCAGGGCCAGGATGTCCTTGCTCTCCTCCAGCGGTACGATCCAGCGGTTGACCAGGGCCTGCGGCGGTTCGGCCTGGCGGCCAAGGTCGTCGACGATGAAGATGCCGCCAGTGGATTTCAGCTGCAACGGCGCCTGATAGGTGCGGGCGGTGGGGTTGTAGACCAGATCCAGCATGTCCAGCGACAGCTCGCCGCCGGTGATGACGGTGGGGCGCTGGCACATCACGTAGCGTTCGTCAAAACGGCGGCGGCGGCGTAGGGAATTGGGGTCGTCGGGTTCCTGATCGACCTCGGTGTGCACGATCGGGTCGTAGACGGTGATAACCTGGCCTGCGTATTCGATGGCGCGCGGCACATAGATGTTGTCGCCAAGCGCATCGCGAATGCCGTTGGAAATCGAGGACTTCCCGTTGCCGGGCGGCCCATACATCAGGATCGAGCGGCCGGCGCTGACTGCGGGGCCGAGGTGGTCCAGCAGGCTGTCGGGTAGCACGAGGTGCCCCATGGCGCCGGTCAGCTGGGTGCGGGTGACCTGGATGTTTCGGATCGACTGGCGCTTGACCTGTTCGCGGTAGACCGCCAGTGGCACCGGCATAGCACCAAAATACTCGGATTGGCTGAGCGCATCCAGCGCCCGCGCCTTCCCTGCGTCCGTCAGCTGATAGCCCATTTCGTTGCCGCTGTTGGCGTTCAGCGTGCCGGTGGCCTGCAACAGCTTTTGGTCCCGGGCCATATCCACCAGCTCTTGGGTGACCGAGGCGGGCAGGCAGATGGCCGCGGCGATTTCGGTGACGGTCTCGACGTTCTTGCGAAAAATGGTCTTCAGCAAGATGTCACGCATCATCACCAGCGGCAGCTGCATCTGTTCCAGCCCCTTGGGCGGCGGCGGGGCGGTGACGGTGACGTTTTGCATGTTCATGGGTGTTGCCTTGTCGCTGCTACCGGTTCTCCCCCGCAAAAGGGGTTTGCAACAGGTTATTCAGGACTGTGGCAACAGCGGGGCAGAGGTGAAGCTTTTCCGCGAAAGCGGATGGTTCACAGGCGAAACCGGTTCACTGGCCAAACAGCGCGGCGAGGATGAGGTACAGCGCCAGCGTCCCGCCGAGGCACAGGCCCATGGGGAAACTTTTGCCGGTGTCCCAGCTTTGCCAATGCGGCGCCAGCTGACGCAGGCGCGTGTGCTTGGCGATCCGATGCGCCGCAAAGCCCGCCAGCAGCACGGCCGCAAAGATCACCATCAACAGACGCAGATCTCCGAGAGCGATGAAGGGGGCGGCTGCGCCCGCGAATTTTGCGTCGCCAGCGCCCACCGCACCGGCGGTGTAAAAAAGAAATCCCAGCGCAATGCCCACGGGCAGGTGCAGCAGCTGCCAGCCATAGTCGGCCCAGCTGGGCATCAACAGCGCACCGCCGAGCACAAAGATCACCCCGAGGCTGTCAACCGCCCAGTTGGGAATGCGCATGCCGCGCAGGTCGGTCAGCGCCACCGCGTAGCACAGGGGCAGCACAAACGGCAGGAACCACAACGCGGCATGGGCCGGGAAGTGCATGGATCAACCGTTTTCCAATGCGGCCAGCGAACGGGCGGCCTGCTCGAAATGCTGTGGGTGGGTGTCGATGGCTTCGCGCAGGAGATTTTCCCCGGTTGAGACATCGCCCTGTTTCACGGCCGACAGGGCCAGCGTGTGCAGCAACAGCGCCCGTTCGGTCTGATCCATCGGGATCACCGGCAGGGTGTAGTTACGCTGCGCACCGCGCGACAGCACCAGGTTGTTCTTGGCGGTGAACAGGCTCTGGTCCTGCCGGATCGCCTCGCCGAACAGCCGTTCGGCATCGGCAAAATCGCCACGGGTCAGCTTGGAGTAGCCCCAGTTGTTCATAACCTTGGCTGGCGTGGTGGTCAGCCCGGCGGCAATCTCATAGAAGCTGTCGGCGCGTTTCCAGTCGCGGGCGGCATCGGCCACCACGGCCTCGAGCCGGTAGCGTTCGTAAGTTTCATGGGTGGGGGGCACGGTATCCAGTTGCGCCCTGGCGCCATCCCAGTCGCCGCTGCGCACCAGCGCGCCTGCCAGCTGCACGCGGTCCTCGCTGGTGGCGCCCGTCATCGCCACGACCTTTTTCCAGGCTGCGGCGCCTTCGGTGGTGCGTTTGGCGCGGATCAGCGAATGCGCCAGCCCACGGTGCAGGTCGATGCGGTCCGGATTGTCCTTCAGCGCGCGCTGGAAATAGGTGACCGCCTCATTCGGGTCGGCCACGGTCAGCATCACATCATTGAGGTTGCTTTCGTCGATGACATTGACGTCCTGAAAGGCGCGTTCGACGGTTTCGTCCGCCTTGTCCGCGCAGGCCGACAAGACCAGCGCCCCGGCCAGGGTCGCGGAGAGAATAAACTGCTGGCGCATTTGTGCGTCCTTTTACTGCTCTGCCTCGGTCATGGTGTCTGGCGAATCAGGTAGCTTCCGCCCCCCTGCCGCACCAATCTGTAATCTTGATTTTGAGGAGCAGTATGCGTCGGATTTTCCATCTTTGCGAGGGCCAGGCGCAAATTATCGCGGATTGCGTCACTTTCGCCATTGTCCTGCGCATAGGCGCGCTGGAAGACGCCGACCGCCTCTGCGGTCTTGCCGCGTTCCATCAGCACCACGCCGAGG
The DNA here is from genome assembly GCF_056033425.1 of Leisingera sp. SA32. NCBI lineage: Bacteria > Pseudomonadati > Pseudomonadota > Alphaproteobacteria > Rhodobacterales > Roseobacteraceae > Leisingera > Leisingera sp. SA32. Next base: position 71,990 of record NZ_JBVYHB010000014.1, on the reverse strand, counting down.
TTGTTCATCGGCTCCGGCCAGGTGGGGTCCGCCTTGACCGCCTGGCGTAGCAGATCCTCGGCCTGGCCCAACTGGCGCAGCCCCAGTTTCGCGGTGCCCATGCCCGACAGGATTTCCGCCGTCAGCCCATGATCGAGCGCGGCGCGGGTGTAAGCCTCCAGCGCCAGCTCGTATTGGTCTGCGGCCATCAGCCGGTTGCCGACCAGCAGCCCGTCTTCTGCCTCGGCGCGCAGGTTGGTGCCAGGCGCCCAGGGGCTGCCGCGGTCCTGTTTCAGGCCGACCGGTGCACAGGCCGCCACCAGCGCAATCACGCCGGCCGCGGCCATGGCACGGGTTCGGCGGACAGGAAAGGCCCGTCCCGTTCTTTGCATTTGTTCAGTTGCCTGCGTTGCCCATGTTCATGATGCCCTGCACCGACGGGCCGACCAGAATGATCAGCAGCGGCGGCACGGTCAGCCCCATTGTGGCAAGGGTCATCTTGACGGGCAACTTGTTTGCGGCCTCTTCGGCGCGCATGACGCGTTTGTCGCGCATCTCGCCCGCATAGACCCGCAGCGCATCGGCGATCGAGGTGCCGAAACTGGCGGATTGGATCATCACCGTCACGAAAGAGGAGACATCCTGCACCCCGCAGCGGGTGCCCATGTCGCGCAGCACCTTGTCCTTCTCCTTGCCGGCCTTCATCTCCTGGGCGACCACCTGAAATTCCTCGGCCAGATCTGGGTAGGAGGCGTGCAGCTCCGAGGCGACGCGGACGATGGCCTGATCCAGCGACTGCCCCGCCTCGACGCAGACCAGCATCATGTCGAGCGCGTCGGGAAAGCCCTCTGTGATCTTCTGCTTGCGCTCCTCGATGCGGCGGGTGATCCAGTATTTCGGCAGCATGTACCCCACGGCACCGGGGCCGATGATGCGGATCGCCATCTGCTGGCTGTCGTAATCGATGTCGGCCTTCAGCACGTAGACAAAGAACAACCCCGCGGCCAGGCCCAGAAGGCCAAGCGCGAATTGGGCAAAGTGGAACAGTCGCACCGAATCCTTGGAGTGATAGCCCGCTTGGCGCAGCTTCAGCTCCATCGCCGACAGCTCATCCGCGTTCTGGGGTTCCAAGAAGTTGGCGAATTTTTGCAGCTGCTCGTTGCGGTCGGCCTGTCGCAGCCGTTCCTTCTGCGGTTTGGCGCGGGTTTCCGGCGCGATGTTCTTTTGCAGCTTCTTCAGCGGATCCTCGGGCTGGTTCAGCAGCAGCGGCACCGCCAGCAAGATCATGAACAGCCCGGCGATGCCGAGGGCCAGCAGCGGGCCGAGTTCACCGAACTGCGATGTCAGATAGTCATTGACGCCGGACAGGAATTCCATCGTCGCCTCCCTCAGACCTTGATGTTGGTCAGCATGCGCATGACGAACAGATTGGCGGTCAGCATCAGCCCAACCGCAAAACAGGCGGGAATGAACCAGGGATGATCCAGCACGCCGTCATAATAACCGGGATCCTTGACCAGGATTGCGATCAGGCAGAACAGCGGAAAACCCGACAGGAACTTGCCCGACCATTGCGCCTCTGCGGTGATCGCCTTGACCCGGCGAAACAGGCGAAAGCGGGATCGGATCACCTTGGCCAACCCGGCCAGAACCTCGGCCAGGTTGCCGCCGGATTGCTGCTGGATGCTCACCGCCACTGCGAGGAAGCGCATGTCCTGCATGTCCAGCCGTTCCGCCATCTCCTTCAGCGCCTCGCCCACATCGCGACCATAGGCGCACTCGTCAGCGATGATGCCAAATTCGGTGGCCAGCGGGTCCTCGACCTCGTTGGCGACGATCTGCACGGCAGAGGAAAACGGATGGCCGACGCGCAGGGAGCGCACCATCAGTTCCACCGCGTCGGGCAGCTGTTCTTCGATCAGCGCCATGCGCTTCGCGGCCTTTTTATTGACCCAGAAGAACACCGCGCCGACCCCGATGATGATGGAGCCCAGCACCCGCACGGGCAGGGGGGCCGAGGTGCCGATGGTCAGCCCGGCAAACGCCACAACGCCGAGCCCGACCATAATCAGGATCAACTGTTTCGGGGAAAAGGCAATGGCGGCCTTTTGCGCGCGTTCCGACAGCAGCGAGTACAGCGGGATCGATTGCGACTTGGCGTGTTGGCCCAGCTCCTTGCGCAGCTGCTCCAGCACCTGTTCGCGGTTGCCGCCTTTTTCCATCATCTCCAGCCGACGGGTGACCTTGCTGTTGAGGCTGATGGATTTGCCGAAGGTGAACAGATACAGGCCCTCGACCAGGGCCAGCACGCCAAAGAAGATGAGGCCGTAAATCAGTGGTTCCGCACTCAGCTGCATCAGCGCTTCTCCATCACCGTGGGTTCATAGATCGAGGCAGGCAGATCATAGCCCCAAAGGCGGAAGCGTTCGGAATAGTGGCTTCGCACGCCGGTGGCGGTGAAATGGCCGATGATTTTGTTGTCGGGGGTCAGACCAACGCGCTGGAACCGGAAGATTTCCTGCATCGAGATCACGTCGCCCTCCATGCCCGTAATTTCGGTGATAGAGGTCATCCGGCGCGAGCCGTCCTGCAGGCGGCTGGCCTGCACGATCAGGTTCACCGCTGAGGCGATCTGACTGCGCACGGCCTTGATCGGCATTTCGATGCCTGCCATCGCAATCATGTTTTCCAGACGGGAGATCCCGTCGCGGGCAGAGTTTGCGTGGATCGTGGTCATCGAGCCGTCGTGGCCGGTGTTCATCGCCTGCAACATGTCGATGACTTCCTCGCCGCGGGTCTCGCCCACGATGATGCGGTCGGGGCGCATCCGAAGGGCGTTCTTCAGACAGTCGCGCGGGCTGACCTCGCCTTTGCCTTCGACGTTGGGCGGGCGGCTTTCCATCCTGCCCACATGGGTCTGTTGCAATTGCAGTTCGGCTGTGTCCTCGATGGTCAGGATGCGTTCGGCATTGTCGATGAAGCTCGACAGCGCGTTTAGCGTGGTGGTTTTACCCGAACCGGTGCCGCCAGACACAATCACGTTCAGCCGGGTGGAGACCGCGGCTTGCAGATAGGCGGCCATTTCCTCGGTGAAGGCACCAAAATTCACTAGGTCATCAATGCCCAGCTTGTCTTTTTTGAACTTCCGGATCGACACCAGTGAACCGTCCACCGCGATGGGCGGCACCATGGCATTGAAGCGCGACCCATCGGCCAGGCGGGCGTCCACGTAAGGGTTGCTTTCATCGACACGGCGCCCGACGGCAGAGACGATCTTGTCGATGATCCGCATCAGGTGCTTTTCATCCTTGAACGTGATGTCGCTGATTTCGAGCTTGCCGCTGCGTTCAACAAAGATCTGCTGTGGGCCGTTCACCAGAATGTCGCTGACAGAGTCGTCTTGCAGCAGCGCCTCCAGCGGGCCGAGGCCGGTGACCTCGTCATACAGCTCCTTGTAGAGCTGCTGGCGGTCCTCCCGGTTGAGGACGATGCTTTTTTCTGCCAGGATTTCGGTGGCGATGGTTGCAATTTCCGAACGCAATTCGGCCTCGCCAGCGCGTTCTAGCGCCGCAAGGTTGAGGTTTTCCAACAATTCCCGGTGCAGCTGGATCTTGATCTCGCTCAGCCGCTCCTTGCGCTTGCGGTCCTTGTCCTGCGGCTGCGCTTCGGCGGGATTGCGCTGGGCCGGGCGGCGCAGGCTGACCGCGGGCTTGTCGGATGCCGCAGCCGGGGTGGCGGGTTCCACGGCCACCGGTGCCGGTTTTGCTGGCTGCTTCTTGTACTTCGAAAACATTCACTCGCCCCCAATCCGTACCGTTCAGGCCGCTTCGGCCTCACTCTGTCCCAGCTCATGCAGCGAGGCCGCGAGCTTGGCGATTTCCTTGCGCAGCGGGTTCTTGGCCGCCGACAGCGCCAGCGGCAGCCCGTGGTCGCAGCTTTGCAGCACCGGCTTGCCGCCATCCGGCAGCTGCAGGTCAATGGAGATGCCGAGCGATTCCGCCATCCGCTTTACACGGCTCTTGCCGGTCAGGTCGGTGAATTTCGGCGCCTTGTTCAAAGCAAAACGCAGCTTTTCAAATGGCAGATCCTCGGATTGCAGCGCTCGCTTCATGCGCAGCGCGTTCTGCGCTGACCGCATGTCCAGTTCGATCATGGCAAAATAGACATGCGCCATGCTGAGAACGGTCTCGGACCACTGCACCAGCGTGTGCGGCATATCGATCACCACAAAGTCAAAGTGGCTGCGGGCCATTTCGATCACGCTGGTGATGTCCTCGGGCGTTAGCAGGTCCAGCGGCACCAGTTCCGCCGGGGCGGTCAGCACCTGAAGCTTCTCGCGGAACGACAGCAGCGCCTGGCCGAACAGGTCTTCGTCCATGCTTTCGGTTTCGCTGAGCATTTCCATCACCGCTTCGCGCCGGGGCAGGTCCAGATAGGTGGAGACCGATCCATGCTGGAGATCGAAGTCCAGCAGGCAGACAGAGGGGTCGTCTCGTTGGCTGAGCGCCGCCAGCTCCCATGCGAGGTTCACCGCCATCGTGGTGGAGCCGGTGCCGCCGGCCAGCCCGTGACAGACGATCACCGCGCCCTCACGCTGGCTGCCGGAATGCAGCTGATGCGGGTTGGGGGCGACCTCGGGCTCTGGCGCCTTAAGCCGGTCGATGGCGGCCTGAAGTTCCTGCTCGGGCAGCGGGTAGGGAACGAATTCGTCCGCGCCCTGGCGCAACAACGTGTGCAGGGCCGCCGGGGTCACGTCTTCGGCGATCAGGATCACCTTGATGCCACGGGTTTTGGCCTGGGTGATGATCTCGCCCATCATCGGCAGATCACTCTCGTCGGCGCTGTCGATGGCCAGGGCGACGAATTGCAGCGCCTCGGCCTCGGGCTGGTTGAAGAAGGTCAGTGCTTCGGAAAATCCCAGATCCCCCCAGGCCTCTCCCAGAGCGGCCTCCATGTCCTCGATCAACAAATCAAAGGTCTGCACATCGCGGCTGATGGTGCAGGCGACAATTGCCGGGGTCTCTGTTTGGGGCGTTCCACTCATTGCCGTATTCCTTGTTCACATGGGCAGAGCGCGCCATGGGCACACTCTGCCTCTTGCAAACAATGTCGATGGCAATCTGGGCGAATTTGGGGCCAAAAAGCCCCAAATCTGGGGAATGTTAACAACTCGTCGACGACCGATAGGCCGCAGGCGGGGTTACTCCAGCGCGCGTTCGAGCGATTTCTGCTCTGTCAGCGTGGTGCCGGGAATCGCGCTTTCGAGGTATTCGCGATAGACGATCTGGGCATATTTGCCGTCCAGCACCGAAGGATGGCGCTTGAGGAAGCCGCTAACTTCGGTCACGGTGCGGCGGTTGCGGCGTTCGCGCTGCGGAGTGGGGATCAGCGGCTGGGTTTCACCATAGGACACCACGGCCTCCAGCCGACTGCGGCTGATGCCGCGCGACACCAGATAGTTCACCGCCGCGCGTGCCCGCCGCAGACCCAGCGATTTGTTGTAGGCGTTGCTGCCAACGGCGTCGGTGTGCCCGAACACGCGGAAACGCACCTCGGGGAACTGTCTGATCCAACGGGCCTGCTGGTCAAGAACCGTGCGGGCCGTCGCATCCAGACGGGCGCTGTCGAAATCAAACGTGATGGTTGTCGGCACTTCCTTGGCGAAACGGCCAGCCAGCTGGATGGCATAGTCGCGCTGGCCACGCATCACCGCCGAATTGTTCAGGGTAGCTTCGCCAAAGGTGCCCTTGCGGTTCAACTCGCGCCCGGCTTCGCGTTCGCAGGCAGCGGCGGTCAGCAGCAGCCCCAGAATTGCAGCGGTTCTGATCATCTGTGCCACTCCCTATCAGTCCAGCACGTAGCCGTAAGAGCCGTTGAAATCCTGCTTGGCGACTTCGGCCGCCGGGCCGCTCTTGGTGCGCGAGGTGCGTCCGAAGAGGAACAGGTCTTTTTCGCTGGGCGGTGCCACCCGATCGGTTGGCAGGGTCAGCGCCTCGCCGCGGGTCGGGGTGACCAGATGGGCGCTGACAATGATGACCAGTTCGGTCTGTTCGCGCTGGTAGTCGGCGCTGCGGAACAATGCGCCCAGTACGGGTACATCGCCCAGCCAGGGCAGCTGCGAGGAATTGTCGAGGAACTCGTCCCGGATCAGACCGGCAATGGCAAAGCTCTCGCCGTCGCGCATTTCAACGGTGGTGGAGGTCTCGCGCCGCGAGAAGGCATCAATCGTCAGCCCGCTGAGCTCCAGCGAGTTGGAAGGGTCGATGGCCGACACGGCTGCATTCAGTTCCAGATTGATGAGGTCGCCGTCGATCACCCGCGGGATGAAGTTCAGCTCAATCCCGAACGGTTTGAATTCGATGGTGATGACGCCATCTTCCTGGGCCACGGGCACCGGGTATTCGCCGCCGGCCAGGAATTTGGCCTCTTGGCCCGACAGGGCCGACAGGTTGGGTTCGGCCAGCGTGCGCACGACGCCCTTTTGCTCCAGCGCTTCCAGCAGCAGGCTGACCTGCACCGCGCCAGCATTGAAACCGAACAGGAAGGCGCCGGCGTTTTCATTGGCCGCCGGAATGTTGCCAGCCAGAGAATTGGCCAGCGATCCTGCGTTGTTCAGCGTGTTGGTGCCGCCCACACGGCCCGTGCTGGTGCCGCCGCTGAAGCCCAGCGAAGCACTGAGCGACTTGGAAACCGAGCGTTGCATCTCGGCGAAGCGCACCTTGAGCATGACCTGCTGCACGCCGCCCACCGACATCAGATTGCTGACCCGCTCCGGCGCGTAGCGTTCGGCAAGGTCGAGCGCGCGTTGCAGCCGTGCCGCGCTGGACACGGTGCCGGACAGCACGATGCCGTCATTGGCGGTACGGACCTCGATTTTCTCGTTTGGCAGGATCTGGCGCAGGCGTTGCTTGAATTCGGTGACATCGGCGGCCACGCGAACATCCACGTTGGTGATCAGTCGGCCAGAGCCGTCCAGCAATGTCAGCGTGGTCAGACCCGGCGATTTGCCCAAAACATAGATGGTGCGATCCGACAGGGAGGAAATGTCGGCAATGCCCGGATTGGCGATGCTGAGTTCCGCAAAGGGGGTTTCGCTTTCGACGACGACGGCACGGTTCATCGGCACGTCCAGCGTCGACGCCGTGCCGCGTTTCACCACCCGCAGGGACTGGGCCTCGGCCCCATCGACCGACGGAATGCCAGCAAGCGAAAGCCCCACTAGGGCTGCCGCCACGAACCTCTTAAATCTCATGTGACCTGCCTTTCCGATCACGCCTCAAAATCCGGGTCTTTTTGCCCGCTGTTTTGGGCACTGTGGTGCAGATGGTGAATTTTTGCAAGAATCAATGGTTTCGCAGGGGTTCTCGTCGTCGCTGCATTGTGTGGACCGGGCAACACGCCAAGCGGCCACCACCCCACGAAGGGATGGTGGCCGCGCGCGTTATTCGGCTGAGGGCGCGACGTTTCCGCGTAGCGCCCTAGTTGGTGCAGGGGATCGGGATCTCCACCACTTCGGCACCACGGCGGGTGCGGATGGTGCAGACTTTCTCCTGCTCCACTTCCTGCGGCGCTTCCAGGGCGCCCAGACCCAGCAGCGTCCGCTGGTCGACCTCGACCACCGAGGCGATGGTGTCGTCCCCGGCGCCGACCAGGGCCAGCGACAACCGGCCGGTGGTTTGCGCCTGGGCCAGCGCAGCCACCTGACGCGGATGGGCGGCCACGGTGACCGTGCGGGCAATGATTGCCTCGTTGATGTCGCCGCCCGCACTCTGGTCCACGGCGACCAGTTCGACGTTTGTCTCAATGAGGCGGGTGACCTCGCCATGGGCGCCGCCGCTGCCGGGCATCATGCCGGTCCAGTACACATCGACCTTATCGCCGGGGCGCAGAAAGCCCGACACGCCGGAGGACACATCCACCTTGATCGCAAAGGCGCGCATGCCGCGTTGCAGCCGCGAGGTGATGCCTGCGTCCTTGCCGGGGTCGGTGACCTTGACGGCCAGGATCGCCTCATCCTTTTCCATCGCGCGCAGAACCACGCGCAGATCGTCGCCCTCGTGCGGCGGGAACAGCGCGTCCAGTTCGGTAAAGGCGCCCTCGGGGATGGCATTTTGCGGCCAACGCACCGCGCGCACCGCGTCCTTGGACAGGCGTTCGCCGTATTTCAGCGGCTTGGTGGCGACAAAGACGTCCACGGTCGGCACCGTTTCGGCGCGGGCCGCCCGCTCGCGCGCAAGCTCGTTCTGATAGGCGGCGATGTAATTCTTTGCCATCATCACGGCACCGCCCGCCAGGGCCACGCCGACAATCAGGACCAGTCCGAAAACTGCACGCATTGTGTTACCTTTCCTCAACGTGCCGAACCCGCGAACAAGCGCCTGCCGACAGCCCGGACCAGGCCAGGGCGTCGGCATGCCATCGCGGGTGCGGCGATGTCATGGGGTGGTGGAGTGGGCACGGGCAGCGCAACGCTGCCTTAGCCGAAGTTCCAGTTGCTCATGAAGGTTGCCAGCCCCTGGGCCAGGCCAAACGCACCGTCCTGGGTGGCACCGGCAATCAGCACGGCGAGCCCGATGGCGGCAGCACAGAGGATAACCCAGTCGACGGTGATGGCACCGTCGTCCTCTGCGATGTAAGACCAAAGTTTGTTCATGTTCCGAACCTCGCTGCCTTGGGAACGATCAGGGCAGGGGCGGCGCCGGTTACGTGTGGCGCCGCCGATGCGTGTCGCGCGGCGATCAGGTCGGCGTCTTGGTGGCCAGGAAGGAGCCGGTGTCGCTGGCCAGGTCGGATGCACCGTCCTGCACGGCGGTGTAGACGACGCCGCCCAGAGCAGCTACGGCTGCGGTCAGCACAACCCAGTCAACGGTCACGGCGCCGGAGTCGTCTTTGCGGAAATTCTTGAAAAACTTGATCATGGTTGGTCCCTCCAAAGGAAACGAATGTGGTGTCATGTGCCCCGCCAGGCTATGCCGATCAGCTCTCTCCTTCTGATCGTCCCGTCTGGGGATGGGTCCATTAAGCTATGTGAATGGGGCGTTAATGGGGCGCAATCCTGTGGGTTATGCCCAAAAGTAAAAAACTCCTTACCAATTTTAAGGATCTGTTTTCCGCAATCTGGGGCGACGGGGTGCGGTTGCGGTTCCACCGAAGAAGGCCGCCCCCAGGGGGACGGCCTTGCAAAGCGGATAGGCGCGCAACGTGCGGCGATCAGGTCGGCGTCTTGGTGGCCAGGAAGGAGCCGGTGTCGCTGGCCAGGTCGGATGCACCGTCCTGCACGGCGGTGTAGACGACGCCACCCAGAGCGGCCACGGCTGCGGTCAGCACGACCCAGTCAACAGTCACGGCGCCGGAGTCGTCTTTGCGGAAATTCTTGAAAAACTTGATCATGGTTGGTCCCTCCAAAGGATCACTGAATTGGTCCATCCCGCCATCTCGCCAGGGTCCGCTCTCTCACCTGCTTGACCACTGTCCGGCTTGGATGAACCCATATAGCCAGCCCAGAATGGCAGGATTTGGGCTGAAATCCGAAAATGGCGGCCCTATTTTAACTTTTTGGCAAGCGATCGGGTAACGCACGGATTCTGGGGCATTAAATTTTCGTTAAGCGCTGCGCCCCCGTGGTATTTCGGTGTCATCGGGCCGCAAATGTGGCGATTGCGCCAGATTTCGGGGCACAAGGACTGGTGTTGCGGTGCCAAGTTGCCGACTCTGCCGTCAAACCCCGTGCAATCAGGCCCTGCCATGTCGTCTCCCGTTCTTGTGCTGACCCTTGCTGCCTGTCTTGCGCCGCTGGTGGCTGCGGCGCAGGCGGTGCAGCCGCAACCCTTTCCCACTTTCGAGGCCAAGCGGATCAAACCGCCCAAGGCGGGCGGCGGCAAACGTATCACCGTGCAGATCGACCCGGCAGCACAGGCCGCCGCCAAGGCTGCTGAACAGGCCGCGGCGCAGGCAGAGAAACCGGCGGCGGTGGCAGCGGCAAGGCCGGGGCGGTACGGCTGGTTTTGGGATAAGGTGGAGGCCGCTGATGCCGGGCGGGGCCGGTTGGAGCAGGCGCTGATGGCGCTGAATGCGGGCCAGGGATTGGCCGCACCGCGCTTGCAACTGATGCAGGAGATCGCCCAGGCCCATGCGGTGCCAATCCTGACCTACAGCGCGGGTACGAAAGTGTCCCCGGCATTGGTGCTGGCGGTGATCGCGGTGGAATCGGCGGGCCGCACGGATGCCGTCAGCTCGGCCGGGGCGCAGGGGCTGATGCAGCTGATGCCAGATACCGCAGCGCGCTTTGGTGTCGGCGATGCCCTGGAGGCGCAGCAGAACATCGCGGGCGGCATCAAGTACCTGGACTGGCTGATGGGCCGGTTCGAGGGCGACCCGATTCTGGTGCTGGCCGGCTACAACGCGGGCGAGGGGGCGGTGCGCGACCATGAGGGTGTGCCCCCCTATGCAGAGACGCTGGACTATGTGCCCAAGGTTCTGGCGGCCTATCAGGTGGCAAGGGGACTGTGCATGACCCCGCCCGAGCTGCTGTCGGACGGCTGTGTCTTCCGGCTGGGGCCATAGCTCGCGGTCAGACCTCGGGAAGCTGCGTCTGCAGCAGCAGCCGCGCTGTGGCCAGTGCGTCCGATGCGGGATCCGGGCACACGGACATGGCGGCAAGGACAATGGCCCCTTCCTTCAACGTCAGGAGCTGTCGCGCCAGCGCCGCGGCATCTGCCGCCCCGGCCTGTTCGGCCAGCCCCGCAAGATGGCGCAGGATAAGCTGTTTGTGTTCCGTAGATTGCCGGTACACGGGGTGGCTGTGATCCTGGAACTCGGCGCTGGCCTTGACGAACATGCAGCCTGCGAATTCGGGCTTGTCGAACCATTCCGCCAGGGCAGTGAACATTGCCAGCAGCTGCCCACGGGGCGTGTCGGCCAGTTCCGCCATGCGGCGGTAGAGCCAAGTGCGGAAATCCTCGTCCCGCAAGCGCAGCACCGCCACGATCAGATCGTCTTTGGTGCGGAAATGCTTGTACATGGAGGTTTTGGAGACGCCGGTCTCCTTGACCAGCGTGTCCATGCCGGTGGCGTGAAAGCCGCGGGCATAGAACACGTCCAACGCTCTGCGGACCAGTTCGTCGCGTTTGTTCGGGCGCATGATTCGTCCTTTTGTGTACTGATCTGTACATACTCCCGATCTGGCCGAACGAAAACCCGCTAGAAAATATTGCGCCTTTGCAATTGCGTAGCCTTGGATAGCGGACCGGGTCGTCCAAGGGCGATAAATTTGCCTTGCTTTAGTGTACAGATCGGTACACATATACGGCATCATTTACAGGTCGGTACATATTGACGAGTGAGGAAACTGGCATGAAACGACTGTTCCATCCGATGGCGTGGCCCCTTGGGCCAATTGTCCTGGCATCCTGCATCGCTGCGGCGTTGAGCGTCCCTGCTGACGGCACGTCGCCCAACGGCATCTGCCGCGCGCCTGGGGTTCTTGGCGGCCGAGCCTGAGCGATCCCCGGGTCCCGACGGATCAGAGCTAAGCCGGAAAGGTATATAATGAAGCGCGATATTCTGATGGCCGCCTGTGCGGCGTTATTGGCAGGTGCGGTGTTGCTGCCTGTGACCTTGCCGCGTGCGCAGGGCGGCGCCATGGCCCCCGCGATGGGCGTGTCGCTCCTGCGCTAGCCTGGGGCTGGGTCGACTGCGTGCCGCCCCCGGCCTTAAATTTGCGAGAGTTTGACGCGAGCGGCGGCCGGTCGTCAAAGTTTCGCCGCACTGAACTGATTTTCAGCCGTTATTTCCGACTTTTCAGATTTTGGAGATACGTTTTGGACTTTGGATTCGACCCCTCGGCGGTGGCGGCTGGGTCACAGCAGGTGACGGGCAATTTTGTCCTGATCGGGGTGATTGCATTTGTGGGCTTTTTCGGACGGCTGGTGTTCGTGGCCTTTGCGCCGGGCCTGGCCAAGGCTTCACCATTCAGAAACCTGTCCGGCCCGGGGTTTATCCTGCTGGCGGTGGGGCTGTTTGCGGGCGGGCTGTATCTGTCCGGCAAGATGGTGAAGGCGCAGGTGCTGGTCAGCCGCCACCTGGTGGACCCGGTCATCGTCAGCGTGATGGGGCGGGACAGCTGTGATCCCGCCGATGGAAGTTATTGCGTGGTGGCGTTCGAAAATGGCGAGGAACGGGTGGTGAACTGGCACGACAAACGGGTGTTCATGTACGAAATCATCAACCCGCCGCAGGGCGCCGTGTGGCACACGCTGCGGCCACAGGAACGCCCGGCATCAGCCACAGGCGTATAAAACACGAGAAAGGCCCGCCAGGGAACTGGCGGGCCTTGGACGGTGATGTGGATGCAGATCAGTCGACGATCGTTGCTTCGGTCGCAGCACGCAGCTCGTCTTCGCTGACGCCTTCCGCGCATTCAACGATTTTCAGGCCGCCTTCAACCACGTCCAGCACGCCTAGGTTGGTGATGATGCGGTCCACCACGCCCTTGCCGGTCAGCGGCAGGGTGCACTCCTTCAGAATCTTGGACTGGCCATGCTTGTTGGCGTGATCCATCACCACAACCACGCGGCGGACGCCTGCCACAAGGTCCATGGCACCGCCCATGCCCTTGACCAGCTTGCCGGGGATCATCCAGTTGGCGAGGTCGCCGTTCTCGGCCACTTCCATCGCGCCCAGGATCGCCATGGCGATCTTGCCGCCGCGGATCATCGCAAACGACTGCGCGGAATCGAAATAGGCGGTCTGCGGCAGCTCAGTGATGGTCTGCTTGCCCGCGTTGATCAGATCCGGGTCTTCGTCGCCTTCAAGCGGGAAGGGGCCCATGCCCAACATGCCGTTTTCCGATTGCAGTGTTACCTCGACACCCTCGGGGATGTAGTTGGACACCAGCGTCGGGATGCCGATGCCGAGGTTTACATACCAGCCGTCCTGCAGTTCCTGGGCGGCGCGTGCCGCCATCTGATTGCGATCCCAAGCCATTATGCTTCCTCCCGCTTGCGCACGGTGCGCTGTTCGATGCGTTTCTCATGCGTGCCCTGAATGATCCGGTGCACATAGATGCCGGGCAGGTGGATCGAGTCGGGATCCAGAGACCCGGTCGGCACGATTTCCTCCACCTCGACGACACAGACTTTGCCGCAGGTGGCGGCGGGCGCGTTGAAGTTGCGGGCGGTCTTGCGGAACACCAGGTTGCCAGTCTCATCCGCCTTCCAGGCCTTGACGATGGCCAGATCGGCAAAGATGCCCTCTTCCATGATGTAGTCTTCCATGGCGCCGTCTTCGCCGGTGGGGAATTGCTTCTCCAGCTTGCCCTCGGCAATCACGGTGCCCACGCCTGTCTTGGTGAAGAAGCCGGGAATGCCCGCGCCGCCTGCGCGCATACGCTCGGCCAAGGTGCCTTGCGGGTTGAATTCCAGCTCCAGCTCGCCGCTGAGGTACTGGCGCATGAATTCGGCGTTTTCCCCCACGTAGGAGGAGATCATTTTCTTGACCTGCTTGGTTTGCAACAGGATACCGATGCCAAAATCATCAACGCCAGCATTGTTGGAGGCAAAGGTCAGATCCTTGGTGCCCGCGTCCTTGATGGCCTCCAGCAGAAGCTCCGGAATGCCGCAGAGGCCAAAGCCCCCTGCCGCGATGAACATGCCGTCATGAAGCAACCCGTCGAGCGCTTCGGCGGCGTTGGCGTAAACCTTTTTCATGGAGTTCTCCCAACAACTACCGTTTGGATGCTGTTCTGACGCCGGGACAGCGGCAAGTCAACGATACGGAGAGAAACAGGTATTTCTACGGAGAGCCAGGCCCCCGCAGCGGAGCATGACCGGGGGCGCCGCCCCCGGCCTGTGCTGGTTTAGTCCGCGTCCTTCTTGGCCGCGGTCTTTTTCTTTGGGGCAGCTTTCTTCTTGGGGGCAGCTTTCTTCTTGGGCGCGGCCTTTTTCTTGCCGCCCTTGCCGGATTTTTCGGCAATCAGCTGCACGGCCATGTCGAGGGTCACATCCTTGGGCTCGACGTCCTTGGGCAGTGTGGCGTTCACCTTTTCCCATTTGACATAAGGTCCGTAGCGTCCGTCCATGATGCTGATGGCGCCGCCGCCCTCAGGGTGCTCGCCCAGTTCCTTCAGCGGTTTGGCGGCCGCACGGCGGCCACGTCCGGGGTTGGCGCGTTTTTCGGCCAGCATTTCAACCGCGCGGTTCATGCCGATCTCGAAAACGTCCAGTGTTTCCTTGAGGTTCGCATAGACCGGCTTTTCCTCGTCGGGGCGCTGGTGTGCGATATAGGGGCCAAAGCGGCCCAGATTGGACTGGATCACGCCACCATCCGGGTGTTGGCCGATTTCGCGCGGCAGTGTCAGCAGAGTGACCGCTTGCTCCAGCGTGATCTCGTTCGGACCCCAACCGGGCAGGTAGTCCTTGCCCTGTTTGGGCAGCGAGGAGCGCGGCGGCTTCTTGTTCTCGGGCGTCGGCTCCCCCCGTTGCACATAGGGGCCAAAGCGGCCGGATTTCAGGTGGATCTCGTCGCCGTCATCTTCGCCCAACACCCGTTCATAGCCTTCCGCACCCTCGCCGGAGATTGGGCGGGTGTAGTTGCATTCCGGGTAGTTGCCGCAGCCGACAAAGCCGCCGGTGCGCGAGGTTTTCAGATGCAGCTGGCCGGCGCCGCATTTCGGGCAAACGCGCGGATCGGTGCCGTCTTCACGGGGCGGATACAATTGCGGCGCCAAGGCGTCGTCCAAGACATCCAACACCTCGGTGATGCGCAGCTCTGAGGTCTCAGAGATCGCAGCGGAGAAATCGCGCCAGAATTTGCTCAGCAAATCCTTGTAGTCGCGCTGGCCCGCGCTGACGTCATCCAGCTCTTCTTCGAGGTTGGCGGTGAATTCGTAGCCGACGTATTTACGGAAGAAGTTCAACAGGAAGATGGTGACGATCCGGCCCTTGTCCTCGGGGAACAGGCGGTTCTTGTCCTTGCGGACATATTCGCGGTCCTGGATCGTGGTGATCACGCTCGCATAGGTCGACGGGCGGCCGATGCCCAGCTCTTCCATGCGTTTGACCAGCGTTGCCTCGGTGTAACGCGGCGGCGGCTGGGTGTGGTGCTGCAAGGCCAGAACCGCGGTGTTGTCCGACAGCACGGAGGCGTCCTTGCCCGCTTTTTCGGCCTGCGCCGCCAGCGAGGAGGCAAACTTCAGCGCCTCGCCTTCCATGACCTGCGGCAGGCGTTTGTCGTCCTCGTCAGCGACATCGTCGCGGCCTTCCTCATAGACCCGCATGAAGCCGTCAAACAGCATCACCTGACCGGTGGCGCGCAGCACCACCTGGCGGTCGTCCGACCCGATGTCGACGGTGGTACGCTCCAGTCGCGCGCCTTCCATCTGACAGGACAGGGTCCGTTTCCAGATCAGGTCATACAGCTTGCGCTGGTCGTCCTCGGAGACCTTCAGGCTGGCGGCATCGCGGCTCATATCCGTCGGGCGGATACATTCGTGCGCTTCCTGGGCGTTCTTGGCTTTATTCTTGTAGATCCGCGGCTTGGCAGGCACGTATTCGGCGCCATAGCGTTTTTCGATCTCGGCGCGGGCGGCTTCGACAGCCTCAGGGGCCATGTCAATACCATCGGTCCGCATATAGGTGATCAACCCGGCCTCATAGAGACGCTGGGCGGTGTTCATGGTCTGGCGCGCGCCCATGCCGAATTTGCGGCTGGCCTCCTGTTGCAGGGTGGAGGTCATGAAGGGGGCGGACGGGTTGCGGGCGGCGGGCTTGGCCTCGACCGACAGAACCGACAGCTGGCGCGAGGCAACGGCCTGCACGGCCAGTTCGGCAGCGGTGGAATTTTTCAAGCTGTACTTGTCCAGCTTGTCGCCGCCCAGAACGGTCAGCCGTGCCTCCAGCTCTTGGCCGCGCGGAGTCGCCAGCTGGGCGCGTACCGACCAGTATTCCTGGGGGTTGAAGGCCTCGATCTCCATCTCGCGCTCAACGATCAGGCGCAGGCAAACGGATTGCACGCGGCCAGCGGAACGCGCACCGGGCAGTTTGCGCCACAGCACCGGGGACAGGTTGAAGCCTACCAGATAGTCCAGCGCGCGCCGCGCCAGATAGGCCTCGACCAGCGGCATGTCGACCTGACGTGGGTTCTGCATCGCCTCGGTCACGGCTTCCTTGGTGATGGCGTTGAAGGTCACCCGGCTGACGGGTGTGTCCTTCTTGATGGACCGCCGCTTGGTCAGCGCCTCTTGCAGGTGCCAGCTGATCGCCTCGCCCTCGCGATCGGGGTCGGTTGCGAGAATCAGCGCGTTGTCCTCTTTCAGCGCGTCGGCGATGGCCTTGACGTGCTTGCGGGAATCATTTGCGACCTCCCAGGTCATGTCGAAATCGGCCTCGGTGTCGACTGAGCCGTTCTTGGCTGGCAGGTCGCGCACGTGGCCGTAGGACGCCAGAACCGTATAGTCGGGACCAAGATATTTATTGATCGTTTTGGCCTTGGCCGGGGATTCGACGACGACAACTGGCATTAATTCTCTAACCTCTTCGGACCGCTACTGCGGGTTCTATGGCCGGGCAACATGTGGGGTGCAAGGGGAGAATGTCAATCTGCGGCCCCGTATCAGCCTTGTAACGGCCCTGTTTCGGCGGTGCCCAGCTCCGGTTTGGGTCAGGATTTGGTCCGAGCGACACCCAAAAGTCAGAAACGCACGCGCGGGGCAGGCGGGGCCATGGACGGGGCGGCACCGGCTGTGGTCAGCACGCAGTGGGGTGGTCTGCAATCACCCGGTATCGCCGGTGTTGTCGGGCAGGTTTCTGGACAACAGCCCACCGGGCTGGCGCTGGATGCGGCCGTCGAGTTCAAGATCTGTGAGCGCCGGTGCCAGGTCTTGCGGCGGCAGGGCCAGATCGCGCATCAACGCGGCCTCGGAGGTGGGCGAGGGGCCAAGACGACTGAGGATCTGCTGATGCAGGGCATGGGTTTCGGCCAGGCTGCGCCGCTGCGGCGGGGCAGGTGGCAGCTCTGCCATGGCCTGTTGCAGGCTGACGGGCGGCGCGGCAGGCGCGCGCGGCGCAGGGCTGCCAGCCGGGTCCAGCGGTGGCAGGGCTTCGATGACATCAGCCGCGCTGCGCACCAGCACCGCGCCGTCGCGGATCAGCCGGTTGCAGCCGGAGCTGCGCGCATCGAAGGGGTGACCGGGCACCG
Organism: Leisingera sp. SA32; assembly: GCF_056033425.1. NCBI lineage: Bacteria > Pseudomonadati > Pseudomonadota > Alphaproteobacteria > Rhodobacterales > Roseobacteraceae > Leisingera > Leisingera sp. SA32. The sequence goes on along the minus strand of NZ_JBVYHB010000014.1, from coordinate 54,818 downwards.
CCAGCACCTCGCGGCCCAGATCCAGCGCATCCTGCGCGGTTATCAGGGTGCCGGATCTGGCGGCGGCCTCCACCACCACCACAGCGCGTGCAAGGCCTGCGATGATCCGGTTGCGCTTGGGGAAGTCGCGGGCCTGCGGTGTCAGCCCCATGGGTTGTTCGGACAAACGCAATCCGCTTTCGGCAATGGCACCGGCGAGCCGGGTGTTTTCGGCCGGGTAGATGACATCGACGCCGCCCGCCTGCACCGCGATGGTGCCGCTGGTCAGCGTGGCCTCATGCGCGGCCGTGTCAATGCCGCGCGCCAGGCCCGAGACCACGACATACCCCGCGGCACCTAGATTCTGCGCCAGCGCGCGGGTCATGCGCCGCCCCAGGGACGAAGCGTTGCGGGCGCCGACGATGGAAATCAGGGGCCGGTTCAGCAGCGACAGGTCGCCGATGGCCCACAGCAGGGGCGGCGCATCCTTCAGTTCTTTCAGCAGCTTGGGATAGTCCGGATCCGAATAGCACAAAAGCCGCGCTTTGGCGGCTTTTGCGAGCTTGATTTCGGCGTCCACCGCCTTGGCAGGGCATGTTTCATACCCTTTGATACCTGCGGAACGTGCCATTTCAGGCAACGCATCCAGCGCATTCTGCGCTGAACCAAATTGAGCGAGCAGCCGATGGTAGGTCACCGGGCCGACCCGCTTGGAGCGCAACAGACGAAGCTGTGAATACCGGGCGTCTTCCGTGGTGGGTGGGAGTGGGGGGTGAGTGGAAGAATGTGCTTCTCCGGTCATCCGTCGCTCCGCCTGTTTGCAGAACCAGAATTAACCTTCAACCGGTTAACAGGAGGTGAACGCCGCGGCAATTTTTACGAATTCCCGGAAAATTTTCCTAAGTCTCGATAGCGATTGTAAAAACCCGTGCGGATGCGGCCGAGAGCGGTGATCTTCAAAGGATTTCCGCCCCGCGGTCGTGGCTGGCGGGGCGGTGTTTGGGGCTGTTTTATGGAGGCCTTCGCTGGTTTTACGAGGCTTTTGCGGAGGTTCAGGCGGCGGATCCGCCCACCGTCAGCCCGCCCATCAGGACCGAGGGCTGGCCGACGCCCACGGGCACCCATTGGCCTGCCTTGCCGCAGTTGCCCATACCCGGATCCAGCGCCATGTCGTTGCCGAGGCCGCGAATCTGCTTCAGCGCGGTGGCGCCATCGCCAATCAGCGTGGCACCCTTCACCGGGGCGCCGACCTTGCCGTCCTTGACCCGGTAGGCTTCTGTGCACGAGAACACGAACTTGCCATTGGTGATATCAACCTGGCCACCGCCGAACCCCACCGCCCAGATCCCATCCTTGATCCCTGCCACCAGATCTCCGGGATCGGCCTCGCCGCCCAGCATGTAGGTGTTGGTCATCCGCGGCATCGGCGCATGGGCGTAGCTCTGCCGCCGCCCGTTGCCGGTGGGGGCGACACCCATCAGCCGCGCATTCTGGCGGTCCTGCATGAAGCCGACCAGCACGCCGTCCTCGATCAGCGTGGTTTTCTGGCTGGGCGTACCCTCGTCATCCACGGTGATGGAGCCGCGCCGGTTCGGGATGGTGCCGTCATCCAGCACGGTCACCCCTTTGGCCGCGATCTGCTGGCCCATCAGCCCGGCAAAGGCGGACGAGCCCTTGCGGTTGAAGTCGCCCTCCAGCCCGTGGCCAATTGCCTCGTGCAGCAGGATGCCGGGCCAGCCGGGGCCAAGCACGACGTCCATTTCGCCCGCGGGCGCCGGTTCGGCATCAAGGTTCACCAACGCAATGCGCAATGCTTCGCGGACCTGGGTCTGCCAGTGGGCCGGATCCACCAGCCCGTCCAGCCCCAGCCGCCCGCCGCCGCCGGCAGACCCGCTTTCGCGGCGGCCGTCCTTCTCGGCGATCACCGACACGTTGAGCCGCGCCATCGGACGGGTGTCGCGCACCCGCACGCCGTCAGCGCGCAGGATCTCAATCTCTTGCAGGGACGCCGCCAGCGAGGCGGAGACCTGCACCACGCGGCTGTCCAGATCGCGGGCGAAGGCATCGATTTCGCGCAGCGTTTCCACCTTCACCGGAAATGGCATGGCGCTGATCGGGTCGGAATCCGCGTAAAGCTTCTTGTTGGTGGCCTGCGGTGCGTCAGCGTAGGTGCCGCCGCCGTCGCCCACGGCCAGCCTGGCGGTCTCCGCTGCGCGCTTCAGCGAGGCAATGGAGACATCGGTGGAATGGGCGTACCCCGCCACATCGCCGTTCACCGCCCGCAGGCCGAATCCTTCGGATGCGTCATAGCTGGCGCTGCGCAGACGCCCGTCATCAAACGACAGTGCCTCGGATTTGCGCCGCTCGGCAAAGATCTCGCCGTCGTCGGCCCCGTTCAGCGCATCGCGCAGCACCGTCAGCGCCTCGGCTTCGGGCAGCGTGGTTTCAAACGGGCGAAAGGCGGGGGTTACCATGGCACGGTCCTCGGTTTTTTTGATCTAAATCAAGAAAGCGACGGTTTGACGCTTGCCTGCCTCTTTATCTGTTGCCCCGAATATGATTTTAAGCGGCGTCAAAGACAACGGGGCAGGTGCGTTTTCTGGAATCAACGATTCCGAACGCGCAAGCCGCCGCAGGAACAACGCGATCAACCGATCAGGTAGAGATATGAAAAACGCTTTGACGCTTTCGGCCCTTTTCACCGGCCTTTCCAGCCTTCCCGCACTGGCGCAGGAAGGGCTGAGGACCATTGGCAAGCCGGTCAACGGCGGCGTGGACTTTCAGCCAGCAGCCACCCCGCTGATGGAGGGGATCCGCAGCCTGGACGCCATGATCCTGGTGATTATCACCGTAATCTGCGTCTTCGTGGCGGGTCTGCTGCTCTGGGCGATCCTGCGGTTCAACCGCCGCGCCAACCCGACGCCGGCCAGTTTCACCCACCACACCCCGATCGAGATCGCCTGGACCGTGATCCCGATCGTGATCCTGGTTTTCATCGGTTCCTTCTCGCTGCCGCAGCTGTTTGCCCAGCAGGAGATCCCCGAAGCCGACATCAACATCAAGGTCACCGGCTACCAGTGGTACTGGGGCTATGAGTACACCGACCACGAGTTCGGTTTCGAGAGCTTCCTGCTGCCCAAGGACCAGCTGGCCGAATACGGCTATTCCGAGGACGAATGGCTGCTGGCCACCGACACCGCCGTCGTTGTGCCCTCGGGCAAGACCGTGGTGATGCAGGTGACCGCGGCAGATGTGATCCACTCCTGGGCAATGCCCGCCTTTGGCGTGAAGCAGGATGGCGTTCCGGGTCGTCTGGCGGAACTGTGGTTCAACGTCGACGAAGGTATGGAAGGCATCTATTTCGGTCAGTGCTCCGAGCTGTGCGGCAAGGACCACGCCTATATGCCGATCACCGTCAAGGTCGTGACCCAGGAACAGTATGACGCCTGGCTGCAAGGCGCGATCGAGGAATATGCGGGCACGCCGCAGTCCTACCAGGTTGCCGCCAACTGATAGCTGACCTGCCGATGCGCCGCTGCGGCGCTGGCAGGAAAACTGAGACAAGACCTGGGTGCGCAGCCGTGCGCACCCGTTGCCGCCAAGGAACCCAAGATGAGCGACGCAAGCATCAACGCAAGCCGGGCATATGAGGACGAGGCCAGCTTTGGCGACTATTTCGCCCTGCTGAAGCCCCGTGTCATGTCGCTGGTGGTGTTCACCGCGTTCGTCGGCCTGCTGGCGGCGCCGGTGTCGGTGCATCCCGTCGTCGGTTTTGCGGCCATCCTGTTCATCGCCATTGGCGGTGGCGCCTCTGGCGCGCTGAATATGTGGTGGGATGCGGATATCGACCGTGTGATGAAGCGCACCAAGGGCCGTCCGATCCCGGCTGGCAAGGTCGAGGCGGGCGAGGCGCTGGCGTTGGGCCTGGCGCTGTCGGGCCTGTCGGTCATCATGCTGGCGCTTGCGGCGAATGTTTTTGCCGGGGCGTTTCTGGCCTTCACCATCTTCTTTTACGTTGTCGTCTACACCATGTGGCTGAAACGGGCGACGCCGCAGAACATTGTCATCGGTGGGGCCGCGGGTGCGTTTCCGCCGGTGATCGGCTGGATTGCGGCCACCGGCAGCATGTCGGTGGAACCCTGGCTGATGTTCCTTCTGACTTTCATGTGGACGCCGCCGCACTTCTGGGCTCTGGCACTGTTCATGCGCTCGGATTATGACGACGCCGGCGTGCCGATGCTGACCGTAACGCACGGGCGCCGTTCGACCCGCGTGCATATCTTGGCCTATACCGTGTTGCTGGCCGTTCTGGCCATTGGCACCGCGTTCTCGGGCATTGGCGGCCCGCTGTATCTGGCCGTGGCGCTGGTGCTGAACGCGCTGTTCCTTCATGGCGCCTGGAAGATCACCCGCCGCAACGAGGATGATTCCGAGGCCGACAACTTCAAGGTGGAACGCAGCTTCTTCAAACTGTCGCTGCTGTATCTGTTCCTGCATTTTGGTGCGATCCTGGCCGAAGCCCTGCTGAAGCCCCATGGCCTGGGAGGCTGGTAACATGGCGTTGCGCAAGGAACACGAAATCCACAAGCGCCGCTCTGGTCGCAACATCGGGGTCGGCATCCTGCTGGCGGCCTTCGTGGTGCTGGTGATGGCGCTGACGCTGGTCAAGGTCACCGCGCCGGGCTTTCAGCTACCCGATAGCCAGACCGACAGTCAGACCAGCAGCGAAACGGAGCAAAACTGATGGCCTTGCAAGGACCGAAGAAAACCGTTGTCCAGCTTGTTGGCGTTGTTGTGCTGATGGGCGGTCTGTCCTGGGCCTCGGTGCCGTTCTACGACTGGTTCTGCCGGGTCACCGGCTTTGGCGGGGTCACCCAGGTGGCCAGCGCGGGCTCCGATACGGTGCTGGACCAGACCATCAAGGTGCGCTTTGACGGCTCCAAGCAGCGTGGCATGCCGTGGGAGTTCAAACCGGTGCAGCGCGAAATGGAGATCAAGCTGGGTGAAACCGGCCTGGCCTTCTATGAGGCGTACAACCCGACCGACAGGCCGGTGGCGGGGCAGGCGTCCTACAATGTGACGCCCTATCAAGCCGGCTACTTCTTTGAGAAAATCGACTGTTTCTGCTTTACCGAGCAGGTGTTGCAGCCGGGGGAGCGGGTGCAGATGCCCGTGACCTTCTATGTTGATCCCGAAATCATCGACGACCGGGACGCAAAATACGTGCATACGATCACGCTGTCGTACACGTTTCATGAGATCGATCTGCCCGAGGGCGTTGCTGCTCTCGACACCGGGAATGGCACCGGTGCAGACGTAACAACGAACTAGGCCGCTTTGGTGAGGGACACTTAAATGGCGCACGCTAAAAATCACGATTATCACATTCTGCCGCCGTCGATCTGGCCGCTGCTCAGCTCTGTCGGCACGTTTGTCATGCTGCTTGGCGCGGTCCTGTGGATGAAGGGAATGACCGCTTGGGTGTTCTGGATCGGCTTTGTTGCCGTTCTGTACGCCGCCTTTGCCTGGTGGGCAGAGGTCGTCAAGGAAAGCCGGGTCGGCGATCACACGCCGGTTGTCCGCATCGGCCTGCGCTATGGCTTCATCCTGTTCGTGATGTCCGAGGTGATGTTCTTCTTCGCTTGGTTCTGGTCGTTCTTCAAACACGCCATGTACCCGATGGAGACCTATGTCGGCAGCGAATATGTCGCACCGGAAATCTATGCGGTTGACCCGTTCCACCTGCCGCTGATCAACACGCTGATCCTGCTGCTTTCGGGCTGCGCGGTGACCTGGGCGCACCATGCCCTGGTGCACAATAACGACCGCAAGGCGCTGATCCAGGGCCTGTCGATCGGCATTGTGCTTGGCGTCGCATTCACCTTCCTGCAGGGCTACGAATACGCCCACTTGCTGCACGAAGGCTGGAAGTTCGGCGAGGACGAGTTCTTCTCCAACTTCTTCATGGCCACCGGCTTTCATGGCTTCCATGTGGTGATTGGCACCATCTTCCTGACGGTGTGTCTGATCCGTGCGATGAAGGGTGACTTCACGCCCGAGCAGCACGTCGGTTTCGAGGCCGCTGCCTGGTACTGGCACTTTGTGGACGTCGTCTGGCTGTTCCTGTTTGTTGCTGTCTACATCTGGGGCACCTCCGGCCTGTAAGGCGCGGTGTAACCGATACATGTTTGCGGTTGATTATCCGCGGGCATGAGGCCACACACGGGGGCGCGCAAAGGACGAACCTTTGCGCGCCCCTGAACTTTTAACGGAGCAGCGTCGATGCGGCGTGTCATCTTCCTGTTGATCGTCACTGGTGCGGGCCTGGCCGTGTTGATCGGGCTTGGCAGTTGGCAACTGCAACGCATGGCCTGGAAGGAAGGCATCCTTTCCACCATCGAGGCCCGGATCACCGCGGAGCCTGCGGGCAATTTGCCGACCAAGCTGGACCGAGCGCAGGACAAGTACCGCCCGGTGCGCCTGAGCGGCGAGATCGGCAATCGGGATCTGTTCGTCGTCACGTCGTTCCAGGACGTCGGCCCCGGCTTCCGGGTCATCTCGCCTTTCACGCTGGCGGACGGCCGCCGCATCTTGATCGACCGCGGCTTTGCAACTGTGCAGGACAGGTCCGCCGAACGGCTGCGCGGCCCGGCCACCATCAGCGGCAATATCCACTGGCCGCAGGAGGTCGACAGCTACACGCCTGCGCCGGATCTGGCGGCGGGGCTGTGGTATGCGCGTGACGCTGACGCCATGGCACAGCAGCTGGACACCGAACCGGTCATGGTAATCCTGAACGCTGCGCCCCAGGGCGAGGCCCGCAGCCTGAAACCGGTCCCGGTCGACACCGCCACGATCCCCAACAACCACTTGCAATATGCGATCACCTGGTTTTCGCTGGCCGCCATCTGGGCCGCGATGAGCCTCTATTTTTTGCGGCGCAGCCGCCCTGAACCAAAGAGCTGAAGGCGATGAAATATATCTCCACACGGGGCCAAGCGCCCGAGCTGACATTCGAAGACGCCATGCTGACCGGTCTTGCCCGCGACGGTGGTCTCTATGTCCCGGCCGAAATTCCGCAGATGTCCGAGGATGAAATCGCGGCACTGGCTGGGCTGTCCTACGAGGAAACCGCCTTTCGCGTGATGCGCCCCTTCCTTGGCGAATGCTTCACCGACGATGAATTCCGCGCCATCATTGACCGCGCCTATGCGGGGTTCAACCATGCGGCCCGTGCGCCGCTGAAGCAGCTGGCGCCAAATCATTTCCTGCTGGAGCTGTTTCACGGGCCGACGTTGGCGTTCAAGGACTTTGCCATGCAGCTGATCGGTCAGCTGTTCCAGGCCGCGCTGGAGCGCCGGGGGGACCGGGTGACCATCGCGGGGGCCACCTCTGGCGATACCGGTTCGGCGGCGATGGAGGCCTTTCGCGGATTGAACAACGTGGATGTATTTATCCTGTATCCCCATGGCCGCGTGTCGGAGGTACAGCGCCGCCAGATGACCACGCCGCAGGACAAGAATGTGCACGCGCTGGCTGTCGATGGCGATTTCGACGACTGTCAGGCGCGCGTGAAGGACATGTTCAACGACTTCGACTTCCGCGACGGCGTTAAGCTGGCGGGCGTGAACTCGATCAATATCGCGCGGGTTCTGGCGCAGGTGGTCTATTACTTCTCCTCCGCGGTCTCCTTGGGCGCGCCGCAGCGCAAGGTGAGCTTCACCGTGCCGACGGGCAACTTCGGTGACATCTTTGCAGGCTTCATCGCCAAGCAGATGGGCCTGCCGATCGACCAGCTGGTGGTGGCCACCAACCAGAACGACATTCTGCACCGATGCCTGTCGGGGCAGGGGTACTACAAGGGCGACACGCAGCCCTCCGTTTCGCCGTCGATGGACATTCAGGTGTCCTCGAACTTTGAACGCGCCCTGTTCTACGCCTATGGTCAGGATAGCGGCGCGGTCGCGCAGCTGATGGATGAGCTGAAGACCGGCGGCTTTGACGTCTCGCAAGGGGCGATGCAGGCGCTGGCGGAAACCTATGCCTCCGGCCGCACGTCTGAGGAGGAAACGCTGGCGACGATCAAGGCTGAGCTGGCGTCCTCGGGTGAGTTGCTGTGCCCGCATGGTGCGGTGGCTGTGAAGGTCGCGAATGAGCACCGCGATGCCAGCGTGCCGATGGTCACCCTGGCCACGGCGCATCCGGCAAAATTCCCCGCCGCGGTCGAGGACGCCAGCGGCATTCATCCGCCTCTTCCCCCGCGCATGGCGGATCTGTATGACAGGCCTGAACGGGTGACCCGGATTGCCAATGATCTGGCCACCCTTGAGGATCACATCAGAAAGAACATCGCGCATTGACCGTACAGCAGCACACACTCGCCAACGGGTTCCGCATCGTCTCCGAGCAAATGCCGGGGCTGGAATCCGCGGCGATCGGGATCTGGGTGACAGCCGGCGGCCGCCACGAGCGGCTTGAACAGAACGGCATCGCCCATTTCCTGGAACACATGGCCTTCAAGGGCACCAAGACGCGCAGCGCGCTGCAAATCGCCGAGGCGATCGAGGACGTGGGCGGCTATATCAACGCCTACACCAGCCGCGAGGTGACAGCCTATTACGCGCGGGTGCTGAAGGACGATGTGCCGCTGGCGGTGGATGTGATCGGGGACATTCTGTTGAACCCGGTGTTCGACGCCCGCGAAATTGAGGTGGAGCGCGGCGTGATCCTGCAAGAGATCGGGCAGTCGCTGGACACGCCGGACGACGTGATCTTCGACTGGCTGCAGGAAGAATGCTATCGCGACCAGCCGCTGGGGCGCACGATCCTGGGTCCGGCGGAGCGCGTCAGCAGCTTCAGCCGCGCGGATCTGCAAGGCTTTGTCGGCGAGCATTACCGCCCCGGTCAGATGATACTGGCCGCCGCCGGCGCGGTGGATCACGACGTGCTGGTACGTCTGGCTGAGCAGATGTTCGGCCATCTCGAACCGGCGCCAAGTGTGGCCGAAGAAGGGGCCAAGTTCACCGGCGGCGAGACGCGCCATGTCAAGGATCTGGAGCAGGCACATTTTGCCCTGGCAATTGAGGGGCCGGGTTACCGCGACGCTTCGATGTACACGGCGCAGATCTACGCCAGCGCATTTGGCGGCGGCATGTCCTCGCGGTTGTTTCAGGAGGTGCGCGAGAAGCGCGGCCTGTGTTACACCATCTTCTCGCAGGCGGGATCCTATTCTGATACCGGCTCGCTGACCATCTATGCGGGCACCTCCGGCGATCAGCTGGCAGAGCTGGCAGGCATCACCATCGACGAGCTGAAACGCGCGGCCCAGGACATGAGCGATGCCGAGGTCGAACGTGCCCGCGCGCAGATGAAGGCCGGCATGCTGATGGGGCTGGAGAGCCCCTCGAACCGGGCTGAGCGGCTGGCGCGTCTGGTGCAGATCTGGGACCGGGTGCCGACGCTGGAAAGCACCGTGGCGCGGATTGACGCGGTCACCACCCGTCAGGTACGCGAATTGGCCGAGACCATGGCTGTCACCGCCCCGGCGGCGCTGGCACTTTATGGTCCGGTGGACAAGGCCCCATCGCTGGCCCGACTGCAGGAGAGGCGCGCCGCCTGATGCTGCTCAGCCGCCGGAAGGTTCGTATTGAAACGGAACGTCTGACTCTCCGGCCGCCGGTGCATGCGGATTTTCATGGTTGGGCGGCGCTCCGGCAGCAGAGCCAGGCTTATCTGACGCCTTGGGAGCCGGGCTGGGCGACGGATCATCTCAGCCGGAAGAGCTTTACCAACCGGGTCTACTGGGCGCGCCGCTCGGTCTCCAGCGGCACCGCGCTGCCGCTTTTCCTGATCCGCCGCGATGATCAGATGCTGCTTGGGGCGATCACGCTGGACAATATTCGCCGTGGCCCGGCGCAGGCCGGTACGCTGGGATACTGGACGGGCCAGCCCTTTGCTCGCCAGGGCTACATGCGCGAGGCGATCGGCGCGGTGGTGCATCACGCGTTCAGTAAGCTGGAGCTGTCCCGGATTGAGGCAGCGTGCCTGCCGGAAAACGCTGCCTCGCGGGGGCTGCTGGAGAAATCCGGTTTCAAATATGAGGGCGTCGCGCAGTCCTATCTTCAGATCAACGGCCGCTGGCGCACGCATGTGCTCTATGCCGCACTGCGGCACGACCGCCGCGGCAAGACGCTGACCGGCCAGGCCTGAGCCGCGCTTTGCGGGCCGGAGCCTGTCTTGAGAGCGCTCGTTTTCCGGCCAGCAGGATCTCCCGCCCGTCGTCGGCGCATTGTTCATGCACCGCTCCCGTTGGGGGCAGCGCCGCACCTGCGGTGCGGCGCAGGACCGCTGCAACCATCCTGTCAGTTGTGATCTGTTGCGTTGCGGGGCGGCGCTGCCGCGCCGGGCTGCAAGCCCGGCGCCGGGCCCAACGGCACGGCGAAACGTCCTGTTTCGCCAGCGTCGGCGGGAGGGACGCCGGGGATTTTTCGGCGCATAGGCTGACAGCGGCACGCAACAGACTACAACCTTCGACATGAAACTTTTTCTTCGACTGCTTTGTGTGCTCGGTTGCGCTGCCCTTGCCCTTGGGTTCGTGCGCGTTCAGGCTCAGGCTCAGGCTCAGGCTCAGGCTCAGGCTCAGGCTCAGGCTCAGACTCAGGCTCAGATGCAGGTGCAGGCGGAAGGAACGGCGCGCCGGGCCAGCCATTGCATTGCGCTGGCCCGATCAGCGCCGGGCGTTCGTTATCTGCACCAGGCCAGCTGGCGCAGCCCCGTCGCTGCGGACAGCGTGCACATTCGCTACATTGCCCATGCCTCTTTTCTGCTGCGGACCAGCGGCGGGCTGAATGTGGTGACCGACTATACCGGCTTTGTTGGTTCGGCGCCGATGATCCCGGATGTGGTCACCATGAACCACGCCCATGACACCCATTGGACGGCCCAGCCGGATCCGGCGATCGGCCATGTGCTGCCGGGCTGGGCCGAGGACGGTGGCGGGATCCGCCACCATCTGGATCTGGGCGAGATGCTGATCCGCAATGTGCCCACGGACATTCGCAGCATGTTCGGCGGGGTAGAGCCGCAGGGCAATTCGATCTTTGTTTTTGAAGTGGCGGGCTTGTGCGTCGGCCATCTGGGGCATTTGCATCATATCCCGACACCCGCGCAATATGCTGCGTTGGGGCGGCTCGATGTGGTGATGGCTGCGGTGGATGGGGGGATCACCTTGCCGCTGGATCAGATGCTGGAGGTGCTGGGGCGGTTGCGCTCTTCGGTCATCATCCCGATGCACTGGTTCACCGATCAGTCGTTGCAACGGTTTCTGTCGCAAGTCGGCTCCCAGTTTGACGTGGTGGATGAGGGGCAGAGCGCGCTGGATGTGTCACTGCGGAGCTTGCCGGACCGACCCACCATATACGTGCTGCGCCCGCGCTATCTGGCCCCGGAGGAGTAGCGGTGGCTACAGGTCCTGCGGTGCGGAACGGCCCTGCTGCCGGGACATGGTGCCATCTTGCCAGCGCACGGGGGATGCGCCATGGATAGCCCATGCACTTGAATTCCGCCGATCCCGCCTTTGCCGCCCGTCTCTCTGCAGCCCTGCCGAAGGATGTGCTTCGCCCGGCCGAACCCCGCTACCTTGAGGAGCCGCGCGGCCGCTACCGGGGCCAGGCAGGTGTGCTGGCCCTGCCGCGCAGCACCGAAGAGGTCGCGATCCTGATCCGCGAAGCTAATGCCGCGCGGGTGCCGGTGGTGCCCTATGGCGGCGGTACCGGGCTGGTGGGCGGTCAGGTGATGCCGGAAGGACCCGCGCCGCTGCTGATCTCGCTGGAGCGGATGGCGGCAATTCGCGCGGTTCATCCGCAGGAGAACGTGCTGATTGCCGATGGTGGCGCGATCCTTGCGGACGTGCAGGCGGCCGCGCGAGAGGCTGGGCGTTTGTTTCCGCTGTCGCTGGCCTCGGAAGGGTCGGCGCGGATTGGCGGTACGTTGTCGACCAATGCCGGCGGCGTCAACGTGCTGCGCTATGGCAATGCGCGCGATCTGTGCCTGGGGCTGGAGGCCGTCCTGCCCGGCGGCGAGATCTGGCGCGGGCTGACGCGGCTGCGCAAAGACAACACCGGCTACGATCTGCGCAACCTGCTGATCGGTGCCGAAGGCACGCTGGGGATCATTACCGCCGCCACGCTGAAACTGTCGCCACAGCCCGTGTCCTGCGGCACGGCCGTGTTCACGGTGCCGGACCCGGCGGCGGCGGTGGCGCTGCTGGCGCTGGCGCGCGATCACGTGGGCGAGGCGGTCAGCGCCTTTGAACTGATTCACCGGCAGGGGTTGGACTTCCTGTCCGAATGTCTGCCGCAGATCCGTCAGCCCTTGGCGGAGAAGCCGGAATGGTCCGTGTTGATCGAACTGGGCCTGCCGCGCGGACATGAGGCGGAGGAAGCCCTGGCGGCGGTGTTTGAAACTGCACTGGCGGCCGGGCTGGCCAATGATGGCGTGATCGCGCAATCCGAGGCGCAGCGCCAGGCACTGTGGGCGATGCGTGAACACATCCCGGCGGCCAACAAGATGATCGGCTCGGTTTCCAGCCACGATATTTCGGTGCCGATCTCGCAGGTTCCGGCGTTCATCGAAAAGGCGGGCCAAGTCGTGGCCGCCATCGGGAATTTCCGCATCAACTGTTTTGGCCATCTGGGCGACGGCAATCTGCATTACAACGTGTTCCCGCCACAGGGGCAGCCGCGGCGTGCCTTCGATCACTTGCGGACCGAAGTCAAAGAGGCGGTGCATGAACTGGTGGCGGAGTTCGGTGGCTCCTTTAGCGCCGAGCACGGGGTGGGGCGGCTGAAAACGGCTGATCTGGAGCGCTATGGAGATCCGGTGAGACTGGCGACGATGCGCGCGATCAAACGGGCGCTGGATCCAAATGGCATCATGAACCCAGGTGCGGTGTTGCGCACGGATTGATTCTGGGTGCAGAGGCAAAAGACAGGCAGGACGGTCAGGGGGCGGCGCTGCTCCCGCGTCTGCGCCTGCCCGGCTGCGCCGGACCGGCTGGCAGCCTTGGGCCCGGCGCCGCGCCAAGGCGCGGCGCGCCTTTCAGGCCCGGCAGGGCCTGAAAGGCCACGCCCAACCGGCAGCGTCTTTTATGCAGTAAAAGGCGTAGGGCGGGCGGGAGAGCGGTGGCCGTGGCAGGCAAGCAGGGCTGCCCGACAAGCAGCGGCGCGAGAGACTGCGACGTCAGAGACCGTCGAACTCGCACAGCACATGCACATCCTTGCCCATGCTTTCCAGCAGTTTGCGCCCGCCCAGCTCCGGAAGGTCGACGATGAAGGCGCAAGAGACGATGTCGCCGCCCAGCCGCTCAATCAGTTTGATGCCAGCGCCCGCGGTGCCGCCGGTGGCCAACAGGTCATCCACCATCAGGACTTTCTCACCCGGCTTGATGGCGTCGTCATGGATTTCCACGATCGCTTCGCCGTATTCCAGCTTGTACTCTTGGCTGATGGTGGTGCCGGGCAGTTTGCCCTTCTTGCGGATCGGCACGAAGCCGACGCTCAGCTGATGCGCAATGGCCCCGCCGAGGATGAAGCCGCGCGCCTCAAGCCCCACGACCTTGTCGATCTGCTCGCCCGCGTAGGGGTGCAGCATCTGGTCGATCGCCATGCGGAAGCCGCGCGGGTCCGCAAACAATGTGGTCACGTCGCGGAACATGATCCCTTCGTGCGGGAAGTCCACGATGGTGCGGATGTAATCTTTGACGTCGGACTTCTTGGGCATCTGTCGGCTCCATTGGCAGCGGTATCGGCAGCCCCGTGCAACAAGGGCCAACCGGGGTTTGGCCGAAGCAGCGCGGTGTTGCAAGGGGGAACGGCCCGTTGACCCGTTGTGGTTGTGCGCTGATCGGGCCGCTGGTCAGTCCCGCGCGGCAGCGGCGCGGCGCCGGGTACACCAGCGCATCAGCATTTCAAGCGGCCCGCGATCGGCCAAACTGTTCCACCCGCGCGCCAGGACCACCGATAGTACACAGAAACCGATTGAATAGCCAAAGACGCCCACCGTCGAAAGCGAACCGTCCAGTAGCCCCATCGCCTCCAGCGCGCCCATGCCCAGCAGAATATGCGCCACATAGAAGCTGAGCGCCTGACGCCCGGCGACCGTCAGCCAAGAAGAGAGACCCATCCGGTCCGGCGCCGGACACAGCAGCAGGACCAACCCGATCACCGCAGCCGCACTGCCGGTCGCGGCCATGATGTAGACCGGGCCGGGCGGCAGGGTGTCGGTATCGAACAACGCCAGCAGGTCGGGATCCTGCACCAGCAGGCCAGGCAGCCCGCCAACCACGGTCGCGCCACCGCCCCAGAGCAGCAGCCGTCGCTGCACCCGGCGGCTGGCCAGGTCCATGCGCCCCATCCACATGCCGAGGTACAGAAAAGCCACCCAGGGAAACACCGGATGCCAGCCGTTGAAAAAGGCGTGCCGCAGGAAGCCCTCCACCGTCCAGAAATCGCTATAGGTCAGGGTCTCCCAGTTCCAGTGCGCCTCGTAATCCAGCGTCAGCAGCCCAGCCATCCCGGCGAGCACCACCGCTGTGGCGGCCCACAGCAGCACCGTGGGGCGCGCAGAAAGCAGGGGCAGGGCCAGCAAAAAATAAAGTCCGTAGAAATGCAGAATGTCGGCTTCGAAGATAAGCAGGTTCACCAACCCGGCCAGAAACAGGAACACGGCGCGTCGCAGCACCTCGGCGACATCGGGGCGTCCCAGAGACAGGCCGATCCCTGCCAGAACCACAAACAGCGCGGCCGCGCGGCCCTCCAGCGCGTCGGTGAGCCGCGATGCCAGGTCGGTGCCGGGGGCGACCTGTGCCGCAATGCGGAAATTGACCAGAACCATGCCGCAGAATGCCAGAAAGCGGGCGATGTCCAATCCGTAAAGTCGCATGTGAAAATCCTGAAAGTGACTGGCCTGAAAGCAATAGCCTCAAGGTAGAGGCTGCACCCGGGCAGGAAAACCGCGTAACATCAGAAAGATCCGAAGGAAAAAGTCAGTGGGTTCGCAAGAAAAAGGGCGACCCATCTGGACCGCCCGAACCCCGTGAGTCAGCTTTTAAGGGGGTCAGCCCAGCACCCGGCCCGCCACCGCGTCCAGACGCGCCAGCAGCGCCGGGTCGCGTTTTTCCGGTGCGGTCATGATGGCGTATTCCAGGGCCTTGTCGCAGCGATGCGGGCAGTCGGTGCGCTGCGGGCCCAACAGGCCGGGCAACCGGCGCACCAGTTCGCGGGCATTGGCGGAGTTGCCCTGTAGGGTGGCGATAATTTCGGTAATTTCCACCGCGCCGTGGTCGGGGTGCCAGCTGTCGTAATCGGTGACCATGGCGACGGAGGCGTAGCAGAGTTCCGCCTCGCGGGCGAGTTTGGCCTCTGGCATGTTGGTCATGCCGATCACGTCGCAGCCCCATTGCTCGCGGTAGAGTTTGCTTTCCGCCATGGAGGAGAACTGCGGCCCCTCCATGCACAGATAGGTGCCGCCACGGTGGATGTTGATGCCCGCGTCCCTGGCCGCTGTTTCGGCCGCATCGCCCAGCCGTTCGCAAGTCGGATGCGCGACGCTGACATGGGCAACGCAACCGCTGCCGAAGAAGCTTTTCTCGCGCGCGAAGGTGCGGTCAATGAATTGATCCACGACGACAAAATCGCCGGGGGCCATATGGTCGCGGAAGGAGCCGCAGGCGGAGACGGAAAACACATCCGTCACGCCCAGCCGCTTCAGCGCGTCGATATTGGCGCGATAAGGGACCTCGGTCGGGGCATGCACATGGCCGCGTCCATGGCGCGGCAGAAAGGCCATTTTGACCCCCTCCAGGGTGCCGGTCAGGATCTGGTCCGACGGCGTCCCCCAGGGCGTGTCGACCGACACCCATTCGGCATTTTCAAGCCCGTCGATGTCGTAAATGCCGGAGCCGCCGATTACGGCGATCATGGTGTTACGGGGGTCTGATGCGGTCACGAGCTGGCCTCCTGTTGCTGCTATCCGGGATATGCGCAAGCGATGGCGGATTTGGCAAGGGCAAGGTGATCAACAGGCGGTGACGCAAGCATGCCGCACCCTCCGCAAGTCACCGAGGGACACCAGGGCTGCGCCTCTGGCGGGAGTATTTGGGGAAAGTTAAAAAGTCTGGGCGTCGCGACGGGGGGGGCGGCTGGCAGAGGCGGCGCATTGGCGGGGCTGGGAGCAGGTGAAGGATGCTGAGAAGGGGGACTGGAATGGCGCCCGTGTCGGCGTGCCTCAGCTTGCGTTTCCGCGTCCATCGGCGCAGGCGCGGCGGCGGCACCCTTGCCCAGTTGGCGATTTTCCGCTAACGGGCAGGCAGCGAACACACCTCCTCCAACCGCAGGTATCCTGAATGAAACGCGCAGCCGTGGCTTTGCTGGCCAAGCAGATTTCCCCACCCAACCTATCGATCATGCAGGATGAGGGCTTTACCGTGGCCCGTGTCCGCACTGAGCTTCTGTCCGGATTGACCGTGGCGCTGGCATTGGTGCCGGAAGCGGTCGCCTTTGCCTTTGTGGCCGGGGTGCACCCACTGGTGGGGCTATACGCGGCGTTTATGGTGGGGCTGATTACCGCGGTGTTTGGCGGACGGCCCGGGATGATCTCCGGCGCGACAGGCGCGCTGGCGGTGGTCATGGTGGCGCTGGTGGCCCAGCACGGGGTGGAATATCTGTTTGCCACCGTGGTGTTGATGGGCATCCTGCAAATCATCGCGGGCGCCTTGCATTGGGGCAAGTTCATTCGTCTGGTGCCGCATCCGGTGATGCTGGGGTTTGTGAATGGTCTGGCGATTGTAATCTTCCTGGCGCAGCTGACCCAGTTCAAGGATCCGGCCACCGGCGGTACGGAATGGCTGCAGGGTGGCTCGATGCTGCTGATGCTGGGGCTGGTGGCCCTGACCATGGTGATCATCTGGGGCATGCCCAAGGTGACCAGTATCATCCCGGCGCCTTTGGCAGGCATTGGCATCGTGGCCGTTCTGGTGATCGTCATGGGTCTGGATGTGCCGCGGGTGGGCGACATGGCGTCGATCGAGGGTGGCTTCCCGACCTTCCACAACCCGTTCGGCACGGGGGAGGGGCTTTATGGCACCGCGCTGGCGCCGTTTACGCTGGAAACCCTGTGGATCATCCTGCCCTACGCGGTGATCCTGGCCGCCATCGGCCTGATCGAGAGCCTGCTGACACTGAACCTGGTGGGAGAGATCACCGGCAAGCGCGGTGGTGCCAGCCAGGAGTGCATTGCACAGGGCGCATCAAACGTGGTGACCGGCTTCTTCGGCGGCATGGGGGGCTGTGCCATGATTGGCCAGTCGATGATCAACGTCAAATCCGGCGGCCGCACGCGGATTGCGGGCATTGCAGCGGCACTGTTCCTGCTGGCCTTCATCGTCGTCGCCTCGCCGCTGATCGAACAGATCCCGCTGGCCGCCTTGGTCGGCGTGATGTTCATGGTGGTGATCGGCACCTTCGCTTGGAACAGCTTCAAGGTGATGACCAAAGTGCCGCGCATGGATGCCTTCGTGATCGTCTTGGTGACCGTGGTGACGGTCATGACCGACCTTGCGATTGCGGTGGTCGTGGGTGTGGTCGTCTCGGCGCTCGCCTATGCCTGGAACAACGCGCGCCGCATTCACGCCATCACGCGCGAGTCTGCAACCGACAAGGGCGCCAAGGTCTATGAAATCGAAGGACCGCTGTTTTTCGGCTCGACCGACGGCTTTATTGAGCTGTTCGACGTGGCGGGTGACCCGGAGCGGGTGATCGTGGATTTTGCCCGCAGCCGGGTGGTGGACCAGTCGGCACTGCAGGCGATTGAGGCGCTGGCCGCCAAATACGAGGCCGAGGGCAAGGCGCTGGTGCTGCGGCACCTGAGCCGCGATTGCCACCAGCTGCTGACCAAGGCGGGCCATCTGATGGTCGACAGCGACGATGACCCGGACTACGAGCTGGCCGTGGATTACTCGGTGCGGACCGGAGTCCTGGGCAGCCACTGACCGCCCGTCTACCGGATCGCCGGAATACGAAACCCGCGGCTTGCAAAAGCCGCGGGTTTTTCTGTTGATCTGTCTGCTTGGACGCCGGTCCGGGGATGGCAGCGCGGCTCAGTCAGGCGCCAGCGTCTCCAGCATGTCAAGATCGCCGGATAGCAACGCCGGTTCGGCGCGGGAGATCAGCTCGGCGGGCCAGTCCCACCATCCAAGGCTCAGCAGTCGGGCGATCTGGGGTTTTGCAAAACGGTAGCTGTGCACGGTGCCTGGGTTGCCGGTGATGATGGCATAGGGCGGGACGGTGCCGCGGACCACCGCGCCTGCGCCGATGATGGCACCGTCGCCGATGCGTGCGCCGGGCAGGATCAGCGCGCCATAGCCGATCCAGACGTCATTGCCTATCATCGTGTCGCGGGTGTCGGGCTGAAAGCCGGCCATCTTGGCTTGGTCGAACACAGGAAACGGATAGCAGCTGAGCCCGTCCTGCGCGTGGTTGGCCGAGGCGGTGATGAAACGCACCCCATGGGCGAGCTGACAGAATTTGCCGATGACCAGCTGCTCGCGCGAGCCGGGGAACAGATATGGCGCAAGATGTTGCGCCCAATCCTGCGGCGGCGTGAAATCGGAGGCATAGCTATAGTCGCCGACCTTGATGTTGGGGTGATCCAGCACCTGCGACAGCATCACGGTTCCCGCATGGGAGCTGCCGTCGGGCAAGGTGATCGGATTGCGTTTTCTGGGATCGGGCAGGGGCATCGAAGTCCTTACTGGTCGGGGCGGGTCAGCGAAAACAGCTCACGTACAACAGAATAGTCGCGGTAGCCGAGCCGCGCCAGTGGCTGGAAGGTGGTGACGTCAAAGGCTCCGTCGCGCAGGCAATCGTCGCGCATATGCACGCCGGTCACCTCTCCGAATACCACCTTGTTGGCCTCGCCCGGAAGGGTGACGATCTGCGTCAGGCGGCATTCCAGCGCGGCGGGGGCGGCGGCCACACGGGCGCAGTTGATGGTCTCGCATTCTGCGGTCTCCAGCCCGGCATGGGCGAACTCGTCGGTCTCCTTGGCCAGGGCGGCCGAACTGGCGTTCATGGCGTCGCGCAGCGCATAGGACACGACGTTGACACAGAACACCCCGGTCTCGCGGATGTTGGCGACGCTGTCCTTGGTGCCGTCCTGATCGTGCTTGGCGCTGGTGGAGGCAAACATCACCTGCGGCGGCGTGTAGGCGACCGCGTTGAAGAAGGAATAGGGGGCCAGGTTGTTCACACCGTCCGCGTCGCGGCTGGAAATCCAGCCGATGGGACGGGGGGTGACAATGGCGTTGAACGGGTTGTGCGGCAGGCCGTGGCCGTCTTCGGGGCGGTAAAACATCGTGATTTCCTGCTCTGGGCGTTAACGCTTAGGTGTTTGCCCAAGACTTACGCCCGTGCTACGCCGAACGCCAGCCCGCAGGGGACTATTGGCGGAGGCAGGGCAGCGTGATCGAGCTGAGAGCGGAGCAGGCGGACGACCGGTGGGAGGTCGAGGCGCTGTATGACCTGTGCTTTGCCCCGGGGCGCGAAGCGCTGTCGTCTTATCGATTGCGCGATGGCGTGCCGCCGGTTTCGGGTCTCAGCCAGGTGGCGCGTGACAGCGACGGCATCCTGGCAGCGGCGATCCGGTACTGGCCGGTTCTGATTGGGGATGCGGCAGCGCTGCTGCTGGGGCCGGTGGCGGTCCATCCCACGCGCCAGGGCGAAGGCTTGGGTGGGTCGCTGATCCGCGACAGTTTGGCCAAGGCGCAGGACAGCGGCTGGGCGCGGGTGATGCTGGTGGGCGATGCCCCCTATTACAAGCGGTTCGGTTTTGTCAGGCTCGACGGCGTCGAGATGCCGCCGCCGACCAACCCGGAACGGGTTCTGGGTCTGGCCCTGCAGGCGCAGGCCTGGGACGGGGTTCGGGGGCTGGTGAGCCGCTGGCAGGGTTGAAATTACCGGTCCGGCCGCCGATCTTTAAGATGGCAGAGGAGGCAACTGGTGACGGATATTCTGACAGGGGCGCGGCGGCTCAGCCCGCAGGAACTGGAAGCGGAGCTGGATGCTTTGGCGCGGCGCTACCGGGTTGCAGGTGGCTTCGGCGTGGACCTGCTGAACCGGCTTGGCAGCAGCGGCGAGTCCCTGCTGGAGCGCTTGCCCGCGCCGGTGCGCGCGGGTCTGACGGCCTCAACGGCCAGCGCCCTGCGGCTGGCGATGAAGGGCGCCAGCACGTCGCGGCGGCTGGTGCCGGACCAGAAGCCCGGCATCGATCGGGTTGTCAGCGCCGCAATGGGCGCGGCGGGCGGCGCTGCGGGCCTGCCGGGCGCGCTGGTGGAGCTGCCGGCAACCACGGCTTTCCTTCTGCGCACGATCCAGGGCGCGGCGGCCGCCGAAGGCTTTGAGGCGGAGGCCGAAAGCGTCACTTTCGACTGCATACAGGTGTTTGCCGCCGCTGGGCCGCTTACGTCGGACGACGGGGCAGATCTCGGTTTTGTTTCGTTGCGGCTGGGGTTGCCGGGCGGTGTGCACCGGCTGATTGCCCAGGTGGCGCCCAGGTTGGGGGCCGTTCTGGGGCAAAAGCTGGCAGCACAGGCTGTGCCAATTGCCGGTGCCGTGGCCGGGGCGGCGGTGAATTACGTATTCGCCGGATATTACCGGGAAATGGCCCATGTGCATTTCGGCCTGCGTCGGCTTGCCCTTGAGGCGGACGTCCCGGCACAGGACCTGGTGGCGAAGCTGCAGGACCGCCTGAAGGTGACCGCACCCGGCTGATCGCGTCGGTGGCCCCTTGCACTCGGCGAAATTGCGGATTTAATCGCGGCCACCTGCGAAGGAAACGGAAATGATTCAATACAGCCTCAAATGTGCAGAAGGGCATAGCTTCGATAGCTGGTTCCAGTCTGCGGCGGCGTTCGATAAGTTGGCAGCTGCTGGCATGGTCAGCTGTGCCGTCTGCGGCGGCTCCCGCGTCGAGAAGGCCATCATGGCGCCGCGGGTGCGTCCTGGCCGCAAGGCCGTGTCCGCTGTGGGAGAGCCGGAGACACCGGCCACCGCGCCTGCGCGAGAGCCGCAGGCGCCAGAGCAGACGGCTGCTGCCGTGTCCCGTGGGTCTGTTACGGCGCGCAAGGACGCGGGTATGCTGAGCCGTCCCACAGGTGACGTGGAAAAGGCGCTGGCCGAACTGCGCCGCAAGGTCGAGGCCAATTCCGATTACGTCGGCGACAATTTCGTCAAGGAAGCGCGGGCGATGCACCTTGGGGAGGCTCCGGAACGGGCCATCCATGGCGAGGCCCGGCTGGAAGATGCAAAGGAACTGATCGAGGAGGGCGTGCCGGTGTTGCCGCTGCCTTTCCGGCCGGGACGCAAAACAAACTGAAGGCCGCGATGGGCGGTCGAAAATAAAGGACAGGGCAGAATGCATGCAGTTGTAACGGGAACCAGCCGCGGCATCGGCAAGGCGCTGGTCGAGCGGTTGCGGCAGGACGGCCACGAGGTGACCGGCACCTCTCGGGATCATTCCTCCGGCGTAAAACTGGATGTTTCGGACCCTGGTCAGCAGGCGCGGTTTGCCGCCCAGATCAAGGGTCGTCCGGTAGATCTGCTGGTTTGCAACGCCGGTGTCTATATCGACAAGGCTATGGCGCTGGAGGATTACTCGGCCGAGGTCTGGGGCAAGACGCTGGCGGCGAATGTGACCGGCGTGTTCCTGACGGTGCAGGGAATGCTGCCGAACCTGCGACTGTCCGGGGCGCCCAAGATCGCCATCCTGGCGTCGCAGATGGCCAGCCATGCGCGGGCGCCGGGCGGCAGCTACGCCTATCGTGCCTCCAAGGCGGCGGCCTTGAATATTGGCCGCAATCTGGCCACCGACTTGCAACCCGAGGGGATCGCGGTGGGCATCTACCATCCCGGCTGGGTGCGCACCGACATGGGCGGTCAGGACGGCGAGATCTCGATCACGGAATCGGTTAGCGGGCTGGTCGATGAGTTCGACCTGTTGAGCCTGGAGACCACCGGCTGTTTCCACGCCTGGGACGGTCGCATCCTGCCGTATTGAACCGCTGACCCGGCCACACTGGCCCGACGGACGCCTCCGCACGGGTCTGCGGCGCGCTCCCGCGTCCACGCGTGCCAGGCTGCGCCTGACCCGCTGGCGGACTTGGGCCGGGCGCCGTGCCTGCGGCACGACGCGCCACCGCACGTATGTGCGGTGGCATGCCCAACGGGCACAGGGCCTGAACAGGCCCGAAGCCGGGCGGAAATACCGACGTTGGCTGTTCTATACGCAGTGGTCACAAAAAGACCGGCGCGACAGTCACGCCGGTCTTTTGCATGTTTTGGTGTGCCACCCTGCCTGAGCCGGGGCGGTGGTCGCCGTCAGTCCCAGCAGTTGACCAGAACGGTCATGCGCGAGGCCAGCCGGGTCATTGCGGCGCTGGGCAGGCTTCCGGCCGCATCCGAGCGCGCAGCGGGCGAGAGGCCGACTGCATCCAATGCGCTTCGGATGGCGCCCGCATCGATGGCAAAGCTGACGTCCTCGGGCAGTTGTTTGCCGTCGACCTGCGGTGACAGCAGCATCCCCAGAACCGCGCCGGTACGGTCGAGAACCGGGCCGCCGACGTCGCCAGGTTGCGCGGTCAGCGCCAGGCGGGTCACATCGCTGTCCCCCTCAAGGCTTTCGAGACCTGCAATCTTGCCCCAAGTCAGGCTGGGCGCGCCCAGCACGCCTTCGTAGGAAAAGCCGGACACGGCAACCTCGGATTGCAGCCGCGGCGCGGCGGCGCTCAGCTCGGCCACCGCCGCGGGCACCAGCGGCTCGGCCGGGCGCAGGATGGCGATGCCATCGTCGCTGTTGTTGGCCGCGATCTGCACCTGATAGCCGTGGTCCAGGGTGACCCGGTTACAGCCAGCCACCGCATCGGATGTGGTGAGTACGCTGCCATCGGCATCGACGTAGAATCCCGACCGCGACCGTTTCGGTCGGCGTATTTCCAGCCCGGACACCAGATCTATGTCCTGTACCGCGTCGCCCCCAGCGGCCGGGTCCAACACCCCGTCCAGCCGGGTGAAGCTGGCCTGCATCGCGGCCAATACGCGGGCACGGCGGTCCTCGTCTCCCGCGGGCCAGATCAAGGTAAAGCCTTTGACTTCCCCATTTTTCAGACTGGCCTGCGAGAAGGAGACGATCCGTTGATTGCGCCCCTCGATTGTGAAGCTGTTGCTGCCGCGCTGCCGCGGGCCTTCCATCGGCACGATCTCCAGCGTTTGCAGAATGTCGTAAAGGCCGAACAGGGTGCGCTGGTCGCCGGGCTGGCTGATCAGCAACAGCTGAGCGCCCAGATCTCCCTTGCTGGTGTAATGGGCAAAGGGCGATTCATAACGATCAAAGGCGACTTCCTTGGCGGGAATGTCGAGAGCGATACCCGCCTGTTTGTCCTCGATCCGGGTCATGCCGACTGAGATCAGCGGCGCGTTGTATTCGTCCATCAAAGCCTGGCGCTGGCCTGTGGTCAGCACGCCGGTGGGCTCATATCCGCGCGCGGTCTGCCAGTCGCGCATGGAGGCGCGTGTGCCTCGACCAAAGGCGCCGTCGATACCGGAGCTGTAAAAACCCGCAGCCTTGAGCGCGAGTTGCAGGTCCATGCGCTCATCACGGCTGAGCGCGCGTTCGCTGCGCCGCGCCTCGGCGGGGCTTTCGTCGGGCAAGGTGGTCTGCACGCCCGGCTGGCTTGCGTCGGGCTGCACCTGTTCGGGTGCGGCGGGAACCGGGGCAGGTTGCGTGGTCTGCCCGGCATCCGCCGCCACCGGATAGAACTGGCTACGCAGGTTGCGGCTGAAGGCGATGAAACTGTCGCGCGGGATCTGGCCTTCGCTGCGGTAGACCTGAAGCACCCGCTCCGCATCCGCGCGCGCGTAGGGGCCAAGCACCACGCCATACCAGCCGCCACCCAGCGCATACCCCGACACGTCGGGCAGGCGGGCGGCATAGCCGCGGGCTTCGTCCTCGGCCTCGCGCAGGGACGAGCGGGCGGCGATCTGGATCCAGACCGCATCGGCCCCACTTTGCGCCGCAACCGGCGCGGTGAAGGCCGCGGTGAACGCCATGGCCAGCGCAAACAGCGGCAGAACCAGAGCGGCAATCAGTTTTTTCATTGTCAGGGCCTCGTATCCCGGAATTCAGGTTGGTGATTGACGCGGAGATTAAGCATTTTGGGCGGGCGAAGGGAACTCCTCTTCACAGGGGGAATTCCCGGCCCGTTGCCGCATTCCCGCACTTTTGTTGCCGATGTGCTGCACCCTGCGGCCCGCCCGTCGCCGCGCGGGCGGTCAGAGGGCGTTGACCCTGCCCGGAGCCTTGCATAGGAAGATCCCCGCAATTGCTGCCCCAGCTGCCCCCGAAGGATTGAAAGATGACCCAGACCAATGGCGCGCCGCGCTCCTTCCAAGAGATTATCCTGAGGCTTCAGACGTACTGGGCCACCAAGGGGTGCGCGATGATGCAGCCCTATGATCTGGAGGTGGGCGCGGGCACGTTCCACCCGGCGACCACGCTGCGCTCGCTGGGCAGCAAGCCCTGGGCCGCGGCCTATGTACAACCCTCGCGTCGCCCGACCGACGGGCGCTATGGGGAAAACCCCAACCGGCTGCAACACTACTACCAGTATCAGGTGCTGATCAAACCCAGCCCGCCCAACCTGCAAGAGCTGTACCTGGGTAGCCTCGAGGCGATCGGCGTCGACATGACGCTTCACGATATCCGCTTTGTCGAAGATGACTGGGAAAGCCCGACGCTGGGTGCCTGGGGGTTGGGCTGGGAAGTCTGGTGCGACGGCATGGAAGTCAGCCAGTTCACCTATTTCCAGCAGGTTGGCGGCCATGACTGCCACCCGGTATCCGGCGAGCTGACATATGGTCTGGAACGACTGGCAATGTACATCCTGGGCGTTGACCACGTTATGGACATGCCCTTCAACGACCCGGATGCCCTGATCCCGCTGAGCTATGGCGATGTGTTCAAGCAGACCGAGGAAGAATACGCCCGCTGGAATTTCGATGTGGCCAACACGGAGGTGCTGCTGCGCCATTTCGAGGAAGCCGAGGCAGAATGCGCCGCTATTCTGGCGCAGGAGCATAAAGACCCAAAGACCGGCAAGCGCATCATCATGGCGCATCCGGCCTATGATCAGTGCATCAAGGCGTCGCATATCTTCAATTTGCTGGACGCGCGTGGCGTGATCTCGGTGACCGAACGCCAGGCCTATATTGGCCGCGTCCGGGCGCTGGCCAAGCAATGCGCCGATGCCTTCGTGCTGACCGAGGCCGGCGGCCACTGCGCCGAAGGCGCGGCTTAGGCAGGGGCGGAGAATGGGAAAATTTCTGGCGCTCATCCTGATCGTCTCGGCCCTCGCGGCCGGGGGGGCGATGTATTATTTTCAGGTCTACGGCTTTTACGACACGGTCAAGGCGCAGCCGGGGCGCGACGTGATGCTGGTACCGCTGGACGGCGGCACGGCGCAGCCGATTGCCTATTCGGATTTCGAGGCGATCGACGCGGGCAGCTCCCCCATCCGCTACCGCGCCTGCTTCCGCACGAAGATGTCGCCGGATGAGCTGGCGCAGGTGTTTACCCTGTCGGACAAGCTCGAACCGCGTAACGCACCACCCTGGTTCGATTGTTTTGATGCCGCCGCCATCGGCGCCCAGCTGGCAGAAGGGTCGGCCCGCTCATTCCTGTCGGTCAAGAACATCTCTTATGGGGTGGACCGCATCGTTGCCGTGACTGATGACGGTTTCGGTTATGTATGGCACGAGCTGAACAATTGCGGTCACAAGGCCTATGACGGCACCGTGGTGGGCGAGGAATGCCCGCCCCGTCCCGAGACGGGTGAGGGCAACTGATGCCGCTTTGGCCCATGCCCGCCTGTTGTAATTCTCTCGCTGCGCCCGCCCGCGCGGCCACGCTCAAGGACATCCAATGCCCGATCTTCTGATTGAACTTTTTTCCGAGGAAATTCCGGCCCGTATGCAGGCGCGCGCGGCCGAGGATCTGAAAAAGCGCGTGACCGATGGCTTAGTCGAGGCGGGGCTGACCTATGCGGGCGCCGCCGCCCTGTCGACACCGCGCCGCCTGACGCTGGCGGTGGATGGCCTGCTGGCCGAAAGCCCCACCATCCGCGAAGAGCGCAAGGGCCCAAAGGTCGGCGCGCCGGACAAGGCGATCGAGGGCTTTTTGCGCGGCGCAGGACTGAGCCGCGAGCAGCTGGAAGAACGCGACACGCCGAAGGGCGCGGTCTATTTCGCGCAGATCGAAAAGCCGGGCCGCCCTGCGGCGGAGATCATCGCCGATGTGCTGGAAGTCACTATCCGCACCTTCCCTTGGCCGAAGTCCATGCGCTGGGGCACGGGCTCCTTGCGTTGGGTGCGCCCTTTGCATTCGATCCTCTGCATCCTGTCGGATGGCGCCGGTGCAACCGTGGTGGATCTGGATATTGACGGGATCACAGCCGGCAACACCACCCGCGGGCACCGTTTTATGGCCCCGGATGAGATCACTGTGACCGGTTTTGACGACTACACGACCAAGCTGAAGCGGGCCCATGTGGTACTGGATCCAAGTGAGCGTGCGGATGCGATCTGGCAGGAAGCCACCAATCAGGCCTTCGCCAGTGGCCTTGAGGTGGTCGAGGACAGGGGCCTGCTGGGTGAAGTTGCCGGTCTGGTCGAATGGCCTGTGGTGCTGATGGGCGCCATCGACGCCGAATTCCTGGAGCTGCCTGCCGAGGTGCTGCAAACCAGTATGCGCGAGCACCAGAAGTTTTTCTCGGTCCGGAACCCCAAGACCGGGCGGATCGAGAAATTCATCACCGTGGCGAACCGCGAAACTGCTGACAACGGCGCGACCATTCTGGCAGGCAACCAGAAGGTTCTGTCGGCCCGTCTGGCCGATGCCAAGTTTTTCTGGGAGAATGACCTGCGTACAGCCAAGTCCGAGGTCGGCATGCGCGCGTGGGTGGAAAACCTGTCCAACGTGACCTTCCACAACAAGCTGGGTACCCAGGCCGCACGCATCGACCGCATCGCCGCGCTGGCGCGCGAAATCGCGCCGGTTGTTGGGGCCGATGCGGATTTGGCAGAGCAGGCGGCGCGGGTGGCCAAGGCCGACCTCAGCTCGGAGATGGTCTATGAATTCCCCGAGCTACAGGGCCTGATGGGCCGTTATTACGCCGAGGCCGCGGGCCTGCCGCAAGAGGTCGCCACCGCCTGCGAGGCGCATTATTCGCCGCTGGGACCGGGGGATGACGTGCCGCAACAACCGGTGACGGTGGCGGTGGCGCTGGCCGACAAGCTGGACACGCTGACCGGTTTCTGGGCGATTGACGAAAAGCCGACCGGCTCGAAAGACCCCTTCGCGCTGCGCCGTGCCGCGCTGGGGGTGATCCGACTGGTGCTGGAAAACGACGTGCGCGTGAACCTGCGAGAGGTGATCGCCAAGGCGTATGAGGGGGCCGATGCCGAAAACCTTCTCACCTTCTTCCACGATCGCCTCAAGGTGTTCCTGCGCGACCAGGGCATCCGCCACGACGTCATCGACGCCTGCATTGCGATGGACGGCAACGACGATCTGACGCTGCTGGTCAAACGTGCCCGCGCGCTGGAGGATTTCCTGAAGACCGACGACGGCACCAACCTGCTGCAGGGCTTTAAACGCGCCAACAACATCCTCTCGAAAGAAGAGGAAAAAGACGGTGTCGAATATTCCTTCGGGGCCGATCGCAAGTTTGCCGAGGACGACACGGAAAAGGCGCTGTTCGACGCGCTCGAGGCCGGGGGGGCAGCGATCTCCCCGGCCATCGAGGCCGAGGATTTCGCGGCGGCCATGCGGGGCATGGCCGCCCTGCGTGCCCCGATCGATGCGTTCTTTGAGGCGGTGCAGGTCAATGCGGACAACGCAATCCTGCGCCGCAACCGGCTGAACCTCCTCAGCCAGATCCGCAAGGTCTGCGGCCAAGTGGCGGACCTCACTCGGGTCGAGGGCTGAAAGGCCGACCGGTTTCTTTCTGGTCACAAATACTCCCGCCGGAGGCGCCGGTCTTTCCGTTAGGGAAAGGCCGGTTTTTTTTGGGGTGAAGCCGGTTGCTGCAACTGCACTCTTGCGCGATAGCCGCTGCGCCTTATGGTGACAGGCAAAGGAGACGCGCCGCAGTGCAGAAAGATTTCGAACAGATCCCTCAGGCCTCGCTGATCACCGCGACCGCTCCGATCACCACCGCCAGCCATGGCGGACGGGCGAAATGTTTGCAGCGGCTGGTTCGGCTGGAGTTGCCGGTGCCGCGCACTGTCGCGCTCTCGTTCGACGCGGTCCATGCCATTGCCGAAGGTCAAATG
This sequence comes from Leisingera sp. SA32, assembly GCF_056033425.1. Taxonomy (NCBI): domain Bacteria; kingdom Pseudomonadati; phylum Pseudomonadota; class Alphaproteobacteria; order Rhodobacterales; family Roseobacteraceae; genus Leisingera; species Leisingera sp. SA32. Next base: position 26,400 of record NZ_JBVYHB010000014.1, on the reverse strand, counting down.
CCGGATCTGGCAGCGGTGCTGGGCGAATTCGCGCCCGATACGCTGCTGTGCGTCCGGCCGTCGTCCGAAGATCCAGACTGGGGCGGTCCGGGGGCGATCCTGAACATCGGCATGAACGACGCACGCTTCGTCGACCTCTGCGACACGTTGGGGCGCAATGCCGCTGCGGCACTCTATCTGCGGTTCGTACAGTCCTACGCGGTCCATGTGGCTCGGCTGGATCCGGATGTCTTCGACGATGTCGAAGATGGCGGCCCCGATGCGCTGAGCGAGATCCTGCACGCCTATGAGGCGGAGACTGACGAACCCTTTCCGCAGGATCCGGGCGAGCAGCTTGCGGCGGTGCTACGCTCGATGGCGCGGGCTTGGGAGGGCACCTCGGCCAGGCTCTTGCGGCAGGCCAAGGGCGCACCCGCGGATGCGGGACTTGGCCTTGTGGTGCAGGAAATGATTCCAGGTGTCGGCCAGGGCGAATGCGGCTCAGGCGTGTTGCAATTGATCGACCCGGTGACCGGCAAGCGGCAGCTGACGGGGCGGTACCTGAGCCAGAGCCAGGGGCGCGATGCGTTGGGGGCGGGCGTTCAGGCGCTCTATCTCGCCCAGGATCCGCGCGGCCCCTCGCTGGAGGAGGTGGCACCGGAGGCCTTTGCCCAGCTGCAGTCCCATGCGGCGTTGATGCGGCGGCGGCTGCGCGAGGAAATGCAGCTGGAGTTCGTCATTGAGAACGGCCATGTGCATATCCTGGACGGGGTGCGGGTGGCGCGCTCGGCGCGGGCGGCGGTTCGGATCGCGGTGGCGCTGGCCGAGGACGGCATCATCGCGCAGGAAGAGGCGCTGATGCGGGTTGACGCCCATGTGCTGAACGAGTTGCTGCACCGGCAGGTCGCCCCCCAGGCCGAGCGTGACGTGATCGGCCGCGGAATCGCCGCCAGCCCTGGCGCGGCCACCGGGCGGCTGGTGTTCACCGCGGCGGACGCCCAGGCCAGCGCGGCGCGCGGCGAGCCGTGCATCCTGGTGCGCCGGGAAACCTCACCCGAGGACGTGCGCGGCATGCACGCGGCCGTGGGCGTGCTGACGGAAAAGGGCGGCATGACCAGCCATGCGGCGGTGATCGGCCGCGGCCTGGGCCTGCCCTGCATCGTCGGCGCCTCCAACCTGAAATTCCACAGCCGCCGCCGCATGCTGGGCGCCGAGGATGGGCGATTGTTCAAGGCGGGTGACCTCATCACCATCGACGGCAGCAGTGGCCAGGTTCTGGCCGGCCAGCCGGAAATGCTGGAAGCGGCGGAGGATGGCGCGCTGGGCACGCTGCTTGCCTGGGCCGACGAGGCCCGCGACGTCGGTGTGAGGGCCAACGCCGACACGCCGGAAGATGCGGAAACCGCTCGCCGCTTCAATGCCCAGGGCATCGGGCTCTGTCGCACCGAGCATATGTTTTTCGAACCCGGTCGCCTGACGGTGATGCGGGAGATGATCTTTGCCGAGACACCCTCGGGCCGCGCTGCGGTGCTGGAGCGTCTGCTGCCGATGCAGCGCGACGATTTCCGACAGCTGTTCCGCATCATGGAGGGGATGCCGGTCTGCATTCGCCTGTTCGACCCGCCGCTGCACGAATTCCTGCCCGCAACCAAGGGTGGCCAGCGCGAGCTGTCCGAGGCACTGGGCATTCCGGTCAGCGACGTGACCCGCCGGGTCGAGGAGATGCACGAATACAACCCCATGCTGGGCCTGCGCGGGGTGCGGCTGGGGGTCACCGTCCCGGAAATCTATGACATGCAGGCACGGGCTATTTTCGAGGCCACGCTGGAGGCTTCTAAGTGCGGCGCGCCGGTGGTGCCGGAGATCATGATCCCGCTGGTTTCGGCCAAACGCGAGGTGGAGCTGGTCAAGGCCCGCATCGATGCGGTGGCGGCGGCTGTAAAATCCGAGCGCGGCGAAGACTTCACCTACCGGCTGGGCGTGATGGTGGAAACGCCGCGTGCGGCGCTGCGGGCGGGCGAAATTTCACCGCATACGGCGTTTCTCAGCTTTGGCACCAACGACCTGACCCAGATGACCTATGGCCTGTCGCGCGACGATGCCGGGCGGTTCATGTCGGAATATGTCAATCAGGGCGTCTTTCCGGAGGATCCGTTCCACGTGCTGGACACCGACGGGGTGGGAGAGCTGCTGAAACTAGGCGTTCAGCGCGGCCGGGCGGAGAATGGAGACATCACGCTGTCGATCTGTGGCGAGCATGGCGGCAACCCCGAATCGATTGCGTTCTGCCGCGACGCGGGCTTCGATTACGTCTCCTGTTCGCCGTTCCGGGTGCCGGTGGCGCGATTGGCCGCAGCCCAGCTGGCGATTGCCGACAAAACCGGTAGGATCGCCCCAACATACGCAAAATATTAATAATTTAAAGGGCATCACGCAGCGGCCAACGAAATTATGGCGCTGTGTGTTTCCCCCCTTCATCTGCAGTCCGGCGGCCAAAGCTGGACCTTGCGCGTCAATTCCTATAAGGAATGCGACCGCGTGCGTTGGGGAGGCCGAGCGCAAGCTGATAGGACGGGGGAACCCTGAATGAAACTGTTGACTATGATTGCCGTGATGGCTGCCACCATCGCGATGGGTAAAAGTGTTTTTGCCGAAACCGGTCTGACAACGCTGATCGCGCGCGAACAGACCAATCTGAATGCGGTGCCGACGCGAAAATTCAGCGGGTTCTTCGGGATCCGCAATGCGCCGTTGAAGAAACGCCGCGCCGCGCCGAAACTGGAATACTCGAAAGCCTGGCTGGACGCCCGCCCAGCGGCCAAGGGGGGCGAGCAATTCGCCTGTCTGGCTGAGGCATTGTATTTCGAGGCGCGCGGTGAAACCGTCAAGGGCCAATTCGCGGTGGCCGAAGTGATCCTGAACCGGGTCAAAAGCTCCCAGTTCCCGAACACGCTGTGCGGGGTGATCAACCAGGGAACAGGCCGCAAATATCAGTGCCAGTTCACCTACACCTGCGACGGCTACGAGGAAGTCATCCGCGAAAAGAAGGCTTATCAGCGGGTGGCCAAGGTGGCGCGAGCGGCGCTGGATGGTTTCAAGACCGAACTGACCGGTGGCGCGACCTATTACCACACCACCGCGGTGCGCCCGCGCTGGAGCCGGACCTTTACCAAGACCGCGCGCATCGGGGTGCACCTGTTCTACCGTGACGAACGGTACCGGACCGCGCTGAGCAACTGACGCGTGAATGCGGCACAGACTGTGCCGCATTCGACCACTGGCGTGGCGCATGCGGGCCTGTTATGAGGCCGCGGAATGACTAAGATTGGGTCCCATCACCCGTCACAGCCAGCCAAAGGCCCGTTTCCCATGCCCTCTGAAATTCGCCTTGCCTTTGCGCATCCCTCCGAACGTTCCATGGCCACCGCGGCGCCGGGGCCGCTGGACCGCATCTCCTTGCGGGACCACATTGTGGAGGTGGAGATCGGTGCCTTTCAGGCGGAGCGGGGCACCACCCAGCGCATCTGCTTCAACGTGGTTGTAGAGGTGGCACCGCTGCCCAAGGATCTGGACGATGACGTGGACCGGATCCTGTCCTACGACAAGGTGACAGAGGCGATTGCGCATGAGCTGGCCGCGGAGCGGTTGAACTTGCTGGAAACCTTGGCGGAACGGGTGGCTGAGCGCATCCTGCTGGAGCCGCAGGCAGTGCGTGCCTTTGTGCGGATCGAGAAGCTGGACCGTGGCCCCGGTGCCCTGGGGGTCGAGGTGGTGCGGTCGCAGGATCAGATCAGCCACCAGGTGGATGAAGAAGAGCGCCCGCATCCGCGGCTGATGTACCTGTCCAACGCGGCCATCGACAGCGCCAATCTGCCGGGTTGGATCGACCAGATGGAATGCCGCCAGCGGCCGTTGATCCTGTGCGTTGGGGCGCATCCGCTGGCGATCCCCGTGACCGGGCACAAATGGACCCAGCGCCGCATCGACCTGCTGGCGATCGAACAGAACGCCTGGCGGCTGGCCGCCAAGGACGATCGCTGCGTCGTGGTCTCAACCCGGACCGAACTGGACTGGGCGATGAAAAACGGACAGATCTGTGTCTGGGCGCCGTCCAAGATCGTGCTGGATGCGGTCGAAGGCCCGGCCGCGCCGCCCTCGGACACGGTGGCGCTGGCGGCCTGGTTTGCCGCGACGTTCGAGGCGGGTGAAATGATTGTGCTTGGCGGGGAATTGCCTGATAATCCCGGTGTCCCGCTGCGGGGCGTCAGCGTGGAGCAAGCACAACTGTGACATATTACCGGCCGTTGGTTCAGCATGGCGAGGCCCGCCCCGAGGGGGCGGTTCCGCTGGCGGGCAGTGCTTTGTGGTTCACGCAGGTTGAGATCCTCAGCCGTGACGCGCCGCCGCGGATTGCCCCGGTTGGATTGGTGCCGGAGCCGCTGCGCCGCAGGTTGACGGCACGCCGGGCCACCATCGCCGGGCTGGACGTGACCCAGCCGCAGATCATGGGCATATTAAACGTCACCCCCGACAGTTTCTCGGATGGTGGGCAGCATGCCAATGTGGCCGCTGCCCGCGATGCGGCATTACAGATGGTCGCCGATGGCGCGTCGATCATCGACATTGGCGGCGAATCCACCCGCCCCGGCGCGGCCGAGGTGCCGGAGGCCGAGGAGGTGGCGCGCACCGCGCCGGTAATCGCCGCGATCCGCGCGACAAGCCAGGTGCCGATCTCGATCGACACCCGCAAGGCCACCGTCGGACTGGAGGCGCTGGAGGCGGGGGCTGATCTGTTCAACGATGTCTCCGGCTTCACCTTTGACCCGGCGCTGGCCCCCCTGGCGGCCCAGGCCAGCGTGCCGGTCTGCATCATGCATGCGCAGGGCGACCCCGCGACCATGCAGGAGGATCCCCAGTACGGGGATGTGCTGCTGGACGTCTACGACTATCTCAGCGCGCAGATCGACCGGCTGGAGGCAATCGGCGTGGTCCGCGAGCAGATCGTGATCGACCCCGGTATCGGTTTTGGCAAGACGCTGGAGCACAACCTGACATTGCTGCGCAATCTCAGCCTGTTTCACGCTCTGGGCTGTCCGATCCTGCTGGGGGTTTCTCGCAAGGGGTTCATCGGCAAGATCGGCAAGGAGCCGCAGGCGGCGGCCCGCGGACCCGGATCCATCGCGCTGGGGCTTGCAGCCTTGGCGCAAGGCGTGCAGTTTCTGCGGGTGCATGACGTCGCCGAAACGGCGCAGGCGCTGCGCTTGTGGCAGGCCGTCCGTTAAGGCCAAGATTGGCAGGATACTGATAATGCGAAAACTTTTTGGCACCGATGGCGTGCGTGGCACCGCCAACACCCACCCGATGACGGCGGAAATGGCGCTGCGGATCGGTGCTGCCGTCGGGCGCTATTTCCGGCGTGAAGCGGGGGGCGTGCATCGGGTTGTGATCGGCAAGGACACCCGGCTGTCAGGCTACATGTTTGAAAACGCGTTGACGGCGGGGCTGACCTCGACCGGCATGAATGTGCTGCTGCTGGGGCCCGTGCCGACGCCCGCGGTCGGCTTGATGACCCGTTCAATGCGTGCGGACCTCGGTGTGATGATCTCGGCCAGCCACAACCCGTCCGAAGACAACGGCATCAAGTTTTTTGGCCCCGACGGCTACAAGCTGTCGGACAGTGCCGAACTGGAGATCGAAGCGCTGGTGGAGGCGGGCGTGGAGTCGGCCCAGGCCGCCAACATCGGCCGCGCCAAACGGATCGATGACGCCCGGTTCCGCTATGGCGAGCGCGTCAAAAGCTCCTTGCCCCGCAATCTGAGCCTGAGCGGCCTGAAGGTGGTGATCGACTGCGCCAACGGCGCCGCCCACCGCACCGCGCCGGAGATCCTGTGGGAACTGGGTGCCGACGTGATCCCGATTGGCGCGTCGCCGGACGGGCTGAACATCAACCTAGGCTGCGGCTCAACCCAGCCGCAGGCGGCCGCGGATGCGGTCATGGCACATGGCGCCCATGTCGGCATTTGCCTCGATGGCGACGCCGACCGGGTGATCGTGATCGACGAAACCGGAACTGTGGCAGATGGCGACCAGTTGATGGCGCTTCTGGCCAGCCGCTGGGCTGAACAGGGCCTGCTGGCAGGTAATACGCTGGTGGCGACGGTGATGTCGAACCTCGGTCTGGAGCGGTTTCTGAACGACAAGGGGCTGGAGCTGGAACGCACGGCGGTGGGCGACCGTTACGTGGTGGAACGCATGCGCGAGGGCGGCTTCAACCTGGGCGGCGAACAGTCCGGTCACATCGTGATGAGCGATTACGCCACCACCGGCGATGGGCTGATGGCGGGGCTGCATTTTCTGTCCGAAATGGTTCAGACGGGGCAGAAGGCTTCGGTGCTGGCGCATCAGTTCCAGACGGTGCCGCAGCGGCTGCGCAACGTGCGGTTCCAGACCGGTCAAGCGCCCTTGCAGGATGCCCACGTGCAAGAGGCCATCGTGGCGGCCGAACGGATGCTGGACGGACAGGGGCGTCTGTTGATCCGCAAATCGGGTACGGAACCGCTGGTGCGGGTGATGGCCGAATGCGAAAACGCCGAGCTGATGACCTTGGCCGTCGACAGTGTGGTCGCCGCGGTTGAGGCGGTTGTGGGTGCTGGTAGCGACTCCTGACGTCACCAAGGCGCCCCGCGCGCCGGAAAACCCTTGCATCGCCAGGCTGCGCAGCACAGGCTCAGGCTGTATTGTCTGAGGAGTTTTCCATTATGAAGCGTGTATTTTCCGCCCTGGTCCTGACATTGAGCACGGCCGCCGCCGCCCAGGCAGGGATGTCTGTGCAGCTGTTGTCACCTTGGGACGGCAAAAAGATCCCTGCGGGCCAACAGTGTTCTGTGCAGGGGGGCAAGGCGGCGACGCCGCCCATGCAGGTCAGCGGGTTGCCCGCCGGCACCAGCATGGTGGTGGCAGAGTTCAACGACCGCAGTTACCAGCCGCTCAGCCGCAATGGTGGGCACGGGGTGATTGGCTGGCCGGTCGAGGGCAGCGATGCGAAGCTGGCACCGATTCCAGAAGGGGCGGCGAAGGGGCCGGGTGGAGCGATGGTGGTGAAAGACACGCGCGGCACGCTGGGCAGCGGAAAGGGCTATCTTCCGCCCTGTTCGGGCGGTCGCGGCAACTCCTATGAAGCGGTGATCAAAGCGGTCGGCGCCGATGGCAAGGTGCTGGAAAAGCTGCGCGTCAAACTGGGGCGTTACTGAGCCCGGAACAGCTGTCTCAGCCGGCCCAGCTGGCTGAGACCAAGCCCGCCGAGGATCATGGCCAAGGCGAGCAGCAGCGTGGGCGGCAGCGCCTCGTCCAAGAACACAGCGCCCAGAACCACCGCCCAGACAGGCACCTGATAATTGGTGAGGGTCATGAAGGTCGGCCCGGCCTCGCGCACCACGATGACCCGCAGCAGGTTGGCAGCGGCCGTGGGGATCAGGCCGAGGATAGCGGCGATCAGCAACGTGCGATTGTCCGGCATCACCGGTGGGCCTTCGACCAGCCAGGCCACTGGGCAGATGATGACAAATCCGATCACCAACAGCATGGCCGCTAACCCCAGCGGGTCCACCGGCGGCAGCCGGCGGGTCAGGATGGAGCTGACTGAATAGCAGGCCGCCGCCGACAGGCAGGCCGCCCTGCCGTAGGGCTCCAGCGCCGCGCCGCTGCTGGCAAAGGCCTGCCCCCCGATGAGCAACGCCACACCGCCAAACCCGATGACGAACCCGACGAGGCGGCGCAGGGTCATCTGCTCCCCCGGCACAAAGATGTGTGCAAGCGGCAGCACCATCAGCGGGATCGCCGCCATGCTGACGCCGGTAAAGCCGGAGGACACATGCTGTTGGCCCCAAGAGATCAGCATGAATGGAACGGCGGTGCTGATGACGCCGATCAAGCCCAAAGAGGGCCAGTTTGCCTCTTCTCGAAACAGCGTGAAGCCCCGCCAACCCCAGATTGCCCCCAGCAACAAGGCGGCAAATCCGGTACGTCCAGCGGCCAGCCAGAACGGCGTTGTGCCCTCCAGGGCCAGTTTTATCAGCAGGAAGGTCGCTCCCCAGACCAGGCCGAGGGTGGCGATCATCAGCCAGTAGCGCGGCGCGGTGGGGGGCATCAGTGTCTCCGTCCGTTCACCGCGCGACAAGACCCCTTGGAAAGGGCCGGGTCAAGGGTGGGCGCCTTGGTATCGACCGCCCGAAGTGGTCCTGCGCGCGTTCAAACCACGCGGCCGCGACGCCCACGGCTGAGCAGCAGCCCGCCGAGGATCAGCGCCATGGCGGCAAACAGCTGCGGCGGCAAGGTCTCATTCAGCAGCACGGCGCCGAAAATCACCGACCAGATCGGCACCTGATAATTCACAGTCGACAGAAAGGCCGGGCCTGCACTGCGGGCGATTTGCACCAGCAGCACTTGTGCGAGCGCCGTCGGCAACAGGCCAAGGTACACCACCGCTGCCAAAGGCAACGCCGGGGGCAAGGCGGGCACGCCCTCAATCCAGAGCGCGACGGGAACCATCAGCGCAGCGCCGCACAGCAGCGCTGCGGCGGACAGCGACAGCATGTTCACCTGTGGGCAAAGCCGGGTGAGGATCGCCCCAATGGCATAACACAACGAGGCGCCCAGGCAGGCGAGCCGGGCCAGGGATTCATAATCGCTGCCAGCCGACCGGAAGGCATCCAGCCCGATCAGCACCACCACCCCGGCGAAACCGATGAAAAAGCTGACGGTGCGGCGCAGCGTCATGTGTTCTCCCGGCACCAGCAGATGCGCCAGCGGCAGCACGAACAGCGGCACCACCGCCATGCAAACCCCGGCAAAACCGGCGGCCACATGGGTCTGCCCCCAGCTGAGCAGCGTAAAGGGCAGGGCGTTGGAAAAGATCCCCATGCCAAGCGCACAGGCCCAGATTATGCGGCCTTGGCCATGTCTCAGCGATGGCAGGCGCAGGCCCAGGGCGAAGAGGACCCCAAATAGGCTGAGCGCCCCGATCAGGATCCGCAGCGCGGCAATGGTCATCGGCGGCAAGCCCCGAAGCGCCAGTGACACCGCCATGAAAGAAGCGCCCCAGATCACGCCGAGGAACAGGAGCTTGGCCCAATTGGCGGCGCCGGGGCTGTCTGACATGGGGTAACCTCATAGTTCTGATGGGAAAAGGGCGCCCCAAGTTGGAGCGCCCCGCAGAGGAAAACGGCTGCGGGCCTTGCCCGCGGGCGCCTTAGTTCTTCTCTTTGTCGACCATCTTGCCGGCCGAGATCCAGGGCATCATGCCACGCAGTTTGGCGCCGGTCTCTTCGATCAGGTGCTCATCGTTGGCACGACGCGACGCCTTCAGGGTCGGCTGGCCAACAGCGTTTTCCAGCATGAAGTCACGCACGAACTTGCCCTGCTGGATGTCTTCCAGGACGGCCTTCATGCGGGCTTTGGTCTCGTCGTACTGCAGAATGCGCGGACCGGTGACGTACTGACCGTATTCGGCCGTGTTGGAGATCGAATAGTCCATGTTGGCGATGCCGCCTTCATAGATCAGGTCGACGATCAGCTTCACTTCGTGCAGGCATTCGAAGTAGGCCATTTCCGGCGCATAGCCAGCTTCGACCAGGGTCTCGAAGCCGCAGCGGATCAGCTCTACCAGGCCACCGCAGAGGACGGCTTGCTCCCCGAACAGGTCGGTTTCACATTCTTCGCGGAAGTTGGTCTCGATGATGCCCGAACGACCGCCGCCGATGGCGGAGCAGTAGGACAGGCCGATTTCCAGCGCCTTGCCGGTGGCGTCGGTGTCCACGGCCACCAGGCAGGGCACGCCGCCGCCTTTGGTGTATTCGCCGCGCACGGTGTGGCCGGGGCCCTTGGGCGCCATCATGATGACGTCGACGCCTTCTTTCGGCTCAATCAGGCCGAAGTGCACGTTCAGGCCGTGGGCGAATGCGATGGCGGCACCGGGCTTGATGTTGTCGTGGACGTATTTCTTGTAGGTCTCGGCCTGCAGCTCGTCGGGCATGGTGAACATGATGACGTCGCACCAGGCGGCTGCTTCGGCGATGCCCATGACCTTCAGGCCTTCGGCTTCGGCTTTCTTGGCAGAGGCCGAGCCGTCGCGCAGCGCAACAACAAGGTTCTTGGCGCCGGAATCGCGCAGGTTCAGCGCGTGGGCGTGGCCCTGGGAGCCATAGCCCAGAATGGCCACTTTTTTGTCCTTGATCAGGTTCACATCGCAATCGCGGTCGTAATAAACGCGCATGATCCACGTCCTTTCGTTATGTGTTTGAAGGCATCATACGGCGTTCGCGTGGGATTGCGATTGCAGTATGGTATGAAATCGCCTGAACTTTCGACGTAGTCATTCGTAAATTGCCCTGATAGTAGTGGAAACATGCTAGATGATCTCGACCGGCGCATTTTGCGCCACCTGCAAGCTGATCCGGCGCAATCGATTCCGGACCTGGCCGAACGCCTGGGGCTTACGCCTGCGCGGCTGTCGCGCCGGCTGGAAAAGCTGCGCGACGGCGGCGTGATCCTGGGCCAGCGTGCGGTGATCGACTGGCGCGCCCTGGGGTATGAGGTCGAGGTCTCGCTGCGGGTGACACTGGACAAGACCAACCCGCGCGCCTTTGACGAATTCATCGACGGTGCGCGCAATATTCCGGAAGTTCTGGAAATCCAGACCTTTCTTGGGCAGGTCGATGTGCGGCTCTCGGTGATCGCGCGGGACATGCCGCATTACCAGCAGATCTACCGCGCCGCCATTTTGAACCTGCCACATATCGCCGACATCGAGGCGCTGATGCATGTGGCGCGCCTGAAATCGGACGAGGGTCTGCCGGTATGACCGCGCTGGATGACATCGACTATGGTCTGTTGCGCGCGCTGTCGCGCGACGCCAGCCAGTCGGCCGGTGCGCTGGGGCGGCAGCTGGGGCTCAGCCAGCCTGCCACTTGGCGGCGGATCAAGCGGTTGCAGGAGGCGGGCATCATCGCAGGTCGGCGGTTGGATCTGGACAGCGATAAGCTGGGGTTTGGCGTCACCGTTTTTCTGGGGGTCAAGCTGGCCACCAAGGGCCGCATCAGCCTGGAAGACTTTGAACGCGCCGTTGCCGCGATCCCGGAGGTGCAGACGGTGGAACATGTGCTGGGCATGTATGACTACCGGCTGCGGGTGGCGGCGCGCGACATTTCAGACTTTGAGCGGGTGCTGCGACGGCGGGTGATGACGTTGCCGGGGGTGGGCAGCGTTGACGCCAATGTTTTGCTGAGCGAGGAACGCCGCCCCGGACCGCTGGGCTGAGACAGCAAAAAGCAGGGTTTGCCAAACCGGGCGGCAGCGGCTAGCCCTTTGGGCAGAACAGAATGGGAGGCCGACATGGCATTGCTCGACACCGTAGACCCTGAGGGTCTGGATGAATTCTCGGTGGTTTTCACCGACCGCTCGCTCAACCATATGTCCAAGACGTTTCAGCAGGTCATGCTGGATATCAACGACATGCTGAAAGAGGTCTACAGGGCCGAAGCCGCGGCGCTGGTGCCCGGTGGCGGCACCTACGCGATGGAGGCCGTGGCCCGCCAGTTCGCCCGCGGCGCGGATGCGCTGGTGGTGCGCAATGGCTGGTTCTCCTTCCGCTGGAGCCAGATTTTCGAAACAGGCGGCCTGACCGCGTCTTCCACCGTGATGAAGGCCCGTCGCACCGGCAATGAGACCGCGTCGCCGTTTGAGCCCGCGCCAATTGCCGATGTGGTGGCCGCGATCCGGGAGCAAAAGCCGGGCATCGTCTTTGCGCCGCATGTTGAAACCGCTGCCGGCGTGATCCTGCCTGATGACTATGTGACGGCTATGGCGGCCGCCGCGCATGAGGTTGGCGCGCTGATGGTGCTGGATTGCATCGCCTCAGGCTGCGCCTGGATCGACATGCAGGCCACCGGCGTCGACGTGCTGATCTCCGCCCCGCAAAAAGGTTGGAGCGCCTCGCCCTCGGCCGGTCTGGTAATGTTCTCGCAACGCGCGCTGGCGCGGCTGGAGGACACCACTTCGGACAGTTTCGCCCTGAACCTGAAACAGTGGCGTACGATCATGAAGGCCTATGAAGACGGGGCGCATGCCTATCACGCCACCATGCCCACGGATGCGCTGAAGGATTTCCGCGACACCATGCTGGAAACCAAGGAATACGGCTTCGAGCGCCTGCGCGAGGCGCAATGGGCGCTGGGAGATGGCGTGCGCTCCATGCTGAAGGCCAAGGGCATCACCTCTGTCGCTGCCGAGGGCTTTGGCGCGCCGGGGGTGGTGGTGAGCTACACCAATGATCCGGAGGTGCAGAACGGCAAGAAATTCCTGGCGCTGGGCACCCAGATTGCCGCAGGCGTGCCGCTGCAATGTGATGAACCGGACGATTTCCGTACCTTCCGGCTGGGCCTGTTTGGCTTGGACAAGCTCTATGACGTTGAGGCAACCTTGGCGCGGTTGAAAACTGCGGTGGATCAGGTGCTGTAAGCGCCCCGGCGTTTCACCGTATCAAAAATACCTCCGTCGGCGGCAGCGGCTTTCCCATCGGGAAAGCCGCTTTTCTATTTCACGCCCAGCCCCATCTGCATCAGCGTCCGGCGCACCGGTGCCAGTGAATACAGCGCATTCAGACCCAGCGCGCGCAAGTCGCGCAAGGGCCGCGGCGCCAGCATTGACGTGCGGTTCAAAAGGTCGATGCCCTTCACCCGCAGCAAGATGTCGCTGTGGCGGGCCTTGTGGTAGGCGGCCAGCATCGCAGCGTCACCCAGCCCGTCCGGGCGGGCCTCTGCCAGCTCCAGCAAACACCGCAGATCGGCCAGCGACATGTTGAGACCTTGGGCGCCGATTGGCGGAACCACATGCGCGGCTTCCGCCATAAGCGCCAGCCGCTCGCCATTCAGACGCTGGGCCGACTGGCTGATGATCGGCCAGATCGTGCGGCGCGAGGCCAGTTTCAGATCGCCATACAGTCCGCAGCTGCGCGTGGTCATCTCTGCCTCAAAGGCCCGCGGCTCCAGGCGCAGCAATTCCTGCGCACGCGGACCACGTTCCATCCAGACAACGGCAGAGGAAGGCTGCCCTTGGTAATCGGGCAATGGCACCAGGGTGAACGGCCCGCCGGTGCGGTGGATCTCGGTTGAGACGTTCTCATGCGGCACCGGATGGGTCACCGCAAAGGCCAGCGCCTTTTGTCCATAGCGTGTTGTTTTCACCGGAATGCCCGCCGCTGCACGCATGGGCGAATTGCGCCCGTCGCACGCGACGACCAATTTTGCCGAGACCTGGCTGCCGTCGCTGAGTGTGACGCGCGCGTCATCCGTGCGGGTGAACAGGTCTGCTGTCCCGGTGCCAAACCGCAGGCTGGCGTTTGGCAGTTCGGCCAACCGGGCGATCAGTTCGCGCCGCAGCAGCCAGTTGGGAAGGTTCCAGCCAAAGGGCTGACCGGAAATATCGGCCGCATTGAAATTCTTGACCACCCGCGGCGTCGGCCGCGCCCCCCCGGCATCAACGATGCGCATGACCTGCAATGGCGTTGCGTAGGCTTCAAACCGGGCCCAGAGCCCGCAGCGCGCCAGCAGAGCTTGCGCAGGCTGCAAGAAGGCGGTGGTGCGCAGGTCGGATCCGTCGGCGTCGCGCTCCGTCACCGGCGGGGCAGGATCGGTGCAGATTACCGAGTGGCCGTTGGCGGCAAAGGCCACGGCCGCAGTCAGCCCGGCAATGCCGCCGCCCGAAATCAGGATGTCGCAGGTTTCGACCATATGTCTGCCCTCCGTGTCTGGTGCCAGAGATAGGCCCGCAAGGGGCGCAAACACAAGCGGATACCGCCGGGCTGCGGGCTTCAGCCGCGGGTGATGCCGAGCAACAGAAGGAACATCACCGGCACAAAGCACAGCGCCGGAATGTAGAGACCAGGCAGGCCGAACAGCAGAATCGAACATCCCCACAGACAGACGAGTGTCGCCAGCGCGTAGGAGAAATTCTCCTCTGGCCCATAGGCGACCTCTTTCAGGACGCGCCCCAGAAGCGGGATGGCAAACAGGATGCGCTGCCAGAGCGGCAGGCGTTGGGGCAGGGCATATGCAGGCATGGGACCATCTCCGGTGATCTGTCTCTGCGGCGCATATAGGCAGCCGACGATGTATGAGACAGGCACATTTTGCCGCAGTCGGCCACATTGTGCCGCCATCCGCTGGCGCGTCAGAGCAGGCGGGCCAGAAAACCGGTCAGATCGTCCGCGTGATGATGGATATGCTCTGCGACCAGGGCCTCCGGCGCCACGTGCACGGTGCGCATCCCCATGTCATGCGGGGCAGAGAGGTTGCGCGGATCATCCTCGAACATGGCGGCGTTTGCAGGGTCGATATTCGCGCGGGCGAACACCCGGTCAAACGCGCGGCGCTCGGGCTTGGGGTGGTAATCGGCGTGTTCGACCCCATAAATGCCATCAAACAGGCCGCTCAACCCGCGTGCGGCAAGAACCCGTTCCGCATAAGGGGCGGAGCCGTTGGTATATACGTACTTGGTCCCCGGCAGATCGTTTATATGAGAGGCCAGATCCGGGTCCGGCAGCAGATGGTCGAGCGAGATGTCGTGCACCGCGTCCAGATAGGGCACGGGGTCCAGCCCATGTACCCGCATCAGCCCGGCCAGGGTGGTGCCATGGTCGCGCCAATACTGGCTGCGCAGCCGGTCGGCCTCGGCCTGATCAACCCCTAGTGCGGACATCACGTAATCCGTCATCTTGACCTCGATCTGGTCAAACAGTCGGGCCGCGGGCGGATAAAGGGTGTTGTCGAGGTCGAACACCCATTGTCGGACGTGAGAGAAATGGTGTTTGGGCATACGTCTCCCCTAGGCCGGGACTGGGCGGTTTGCAATCAAAAGCATGGTTTGCCCCCCGGTTTTTGGCGCCGAGCGCGGCGCAGGGTTGAATGCCGCGCCGCGGGCTGTAGAGATTGGCAAACCACACAGGACGGGATAGACGATGAGCCAGAGCCGCAGCAACCAGAAAGATGCCTATGCGTTGATCCTCGAAGCGATCGACAGCGGGATCTACAAACCCGGCGATCGGCTGGTTGAAAGCGATCTGGCGGAGCGTTTCGGGGTGTCGCGCACTCCGATCCGCGAGGCGCTGCAGCGGCTGGAGACGCAATCGTTGCTGGAGCGCGACGGGCGGTCGCTGATCGTCGCGTCGCTGGACCACAACCAGATGGCAGAGCTGTACATCGTGCGGCGCGAACTGGAAGGGTTGGCGGCCCAGCTGGCGGCACGCCACGCCACCGAAGAAGAGATCCGGGTGCTACAGGAAATGGTCAGTGACGATGACCGGCTGATCGGCGATCCGGCGGCGCTGTCCAAGGCCAACCGCCGTTTTCATGAGCAGATCCATCTCGCCTCGCACAACCGGTATCTGGTGCAGCAACTGGATCTGGTGCATCGCACCATGGCGTTGATGGCGACCACCTCGCTGGCGGCCGAGGGTCGCAGTGAGATCGCCCAGTCGGAGCACAAGGGTATTGTCGACGCAATCAGCCGCCGGGATGAGACCGCGGCGGGCCAGGCGCTGAAGGATCACATCTCGATTGCCTTCATGACCCGGCTGAAGCAGGACGCCAGCGGCCGCGGTTGAGCCGCAGCCAGCGGCGCAGCCTTGGCGGCTTCTTCGGGGGGGCCTTGATGCCATGGGCGGTCTTGTCCCAGAAAAACGGGCAGGCCAGCAGCTCGTAGGCCGCCTTGGCCACGGCCACCGCCCCCATGGGAAAGTACAGGATCATCGTCGGGGCCCACAGCGCCATCCACGGGCGGCCCATGGCAAAGGCCGCAGCGATGCCAAGAATGAGCCCCAGGAGTTCGAAAAACACCAGGGCCGCAGCTGCCAGCCTCAGCACCTCCATCGGCACCGCGCCGGCGCCCGGATGCGGCAGACCCAGGGCAATCAGCCAGAATGACCACAGGATCGGTGCAAACAGGAATTGCCCGATGGTGCCGATGAAAAAGGCCTGAAACCCGAGAAACCGCCGCCAGCCCAGTTCCGCCAAAAGCCGCATTGGCTGACGCATGTGGACCAGGTAGGTGATCATGAACCCCTTCAGCCAGCGCGAGCGTTGCTTGACCCAGGGCCAGGGAAGGCAGTTCGCCTCTTCATAGGTGGTGCTGGACAGCATCTGGGTCCGATAGCCCGCGCGATACAGGCGCACACCGAGGTCTGCGTCTTCCGTCACGTTGTGGGCATCCCAGCCGCCCAGCTCCTCCAGCACCTGGCGGCGGATGAACATGGTGGTTCCTCCCAGCGGCACCACCAGTCCCAGCCGGGCGATGCCGCGCAGAACAATGCGGAACCAGCTGCCGTATTCCAGCGTAAAACAGCGCGCAATCCAGTTGGTTCCGGGGTTGTAGTAGTCCAGAACTCCCTGAAAACACGCGGTCTGCGGCGGCGCCGTGGCGAAGGCGCGGGCGACCGTCTCCAGCTGGTCGGCCTGCGGCGCATCTTCTGCGTCCCAGACGCCGACAATCTCGCCCCGGCAAAAGTTCAGCGCGTAGTTCATCGCTCTGGGCTTGGTTGTCAGCCCGCCAAACGCGGGGACTTCGACCACCCGGATCCAAGGCGGCAACTGGATGCGAGCGAGCGCGCGGCGCGTGACATCGTCGTGGGCCTCCAGCACCAGAATGATGTCGGTCAGGGCCCGTGGATATGTCAACTTTTGCAGCCGCCGCAGCAACGCGCGGCTGATCGCGGCCTCCCGGAACAGCGGCACCATGACGGAAATCACTGGCTTTGGCGGCGGGTCTCTGTCGGCGGTTGGCCGTGGTGGAGGGGCATCGCGGTCGGCCCGGCTGCTGGCCAGTCCGCCGAGCTTCAGAAAGGTAAACAACAGCACGGACAGCAGGGCGGCAAGCGACAGCCCCGCAAAGGCTACCGCCGGCGCTACCGCGAACAGAAGCGTCGCTGGCAGCAGGCAGCACATCAGCAGCGCCTTGCCGCGCGCCAAGTTGAGGTTGCGGCAACTGACCTGCTGCGGAACACAGCAACTGGCCTGCCGCACCATCGCCGGGCTGAAATGCCGGGTCAGCAACGCGGTGATCTGGCGCTCGCTGGCCAACACCGGAGTGATGCTGTCAAAGCAGCCGCGCAGTTCCTCGCGCAGCTGGTCAAAGCGGTCGGGGTGGGCAATGGCGATGGTCACGGTCTGCCCCAGCTGCAACCAGGGCAGGGCGCCGTGGCGCAGCCAGAAGCGGGCGGGTTTGGCGGCCAGCAACCGCGGCGCAGCGATCTGCCCCCCAGATCCGTTCGCGGCATTCGGTATTGCTGTGACAGCGCCGCCAGGACTTGGTCTTCGTCGGCCAGCCCCTCGGCGATCAGAACACGGCCGAGTTCGGCCTTTTGATGCTGGCGCAGCACCAGCGCCTTTATCAGGTCATCCCCTGATACCGGCGGCGGCGCCGTCGGGGCGCCAACCTTGTCTTCGCGCTGCGGTCGACGATACCGCAGCGGATGCGAAACGATGCTCATCGTCACCCCGCGACCAACCTGAACCAAGGCGTTCAGGCTGGGGAAGGGGCTTTAACAAATGGTAAACGCAGCCTTAACCACGACGACAAGCGTCTGATTTAACGTGCGTTTTATGCCATTTCACGCTGGGCCATCGCTTCGGCGAAGCGTTCGAACAGGTAGAAGCTGTCCTGCGGGCCCGGGCTGGCCTCCGGATGGTGCTGCACCGAATAGACCGGGCGACCAGACAGGCGGATGCCGCAGTTGGAGCCATCGAACAGCGACACATGGGTCTCCTCGACGCCCTCGGGCAGGGTTTGGGCATCCACCGCAAAGCCGTGGTTCATCGAGGTGATCTCGACCTTGCCGGTGGCATGTTCCTTCACGGGGTGGTTGGCGCCGTGGTGGCCGTGGTTCATCTTGACGGTCTTGGCGCCAAGGGCCAGCGCCAGCATCTGATGGCCGAGACAGATGCCAAAAATCGGCAGGTCGGCTTTCAGCACCTCTTGGATCATCGGCACCGCATATGTACCGGTGGCCGCGGGATCACCGGGGCCGTTGGACAGGAACACGCCATCGGGGTTGTGCGCCAGCACTTCCTCGGCGGTTGCGGTGGCGGGCAGCACGGTCACGTCGCATCCGGCGCTGGCGAGGCAGCGCAGGATGTTGCGCTTGGCGCCATAATCGATGGCAACGACCTTGTGCTTGGGGGCGTCCTGACGCGGGTAGCCGTCCGGCCAGGCCCACCGCATTTCGTCCCAGCGGTAGCTTTGGGCGCAGGTCACATCCTTGGCAAGATCCATGCCTTCCAGCCCCGCCCAGTTGCGGGCCCTGGCCACCAGCGCTTCGACGTCGAAGTTGCCGTCCGGATCATGTGCAATGGTGACATGCGGCGCGCCTTGCTGGCGGATCGCGCGGGTCAGCCGGCGGGTGTCGACGCCGCCGATGGCGATGCGGCCGGTGCGGGTCAGCCAGGCCTTCAGCTCCTCCGTCGCGCGCCAGTTGGAGGCCAGCGTCGGATCCCATTTCACCACCATGCCGGCGGCAACCGGATCTGCGGTTTCGTCATCCTCGGGGGTGACGCCGGTGTTGCCGATATGGGGGAAGGTGAAGGTGACGATCTGTCCGGCATAGGAGGGATCTGTCATGATCTCCTGATAGCCGGTCATCGCGGTGTTGAAGCACAGCTCGGCCACAGCCTCGCCAGTGGCGCCGAAACCGGTGCCGTAAAAGACGGTGCCATCTGCGAGCGCCAGGCAGGCGGTGGGCTTGGTCGGTGCGGAAGCGGCCATTGCGCGAGTCTCCATGCGGGTGAAATTCATGGGCTTGTAAGGGCGGTACCGGGGCGGGTCAAGCCTGCTGCCAGGGGCAGGGTGACGCGGCGGCGTAAATGGAGATTTTACGCTAAACTTGCACTGCCGTCGCAGAATGGCTAACCATCGGTGTTCGGCAACCATGGGAATGCTTTTGCAAATGGATACGCGCACGCGGGTCAACCAGGCCCTGAAGCAAGCGATGAAAGACAAGGCGGCCGACCGGCTGGCCACGCTACGGCTGATCAACGCCGCCATCAAGGATCGGGAGATTGCGGCACGGGCGGATGGTGAGGAAACCACCATCGGAGACGCGGAAATTCTGGCGATTCTGGGCAAGATGACCAAGCAGCGCAATGAAAGCGCGCGGGCCTACGAGGAGGGCGGCCGTCTGGACCTGGCTGAGCGGGAGCTTGGCGAAATTGCCATCATAGAAGAGTTTCTGCCGCAGCAGCTGAGTGATGACGAGGTCTCGGTCGCAATCAAAGAGGCCGTGGCGGAAACCGGCGCTGAGTCGATTCGCGACATGGGCAAGGTTATGGGGGCGCTGAAGGCCAAATACACCGGTCAGATGGACTTTGGCAAAGCGGGCCCACTGGTCAAGGATCAGCTGTGCAGCAAGGGTGACTGCTGACGGCAAGAGCCGGGCCAAACGGTGCTGGCGCGCGGCGTCTGCGGCGCGCGTATTTTGACCAGAAAGAAACGGACGGGGCCCATTGCGGGCCCCTTTTCGTGTCAGCTTCGGCGCCTGAATGCGGCCAGAAGGTCCTCGTATAGCGTCATCCGCTCCGCCTCGGAGAGGAAAGCACCAATCTCCACCTCGCGGCCGCCGCCCCGCAGGGTGACATAATGCGGAACCGGGCCATCATGCGCGTGCATTTCGACCCGCGCCCAGTGGCGGTTGCAGGACCAGCTTTGTTGCGCCCCGTCGGGATTGGTCCGTTCCAGCCGGGCCTCTGCGGGATCAATGGTCAGCACCTCCAGGGTCTGTTGGTCGTGACGATTGCGATCCAGGGCCCATTTCATGCCGAACAGTGCCAGCGCCGCAAACGGCAACAGCCCCCACATCAGCGCGGTTCCAAGAAACGCGAGCAGCGGGATGCAGATCAGCGCCGCCGTTGTCCCGATGAACCGCACGTAGCCGCGCGGGCGCAGCGATTGATGCGGCCACAGATGCAGCTCTGCCGTCGGGGCGTCGTAGGGGCGGATCCAGGTGTAGGGCATCGTCGGGCCTGTCGGAGCGGTGGGTCTGGGTAGGAAACGCGGCTTCAAAAAAGCCCCCGGAGCTGTGAGGCGCCGGGGGCTTTTGGTTTTCAGTCCGTCAGACGCTTAGTGCGAATGCGAGCGGTCCCAGTCTTCCTGCTTGGGCAGGATTTCAAAGGTGTGCTCCGGCGGCGGAGAGGGCAAGGTCCACTCCAGAGTATCCGCGTACTCGTTCCAGTAGTTGTTCTGTGTGACGCGGGCGCCGCGCAGCAGCGAATAGATCACCACGCCAAAGAACAGCAGGAACGAGGCAAAGGACAGGAACGCGCCATAGGACGAGATCTTGTTCCAGTAGGCAAAGCCTTCGGGATAGTCGATGTAGCGGCGCGGCATGCCCTGACGACCCAGGAAGTGCTGCGGGAAGAACGTCAGGTTGGCACCGATGAAGAACATCCAGAAATGGATCTGGGCGCCCAGTTCGTTGTACTGACGGCCGGTCATCTTGCCGAAGTAGAAGTAGATGCCCGAGAAGATTGCGAAGACAGCGCCCAGCGACATCACGTAGTGGAAGTGCGCAACCACGTAGTAAGTGTCGTGATAGGCACGGTCGACCGCGGCCTGCGACAGGACAACGCCGGTCACACCGCCGACGGTGAACAGGAACAGGAAGCCGAAGGCGAACATCATCGGCGCCTTGAACTCGATCGAGCCGCCCCACATCGTGGCGATCCAGGAGAACACTTTCACGCCGGTAGGCACCG
Organism: Leisingera sp. SA32; assembly: GCF_056033425.1. Lineage (NCBI taxonomy): Bacteria > Pseudomonadati > Pseudomonadota > Alphaproteobacteria > Rhodobacterales > Roseobacteraceae > Leisingera > Leisingera sp. SA32. Next base: position 5,629 of record NZ_JBVYHB010000014.1, on the reverse strand, counting down.
CGATCACCATGGTGGCCAGCATGAAGTAAGCCTGCTGGTTCAGCGACATGCCGACGGTGTACATGTGGTGCGCCCAGACGACGAAACCCAGAACACCAATCGCAATGATCGCCCAGACCATCGGCAGGTAGCCAAACACCGGCTTGCGCGAGAAGGTCGCGATGACGTGGCTGATGATGCCGAAGCCCGGCAGGATCACGATGTACACTTCCGGGTGACCGAAGAACCACAGGATGTGCTGGTACAGGATCGGGTCACCGCCACCGGCCGCGTCAAAGAAGGTGAAGCCGAAGTTGCGGTCCATCAGCAGCATGGTGATGGCACCGGCCAGCACCGGCAGCGACAGCAGGATCAGCCAGGAGGTGACGAAGATCGACCAGGAGAACAGCGGCACCTTGAACAGGGTCATGCCGGGGGCGCGCATGTTCAGGAAGGTGGTGATCATGTTGATCGCGCCGAGGATCGAGGACGCACCCGAGACGTGCACGGCAAAGATCGCCAGGTCCATCGAGTAGCCGCCTTCGTTCACCGACAGCGGCGGGTACAGAACCCAGCCCACGCCGGAGCCCAGCTGGTCATTGCCGCCCGGTGACACCACGGACAGAACCGCCAGCGAGGTGCCCGCGACATACATCCAGAACGACAGGTTGTTCATCCGCGGGAAGGCCATGTCCGGCGCGCCGATCTGCAGCGGCATGAAGTAGTTGCCAAAGCCGCCGAACAGGGCCGGGATCACCACGAAGAACATCATCAGGATGCCGTGGGCGGTGATCATCACGTTCCACAGGTGGCCGTTGGGGGTACATTCCGCAGAGGCGTCCGCGATCAGCCGCGCACCCTCCAGGCACATGTACTGAACGCCGGGATCCATCAGCTCCAGCCGCATGTAGACGGTGAAGATGACAGAGATGAGACCTGCAATCGCCGAGACGATCAGGTAAAGAATGCCGATATCCTTATGGTTCGTGCTCATGAACCAGCGGGTGAAGAAGTTCCGCTCGTCCTCGTGGCCGTGACCATGAATGGCTGCGTCTGCCATTTAGGTGCCTCCTGCTGCAATACGAAAGACCCCAGGAGACGGACTCCGGGCGGTCTGGATTCCTTGGGGTTTTAGTGTGGCGTGAGGGGGCCTTCAATGGCGGAGTTTGATATGGATCAAGATTTATTGCCGCAGGGGGGGGCGTCTCTGCGGCGGTCTGAGCGCGCACAGCTGGCGCTTGACCTGCGCCAGCGGCACGCCCACAACCGGGTAAGAATGATGCGATTGGAAGGAGATGCCCATGGCGCCTTATGATTTCGACAATATTTTTGCCAAGCTGCTGCGCGGGGAGATCCCCTCGACCCGTGTTTACGAGGATGCGCAGACCCTGGCCTTCATGGACATCATGCCGCGGGCGGATGGCCACGTGCTGGTCATTCCAAAAACCCCGTGCCGAAACCTGCTGGACGCCAGCCCCGAGCAGTTGGCGGCGGTCATGCAGACTGTGCAGAAAGTGTCGCAGGCGGTGATGATCGCCTTTGATGCGGATGGCGTGACTGTGCAGCAGTTCAATGAGGCCGCTGGTGGGCAGGAGGTCTTCCATCTGCACGTCCACGTTCTGCCACGCCATGAAGGCGTCTCCCTGCGGGCTCCGGGCCAGATGGGCGACAAGGACGCGATCAGCAGTCAGGCTGAGCAGATCCGCGCGGCTCTGGACGCGGCATAGGACCTTCACGGTCTTGCAGGCCCCCTCTGTGCGGCAATTTTGTCAATGCGGTGCAGAGGGGATGGCGGGGATCAAAAGCGATCATTTGAAATAAATGTTGAAAACTGGGCGAGTGTTCGCATAGCTGTTCGCAAAATGGTTGTGATGTGGTGGGCCGTGGGCGCGCGACACTGTGAAACCCCGGCTGTTGCGGCGGGGGTGCCGTGTCGGGGCGGTGCAAATCCGACCGTCTATCAACCGCCAGGCCATCGGCCTGTTGGGACGGCCAGAAGGCTTTAGTCAGCAGGCGCACGTCGCGCGCTGCTTTTTTGGTTCGGAATGGTGCATTCGGAGGGGCAGGAGTGACGCTCTTGTGTCGTGCGCACGCCTTGTCGCAGGACCAGGTCGTTGCGGCTATTTATGAAACGGTGATCCGCCCTGAGCAGTACGACCGGTTTTTCCGGCCACCTTCGGGGGAACAGGCGGTCAGGCTCCAGACGGGTATCGCGGCGGCTCCTGCGCGGGGCAGGGCGCCGCAGCTGCTGCAGTCGCATTTCGCACGGGCTGCCGAAATTCACGAAGGCCAGTGGCAGCAAGCCAATCGGCAGCATCCCGGTAGTTACAAGGGAACCTGCAACCGGTTCTGGCTTCTGGCGGACGCGATGGGGGGTGGCAGGCTGGTGAATGCGTCGCAGCGGGCGGCGCGGCAGCTGACCGCGGGTGCAGATCTTGTGGCGGCGTTGGAGCTGACAGACATGGCCGTTGGCCGCTGGCGGAATTTCCTGGAGCAGGTACGTCAGGGGGCGGTCACCGGGCAGGAGGTGCTGCTGCTCGAAACGCGGTCTCCCGCCGAGTACATCCTGTGCAGGCCGGTGCTGACGGCCCGATCCGGCGGCGCTGCGCGTTCGGTCATGGCGGAGCGGCTGGAGGTGGAGTGGCACCGCGAGGCCGTAGCGGCAGTGGCGGCGGCGCTCGGCCTGACAACCCAAGAGTTCGGGCCGCTGGCAGACGTCCTTGAAGGCGGCGCGGGCAACGCGCGGGAGCTGGCCGGGCTGGCGGCACGCATCGGCGCACCCAACCCGGCTGCGGTGGTGCGGCTTGCGGCGTTTCTGGTGACCGAACATGTGCACGATCTGAAGATCGCCCGCGGCGAAGTCTTGCCGCCAGCGTCAACATTGGTGGACCGAAACGGGCGGCGCAGCCAGTATTTCCGTCTTGGCGCGGACACCGGGCAGCCGGTGATCTTCCTGCATGGAATTCTCGATGGAATTGCGCCGCTGCAGCGGTTGCAACCACAGCTCAGGATGCTGGGGTTTCGGGTGTTTGCGCCGATGCGCGGCGGTTATGGCAGTTCGGACCCGGTGGGGCCGGGCGAAAATCCCACGGATGCCTGCGTTCGGCAACTGGACGCGCTGATCGCCAAGGAACGCTTGCAGCAACCAGTGCTGCTAAGCCACCGGGCCGGGGCCCGGTTTGGGTGCATCGCGGCAAACCGTTTGCATCCTAGGGTGCCCGGCCTGGTGGCGGTGGCCGCAAATTGCAACGCCAGCTCGCCGCGCCAATTCACCGGAATACGGGGCTATGCCTGGCTGGTGGCCCTGTGCGCAGGCCGTGCGCCTTGGATGCTGCCCATGCTTCTAAAGGGCTGGTCGGCGGCAATGCGCTGGTACGGCCATGACATCCCGCTGCGCGCCCAATCCGTGCCCGGCAGTCGGGAGTGCGCCCGCCTGGCGACGCTGGATCTGGTGCCGTTGCTGAAACAGAACCAGGATCTGTTCCTGCAGCAAGGTGGCGCCGGTTGTCTGGCCGATGTGCGGGCGATACGCCACGGGTTCGACCAAATGGGGTTGACGCGCAGGACGCGGGCGGTCTTTGTGCATGGCGGCGACGATCGGGTCGCGCCGCTGCCACAGGTGCGAGAAGCCCTGCGCGGCATGGGCAACGCTCAGCTCTGCGTCAGCCAGGAGGCGGGGGCGTTGCTGTTTTACACATTCCCCGAACTGGTTCTGACGGCGCTTCAGGACTGTGCCGCCGCCTCGCGCGAGTGAGATGCCGGGCGCGGGCGGGCGCCAGTAGGGCCGACTTGCACCAATATGCGGCGCAGATCGCCCGGAGGTGAAACGGTCCGAAATCAGGTCTCGCCGAAGACCTGCGCGAAGCTCCGCTGCAGCGCCACGTCCACATCCGCCATCGTTACCGGCAGCCCCAGGTCGACCAGGCTGGTGACCCCGTGTTCGGAAATGCCGCAGGGAACGATGCCCGTAAAATGCTCCAGATCCGGCTCCACGTTGATCGAAATGCCGTGGAAGCTGACCCACTTGCGCAGACGAATACCAATGGCGGCGATCTTGTCTTCCGCGAGGGCCCCATGAAGCGTGCGCGGCTTGTCGGGCCGTTCCACCCAGACGCCAACCCGGCCGTCCCGGATGTGACCTTGAATGTTGAACTCCTCGAGTGCGGAGATCACCCAGTGCTCCAACTGCTGCACGAACCGGCGCACGTCGTGGCCGCGTTGGCCAACGTTCAGCATCACATAGACCACCCGTTGGCCAGGGCCGTGGTAGGTGTATTGGCCGCCCCGTTTGCTGTTGAACACCGGAAACCGACCGGGGTCGGTCAGATCCGCGGGCTTGGCCGACGTGCCCGCGGTATAAAGTGGCGGATGCTCCACCAGCCAGATGCACTCATCGGCCTCGCCCGTGGCAATTGCTGCGGCGCGGGTTTCCATGAAGGCAACCGCGTCGTCATAGTCAACCAGACCGTTTGCGGTGATCCATTCAACCATGGCTGCTGCCCTTCCTGTTGCGCCTGGAATGCCCCGCTGTCATCGGGGTGATGCTGTCAATATCCCGATTCCGGGACAAGTATCCAGAGGCCCGAAGATTGTCTGCTACCCGCCACTTAACTGGCGGCAATTTTCGCGAGACGGCATCGTGGGAACGTGTCTCTTCCGCCAGATCTCCGCCTTGCTGAGGGGTAGTTGGGCGGCGGCGAACATTCTGGCAGAAATGCTGATTTTCGGCTTCACATCGCTGACGCGCTGGTCTATACGCCGCTACACCAAGCCTAAGACAGTGCGGTCGTGGCGGAATTGGTAGACGCGCAGCGTTGAGGTCGCTGTTCCTTAACCGGAGTGGAAGTTCGAGTCTTCTCGACCGCACCATTTTAGAGCAAAAAGCCCCATGTTTTCATGGGGCTTTTGCTTTTCTTCACATAGTTACCCCACAGATTGCCCCACACCTTGAGGGGGTAAACCCTCGATCACATTTGCGAGATCTTCAGTCCGGACGAAGGACATTCGACCCCGTTTGAAGATTGTTATAAGGTTTTTACGCGCCCAGATGCGTACTTGGTCGTCTGAGACGCCAAAGAGTTCCTGGACCTTGTTCATCCGGACGAAGAGCGGGCGGGTGAGGTTCATGCGTGGTCCCCAAACTTATTGCTGGCGTTGGGCGAGGGCTCATGAGTTTTGGGCCCGGCGCCGGGTGGTATGATGGGCAGGTGTGGATTGCTGTTTGACATGGTGGCAGGTCGTTCTCTGAAGTTGGGCTCCGGTGGAGCTAGTTCAGGTATGGATACTGGCCTGTACCAATTACATCACAGAGGGTGCTAGGTCTGTAGGATCTAGTTCAGCTTTTTCGAGCTGATGTTCAGCACATGGTCAACTACCTCAGGAACAGAAACGCCAGCGTGCCGGAGGAAGAAACTGGCCTCGCCCAGTAGGCACAGTTCCTCCGAAAACTTGTCGCGGGAGAGCGTATGGTAGTTCAGGTCGAGCTGTAATGCGAAATGGCGGGCAAGAGTGGAAACCAAGTCAACAGTGGTCTTGGGAGCCATACTAGATCTTCCTTCATGTTGAGCTGTAGCTGGGGTGGACGAGGGGCTAGGCCTTCGACTGTCACGACTGAGAGCTGACTGGATGAAAGGAGATCAGTGGCCTTTTA
>NZ_JBVYHB010000013.1:0-134302 GCF_056033425.1 Leisingera sp. SA32 | reverse complement strand
ACTTCAACTTGTCGCAGCTTCAGCACGATATCTTCGGGCTTCTCTCGCTTGCCGGCCATCTCGTCGTCCTCCTGAAAACGGGATAATTCTATCCCAAAAGGTGGACCACTTCAGTGGGGGCGTTCCAGCACCACCGGTTCCTGATGCAGAGAAACCTTTGATGGTGTCGTCTCCCCAGATGTCTTCAAAGATGAACGTATCGCTTTTGCCCTGGCCATCTAGGATGTCGTCGCCTTCACCACCGTTCAGACTGTCTGAACCGGAGCCGCCACGAAGTGTATCATTGCCAGTACCGCCAAGCAGTTCATCTTTGCCGGCGCCGCCCTTGAGGTTGTCGTCACCGGCGCCGCCGTCGAGGGTGTCGTTGCCTTTGCCACCGCTGAGATCGTCGTCGTCGGCACCGCCTTTCATGAAATCATCACCACGGCCGCCGTCGATTGTGTCATCACCGGCGCGGCCCCGGATGATGTTGTCGAGCGAGTTGCCGAGGATGGTGTCATCCAGATCGCCGCCTATGGCTCTTTCGATCTCGGTGCTGATCAGTTCCTTCACGCCACGGGTCACCGCTTCGATCAGGTCCGTACTGTCGTCGCTGAGGCTCACAACTTCGCCAAACCCCAGCATTTCCACCAGATTTTCATAATCAGATCTGACAGAAGGTGTTGCTACGAAAACGACATTGATGCCTTCATCAGAAAGGGCCATGGCGGCCTGAGCAACGGAAGGATAATCCTCCCCGGTTCCTTCCGGAGTTCCGTCAAGAACAGTGTCGCCGTTGTTGGCAGGCACGCCGGTGTAATCGCCTGCTTCGTGGTAGGCAGCATCCGTGAACAGGACTGCAACACGCAACGCGTCGGAACGCCAGCCAATGGACCCTGTCCGCAAACCGATTTGCTGAAGCGCAGTCAGTTGGGACTCATCACCATCAACCCCATCAGCGCCACCACCGGCAACGAGAGACGCATAGATGCTTTCGAACTCGCTGATGTCTGATGTAAGTGCAAGATCTTCCCGAAACTCGTGACCGTCGGGCGCGCCAAATGGTGAGATTGGTTTGTCGCGGAAACTGGTGATGCCAAAGGTGACGTCGGGTGCGATGGCCGCTACACCAGTGGCCAGGCTGTCAAGAAACCCTTTTACAGTCATCAACTCGTCACTGTATGAACCGGAAAGGTCCTGCACATACAGCAAATCAAGTGGGTTCGTGACCTCTTCACCGCCAGCCAGTTCGATTATACGGCCATCAACATAAGACGTTTCGCCAGCGCCCATATTGATAATAGCCGACGTGGTTGCGCCACGGAAATCCATGGTGTCGCGTTCGCCGGATGTGTCCGTTATGGACACGACATCTCCGGCGTCCCCCGAGAGCAGATAGTGATCGCTGCCGGAGCCGCCATTGAGACTGTCGTCGCCCTGCGAGGCATTCAACACGTCATCGCCGGAGCCACCTACCATTACGTCGTTACCAGCGCCACCATCGACAAAATCGTCGCCGCTGCCGCCGCTTATGACGTCTTTACCACGGTGGCCAACAAGTACATCGTCGCCTTCAAGCCCGCTTATTGTATCGTTGCCGACGCTGCCTAGTATGAAGTCGTCGTCTTCCGTACCGAACTCTTCACGAGACATAAATGGGCTAATATACGGCATGGTTTCGATCTCCCTTGAGACTAATTAGCCGGAAGGCCCGCGGCCAAGAGATCAAGCATTCTGGGATCGGAGCGTCACATACGCTTGCCGTGTGAGCTATTGCCGGATTGCTTTTCCAAACGTCCCAAACCTCGCCTCGTTAGCACGATGGCATTTGACTTAGGCGAAACCGATCGATCCCATTAACCTCCGACCCACGATCCAAGCGACCTGGGTATGTGCTACTAGGCATTGAGGTTTGAGCCCGCATCGGCACCGGCAGCACGGCAGCGGAGATGGTCTGTGAGCCCATGAAATCATCGCTTTTGGACGTCAAAAAGTCAATTTATCTCCATGGATTTGGCGGTTTGGGACCGTGCGCCAACAAGATGTTGGTTGAGCTCTTGCCATCATTTTATCGGTAGGGTGGAAAGGTCGGCGCACGAAGGCCGGTGTGGCGAACTGCAGGCACGTCCCGCGCCGGTTGGATGACGGCTGACCGGGGCGACGACGCCGACTGGTTCCGGAATGCCTTGGAAGAAACCGGGATACGGCTGAGCATCCCGGACAGCCCTTCACGTGATAAACCCGTTCGATGCGACAGACGCAGATACAAGCGACGCAACCGCATCGAGATCATCTTCGGCCAATTGAAGGAATGGCGGCGTGGCGCCACCCGTTGCGACAGATGCCCAAAGGTCGTCCTCTCAGCAATCGCGCCCGCCGCCGTCATCTTCTGGTTCTGAAAGTCAATAAGCCTGGAGCCTAACGCTCGGCCACGGTGCGCTGGTAGTCATTCAACGCGCCGATCAATCGGGTCCCCGTCGGTCGCTCCGCGCGTGCGCAGAACTCGGACCAGACGGCCCCGTGGGGCAGGCTCTTGAATTCCTCTGTCAGCATCAGGCGCGTCGTGAAGTCCAGCCCAGTCTCGGCGGCGCGCAATGGCGCCTGCGGTGCGAGCAAGGCCTCCAGCAGCGCTTTTTGCATGTTGCGCACGCCGATCACCCAGGCCGCCGTTCGACTGATCGTGGCGTCGAAGAAATCCAGACCGATCCGGGTCCGCGCCAGCAGGTCGGCGAAGACGATCTCCTGCGCCATCGCGCGGATGCTGTCATCGAGCAGGATGACGTGGTCACTGTCCCAGCGCATCGGGCGCGAAACGTGCAGCAGGATGTCCTGCACCGAAAGTGCCACGGCGGTCAGCTTGTCGGCGACGTTTTCCGTTGGATGGAAATGCCCCATGTCGAGGCAGAGTGCCGTCTGGTTGCGGATTGCGTAGCCCATGTAGAACTCGTGGCTGCCCACCGTCATGGCCTCGACGCCGATGCCGAAGAGCTTGCATTCCACCGCATCGAGCAGGTGCGCCTTGTCGTGCCGTGGTGCCAGCATTGCGTCAAGGGAGGCCTCGAGCCGCTGGCGCGCGCCCATCCGGTCGACGGGGTTGTCCTTCGCGCCATCCGGCACCCAGATGTTGTTCACCACTTCGCCGCCCTGCGCCGCCCCCATCCGCGCCGCGATCTCGCGGCAGCGTTTGCCGTGCTCGATCCAGAAGTCGCGGATGCTCGGGTCGGGGTGCGACAGGGTCAGGTTGTCGTCCGCCTTTGCGTGGGCAAAGAAGGTCGGGTTGAAGTCGAGCTTCACACCCTGTTCGGCGGCCCACTCCACCCAAGGCGTGAAATGGCGGTACTCGATTTCGTCGCGGTCCGGGGTTTCGTCCGTGTCGAGATAGAAGGCGTGCAGGTTCAGACGGTGCTTGCCCGGGATCATCGAGTAGGCGAATTCCAGATCGGCACGCAGCTCGTCCGGTGTGCGCGCACGTCCCGGATGGTTGCCCGTGGCCTGGATGCCCCCGCCCGAAGAGCCGGACGCGCGTTCGAAGCCGCGCACGTCGTCGCCCTGCCAGCAGTGCATGGAAATCGGGATGGTCGAGAGGGTCGTCAGCGCGGCCTCCGTGTCGACACCCCATTCGGCAAAGGCCTCGCGGGCCAGTTCGTAAGTCATGGTTCCTCCCTTCGTGGCGCCGGGGGCCTTGGCCACCGGTGCGCCGATCCGTCACGCGGCTCGTGGGGCAGGGTCGACCCCGCCCCGACTTGGGCTCATCGCGTGAAGGCTTCCTTATTGCCCGCATCGACATTGATAATATTGCCGGTGGACTTGGCCGACCGGTCGGAGGCGAGGAAATACGCCGCCTCCGCGATGTCCTCGGGCAGCACCGAGCGCTTCAGCATGGACCGCTGTCGATACATCTCCTCCAGACCGCCCTTGTCGGTGCCATAGGTCGAGGCGCGCTGTTCCAGCCATTCGCCTTCCCAGATCTTCGAGCCGCGCAGCACCGCGTCGGGGTTTACAACGTTCACCCGGATGCCCGCCTCGGCCCCTTCGAGCGCAAGGCAGCGCGCGAGATGGATCTCCGACGCCTTCGCCGTGCAGTAGGCCGAGGCGTTCGGGGACGCCGCGAGGCCATTCTTCGACGCGACGAAGACCACAGAGCCGCCCATGTCCTGCACCCGCATGACCTTGAACGCTTCGCGCGAGACGAGGAAATAGCCGGTGGACAGGATGTCAATGTTCTTCTGCCAGAGTGCCAGCGAGGTCTCCTCGATCGGCGCCGACGAGGCGATCCCGGCGTTGGAGACAAGGATGTCGATGCCGCCGTATTCCACCGCCAGATCGGCATAGGCCGCCGCCACGGCGTCTTCATCCGTGACATTCATCTCCACGACCCGCACCACGTCCCGACCGTAGGACTGGATCAGCGCGTTCTGCGCCTGCGTCAGCGTCTCGGGGTTGATGTCGGCAAGCATGACGCAGGCCCCTTCGGACAGGTAGCGTTCCGCCGTTGCCGTGCCGATACCGCCCGCGCCGCCGGTGACCAGCGCCACACGGCCCGCCATGGACTTGGGCTTCGGCATGCGCTGCAGCTTGGCTTCCTCAAGCAGCCAATACTCGATGTCGAAGGCTTCCTGCTCGGGCAGGCCCACGTATTCCGAGACGGAGGAGGCGCCGCGCATCACATTGATCGCGTTCACGTAGTACTCTCCCGAGATCCGCGCCGTGGCCTTGTCCTTGGCAAAGGTGATCATGCCCACGCCCGGCACGAGGTAGACCACCGCGTTCGGGTCGCGCAGCGCCGGGGAATCGGCATGCTTGCAGCGGTCGTAATAGGCGGAGTAGTCGTCGCGGTAGGCGGCGATCTGGTCCGCGAGGCCGTCGAGCACCGCGTCGATGTTATTCTGCGCGGGATCGAAATCGATCACCAAGGGGCGGATCTTCGTGCGCAGAAAGTGGTCCGGGCACGAGGTGCCAAGCGCTGCGAGATCCCGCATGTCCTTCGCGTTCACGAACTCCAGCACCGTTGCGGTGTCTTCGAAGTGGCCGACCATGTGCTGGTTGCCGGATACGAATCCCCGGATCGCGGGCATCAGCCGTGCCGCGACCGCGCGTCGCTCTTCGGGCGCGAGCGACTGGTGCACCGCCCCACCAAAGGCCGCGACGCCGGCGGTCTTGTCCGCGAACCAGTCCATGGCCTTTTGAATGATCTCCAGCGTCAGCTCGTAGCAGGCTTTCGCGTCGTCATCCCAGGTGAACAGACCGTGGCTTTCCAGCACGACGCCCTTCGCCTCCGGGTTCTCCAAGGCGAATCTTTCTAGCCAGAGCCCCAGCTCGTAGCCCGGCCTCTTCCACGGCAGCCAGCCGATTTCGTCGCCGAAGATCTCCGCCGTCAGCTCCTTCGAGTTCTTCGACGCCGCAATGGCGATAATCGCGTCCGGGTGCATGTGATCGACGTGCTTCTTCGGCACGTAGGCATGCAGTGGCGTGTCGATGGAAGCCGCGCGTGCGTTCAGGTTGAAGGTGCAATGCGGCAGGTAGCCGACCATCTCGTCTTCGAACTCCACGCCGCGGTATTTGCCCTTCAGAGCGCGCAGCTTGTCCATGTAGAGCGTGGCAAAGCCGTCCATCTTGATCGAGCCGACGTCGCCGCCGGAGCCCTTGACCCAGAGCACCTCGACCTGATCGCCCGACAGCGGATCGGACTCCATCACCTTGGCAGAGGTGTTGCCGCCGCCGTAATTGGTGATTCGCTTGTCCGACCCGAGAAGGTTCGAGCGATAGAGCAGTTTCTCCGGCTCGCTCATCCCCTCTGCGTGGGCGTCATCCCACTGGTTTTGCAGCCGGTCCTCGTTGCGGGTCAGCATGGTCATCCTCCCTGGAACGCCGCACAATGCGGCCTCTTGCGTCGGGCTCAGCGTGAGCACAATTACGCCCCGAGTCAAGCAAAACCGATCATAATCAGTCAGTATGGCGCTCGAGATGATCGGATATGAAAGAAAATGATTGACTGAGACGATGAATCAGGCATTCTTGGTATACGGGAGGACACCATGCACGAGACGGAACGCCACAGGATCATTCTATCGGCCGTCCAGGAACGCCCCATCGTGACGGTGGCGGAACTGGTCGCACTGACGGAGACATCCGAGGCCACGATCCGCCGCGACATTGCGACGCTTGACGGTCAGAAACGTCTGCGTCGCGTCCGGGGCGGAGCCGAGGCACTGACTCCCCCGGCGCTGCCGGGGCTGGCGGGGCGCCCGTTCTCCGTCAACCAGGCGATCAACGCCGAGGCCAAGACGGCGATCGCCCGTGAGGCGGTCAACCTGTGCGACGATGGCGAGCCGATCATCATCAACGGCGGCACGACCACCTTTCAGATGGTGCATCCGCTGGCCAACCGCCGCGTGCAGGTTCTGACCAACAGCTTTCCCATTGCGGAACACTTGCTGCGCCACACCAAGAACACGGTGATGGTGCCGGGCGGCGCCATCTATCGCGAGCAAAACATCATCCTGTCGCCCTTCGATAACGACATGACCCGGCATTTCTACGCCCGGCGCATGTTCATGGGGGCGCATGGGCTGGGGCCCATCGGGTTGATGGAAAGCGACCCGCTGCTGATCCAGGCAGAGGAAAAGCTGATAGGCCAGGCGGATGAGCTGGTGGTGCTGGCAGACAGCTCAAAGTTCGAGAACCGGTCGAGCCTCGTGCTTTGCCCGCTCGAGCGCATCGACATCGTCATCACCGACGACGGCATACCGGACCGCGCGGCCTCCATGCTGGAGGCGGCCGATATCCGGGTCATCGTGGCGCAGGGGAGCGCCACTTCGAGATCGGACGCGGGATAGCGTCGGACCCCATCGGCGGATGATCCGCCAGTGGATTTCACAGGGAGGAAGTAACTTGACACTCACACGCAGACTGTTTGGGGGCGCGGCCATGGCGGCGGCGCTGATGGCCGGTTCGATCGCTTCGGCGCAGGACGACCCGGTGCGTATCGCGCTGGTGGTCAAGGCGCTGGGCATCGGCTTCTTCGAGGCCGCTGCCAAGGGCGCGGAGGAAGCCGCCGCCGAGTTGGGCAACGTCGAGGTGATCTACACCGGCCCGACAGACACCACCGCAGAAGGCCAAATCGAGGTGATCAACGCGCTGATCGCCCAGCAGGTGGATGCCATCGCAATCTCCGCCAACGACACCGACGCGCTGGTGCCCGCGCTCAAGAAGGCGATGCAGCGCGGCATCACCGTGATCTCCTGGGACTCCGGCGTCGCGCCCGGGGGGCGTGAACTGCACCTGAACCCGTCTTCCAACCCGCTGATCGGCAACATGATCCTCAAGCTCGCGGCAGACGAGCTGCCCGAGGGCGGACAGGTCGCCGTGCTCTCGGCCACCACGACCTCTACGAACCAGAACATCTGGATCGACGAGATGACCAAGGTGCTGGGCAACTACAACGGCATCGAGGTCGTTGGCACCGTCTACGGCGACGACCTTGCCGACAAGTCCTACCGTGAGGCCACCGGCCTGATGCAAACCTACCCGGACCTCGACGCGATCATCGCGCCGACCTCCGTCGGCATCGTCGCCGCCGCGCGCGCCGTCGAGGATGCGGGCAAGGTGGGCAAGGTCAACGTGACAGGCCTGGGCCTGCCGTCCGAGATGGCCGGTGCCATTGAATCCGGCGCGTCCAAGTCCTTTGCCATCTGGAACCCGATCGACCTTGGTTACTCGGCCACCACGCTCGCCTATCATCTGGCCACCGACGCCGCCGAGGCCGCGCCGGGCGCAGAGATTCCGATGGGCCGGATGGGCACACTGACGCTGGACGACAACACCGAAGGCGCGATGGCTGATCCCTTCGTCTACGACGAAAGCAACATCGACGATTTCAAGAACATCTTCTGATCTCCTCTTCCCCGGCGCGGGGTCTCGCGCCGGGACACGACCCCGGTGCCCCATCGTGCGCCGGGGCACCCTAATTCCACGATCCAGCGGAGGCCGCGATGCAGATGAGCGTCGAGACCCGGCAGTTCGATCACGTGCAGGCCGGTACGCCTGTCCTCGAACTCAGGGACATCACCAAGACATTCCCAGGCGTGAAGGCGCTGGATGGCGTCTCGCTGGAGCTATACCCCGGCCAGGTTACCGCCCTGATCGGCGAGAACGGCGCAGGCAAGTCGACCCTGGTGAAGACCCTGACCGGCATCTACCAGCCAGACGGCGGCGCGATCCATGTCGCCGGTGAGCCTGTCGCCTTCGCCACCGCGCAGGACGCATCGAGCGCCGGGATCACCGCGATCCATCAGGAGACTGTGCTGTTCGACGAACTGACCGTGGCCGAGAACATCTTCATCGGCCACGCGCCGCGCGGCCGCTTCGGGTTGATAGATTGGAAGGCGATGCGGGCACGGGCCGCCGAGATCCTCGGCCGGATCGACGCCGACCTCGACCCTGACACGCCGCTGCGCGAATTGGGCATCGCGTCCAAGCACCTCGTGGCCATCGCCCGCGCGCTATCGGTCGATGCGCGCGTCGTGGTGATGGACGAACCCACCGCCGCGCTGTCACACAAGGAGATCGAGGAGCTTTACGAGCTGGTCGACCGCCTGAAGGCCGAGGGCCGCGCGATCCTCTTCATCTCTCACAAGTTCGACGAGATCTTCCGCATCGCCGACCGTTATACCGTCTTCCGCGATGGCACCTACGTGGGCGCGGGACTGATGGCCGACGTGACCGAGGCCGATCTTGTGCGGATGATGGTGGGCCGCGACGTGAACCAGATCTTCCCCGAACGCGTCAAGAACCCCGGCGATGAAGTGCTGAAGGTCGTGGGCTACGCGCACGCGACAGAGTTCGACGGAATCAACTTCACCCTCAGGCGCGGTGAGATCCTCGGCTTCTACGGGTTGGTCGGCGCCGGGCGCTCCGAGGTCATGCAGGCGCTCTTCGGCATCACGAAGCCGTCCAAGGGCGTCACGCAGATCGACGGCCAGATCAAGGTGATCCGCTCCCCCGCCGAGGCGATTGAGGCGGGCATCGTCTACGTCCCCGAGGACCGTGGCAAGCAAGGTGCGGTCATTGGCCTGCCGATCTTTCAGAACGTCACGCTGCCCTCGTTGGGGCAGACCTCGCGCAATGGTTTCCTGCGGCTCAGCGAGGAATTCGCACTGGCGCGGTCCTACACGGAACGGCTCGACCTGCGGGCTGCCGCGCTCGATCAGGACGTGGGCAACCTGTCAGGTGGCAACCAGCAAAAGGTGGTTATCGCCAAGTGGTTGGCGACCAAGCCACGCGTCATCATCCTCGACGAGCCGACCAAGGGTATCGACATTGGCTCCAAGGCCGCCGTGCATGACTTCATGGCGGAACTCGCCGCCGAGGGGCTGTCGGTGATCATGGTCAGCTCGGAAATCCCCGAGGTTTTGGGCATGTCCGACCGCGTCATCGTCATGCGCGAAGGGCTGATCGCCGCCGAGCTGGAGGGCGACGCCCTGACCCCTGAAACACTTGTCCGCCACGCAGCGGGGATCGGAGCTTCCGCATGAGCCTGTTCAAGTCACGCGAAGCCCTGCTCGGCGGCGCCATCCTGCTGCTGCTGGCGCTGATCGCCAGCCGCTTTCCGGGCTTCGTCGCGCCCGATAACCTTGCTCGGGTGTTCACCGACACCTCGCCGCTGCTGATCCTCGCGCTGGGTCAGACGGTGGTGATCCTGACACGCTGTATCGATCTGTCGGTGGCGGCGAACCTCGCGCTGACCGGCATGGTCTGCGCCATGCTGAACGCGGCCATGCCCGGCCTGCCGGTGGTGGTGATCCTGTTGGTCGCGGTCACCCTGGGCGCTGTGATGGGGATGGTGAACGGTTTACTAGTCTGGAAGCTGTCGATCCCGTCCATTGTGGTGACCCTCGGCACCATGACGATCTACCGTGGGATCATCTTCCTGATCTCGGACGGAGCCTGGGTGAACGC
Organism: Leisingera sp. SA32; assembly: GCF_056033425.1. Taxonomy (NCBI): domain Bacteria; kingdom Pseudomonadati; phylum Pseudomonadota; class Alphaproteobacteria; order Rhodobacterales; family Roseobacteraceae; genus Leisingera; species Leisingera sp. SA32. The sequence continues at coordinate 124,366 of NZ_JBVYHB010000013.1, read as the reverse complement.
GCACGAGATGAGCGGCGCCTTCACCGGTTTTCCGCGCGCGCAAATCCTGGGCCTGTCGGTGCTGGCCTGGTTCGGAATCCTCGCCGCCGTCGCCATGATCGTGATGATCGCCCGGACCCCGCTAGGCCGTGCTTTCTACGCGGTGGGCGGTAACCCGCACGCTGCCGTATACGCCGGGATCAGCGTCGGCAAGACCCAGTTCTGGGCCTTCACATTGTCGGGCGCGCTGGCGGGACTGTGCGGCTACCTCTGGGTCGCGCGCTATGCCGTGGCTTATGTGGATATCGCCGGGGGCTTTGAGCTGGAGGTCGTCGCCGCCTGCGTGATCGGGGGCATCTCCATCGCCGGAGGCGCAGGGACGATCCTCGGTACCATCCTCGGCGCGCTCTTCCTTGGCATCGTCAAGAACGCCCTGCCGGTCATCGATGTCTCGCCCTTCTGGCAGATGGCCATCTCAGGCACCGCGATCATCATCGCCGTCACGCTGAACAACCGCAACGCCAAGGGCCAGGGCCGCATCATCCTGCGTAAGGCGCAGGAACAGACCGAAGGAGCCACCGCATGAGCGACACAAGCCTCACCCCGCGCAGCATCCCCGACCGACTGCAATCCCCTGCCGCCCGTCTTCTCGGCTCTTGGGAGCTGCTCCTGCTGGTGGTGGCCGTGGCGATCTTCATCGCCAATACCATGGCCTCGCCGTACTTCCTGAACGCCTGGAACCTCAGCGATGCGACTTTCAACTTTACCGAGAAGGCAATGATCGCCTTTGCTATGGCTCTGCTGATCATTTCGGGCGAAATCGATCTGAGCGTCGCGGCCATCATCGCGCTGGCCTCAACTGCGATGGGCGCGGCGGCCTCGATCGGTGTCGGTACACCGGGTCTGGTGGCCACCGGACTGGCGGCGGGCCTCGTCTGCGGCGCATTCAACGGCGTGCTCGTGACCCGCATGGGCCTGCCTTCGATCGTCGTCACCATCGGCACCATGAGCTTGTTCCGCGGCATCTCCTTCATCGTTCTGGGCGACGGGGCCTACCGCGACTACCCGTCTGATTTCTCGTATTTCGGGCAGGGCTACGTGTTCTGGGTCATCTCGTTCGAGTTCGTCCTGTTTGCGCTGCTGGCGGTTGCCTATTACGTCCTGCTCCACCGCACCAACTTCGGCCGCACTGTTTACGCCATTGGCAACAACCCGACGGCGGCGCAGTTCTCGGGCATCCGCGTTGACCGGGTAAAATTCATCCTCTTCCTGCTCACGGGGCTCATGTCCGGCGTTGCGGCGATCTGCCTGACCTCGCGGCTCGGCTCGACCCGCCCGTCCATCGGTACCGGCTGGGAGCTGGAGGTCGTCACAATGGTCGTGCTCGGCGGCGTGTCGATCCTCGGCGGCGCGGGCTCCATCCCCGGCGTGGTCATCGCGGCCTTTGTCATGGGGCTGGTGACCTTTGGCCTCGGCCTGCTGAACGTACCGGGCATCGTCATGTCGATTTTCATCGGTCTGATGCTGATCGGGGTGATCGCGCTGCCGCGCCTGTGGAAGATGTGGAGGGCATGATGCAGAAGCACGCCTTTACCATGCAGCTCCACCCCGGGCAGGCCGAGGAGTACAAACGCCGCCACGACGAGATCTGGCCGGAGCTTGTACAGCTCCTGAAGGAGGCGGGCGTCTCGGACTACTCGATCCACCTCGACCCGGAGACACACAGGCTGTTTGGCGTGCTCTGGCGCACCGATGATCACACGATGGACGACCTGCCGGGAACAGAGATCATGCAGCGCTGGTGGGCGCATATGGCCGACATCATGGAGACCTACGCCGATAACGAGCCGGTGGTGAAGACGCTTCAGCCGGTGTTTCACCTGCCATGAAGGTCGCTGTTCTCGACATTGGAAAGACGAACGCCAAGGTGGCGCTGGTCGACATGGAGAGCATGGCCGAGATCGCCGTCGTGACGCGCCCCAACCGGGTCAAGGCAGGGCCACCTTATCCGCATTTCGACATCGACGGGATCTGGGACTTTTTCCTCGATGGCCTGCGCCGGATGCAGGCCGAGCACGGCGTGGATGAGATCAGTGTCACCACGCACGGAGCCTGCTTCGTGCTGCTGGACGAGGTGGGCGGGCTGGCCTGCCCAGTGCTGGACTACGAGCACGACGGGCCGGATGCGCTGGCGCAGGAGTATGACGCCATCCGCTGCGCCTTTGAGGACACCGGCGCACCACGGCTCCCCATGGGGCTGAACGCCGGCGCGCAGCTTCATTGGCTGGTGGAGACCTTCCCCGACCTGAGGGAGCGGACCGCGCAGGTCGCCAGCTATCCCCAATACTGGTCCGGGCGGCTGACGGGGCGCTTCGCCACGGAGCCGACATCGCTGGGCTGCCACACGGACCTCTGGCTCCCGCGGGAGGGACGGTTTTCCGGTCTGCCGGAGCGGCTGGGTTTGACCATGGCGCCGCTCGCCGCTGCGAACGACATCGCGGGCGGGATCACGGCAGAGGTCGCGTCGAGAACCGGGCTGCCTGCCGGAACGAAGGTCCGTTCTGGCATCCACGACAGCAACGCATCCCTTCTGCCCTACCTGCACCGGATGGTGGGCGCCTTCTCGGTCGTGTCGACCGGGACTTGGGTGATCTGCATGAGCGTGGATGGTGAGGCGGTCGCTCTGGATCCGGCGCGCGACACGCTGATGAACGTCAACGCATTGGGCAATCCGGTGCCTTCGGCGCGGTTCATGGGTGGTCGTGAATACGAACGCATGAAGCCAGAGACGTCGGTTCCCGTGTCAGCGGACATCGACCAGGTTCTGGCCGGGCGGAAAGCCCTGTATCCGGCAATAGAAACCGGTTCGGGGCCGTTCGGCGGCTGCGCAGGCGGTTGGAGCGATGACACGATGACGCCGGGCGAAAAGGGGGCGGCGCTCTCCCTGTACCTCGCCCAGATGACGGCAACCTGTCTCGATCTGATCGGCGCGCGCGGACCGGTCATTGTCGAAGGGCCATTTGCACGAAACGAGCTCTACCTCGATATGCTGGCGGTGCAGATCGATCGGACGGTTCTCGTTTCGAACACGGCCACCGGCACCAGCATGGGGGCATCCATGCTGTGCGCGCCTTTTGCAGGCTCGGAGATTTCCCTCACCGAGCGGCGCACGCCAGAGGGCGCCGCGCGCCTTTCCGCATATGGCAGGCGTTGGAACATCGCCATGAAAGACCGTAACACCGCGGTCGCCCTACGCGAGAAAACGGCCTGATGAAGCCGGGCACATCATTATTACAGCTGCCTTGGGGCGCGCACGGGCTGCATCTGCGCGACCGTGATAATCTCTGACAGGACCGCACTGCTTTGTGGATCGTTGCAGACCCACCGTGGCACAGTGAGGCCGTCGGGGGGGGCTACATCATCAAGCCCCCTCAGGAGGCCCAGCCATGGAAAGATCACAGGTGCCGGACGCGACGCGCCGAAGGTGTGCCTGCGCCGAGGCCCAGCAGCGTAGCTGTGTTCGGCATAATTCGGACAATGGCCATCGAACCGCAAAAAATCTCCAGCTGAGCAACCGGCCGCCCGCCAATATGCTGAGCAGGAGGTTGCCGGACAACGTGGCCGGGACCTGTTTCGCCAGCTGCGGGACAACCGCTCGATCACCACGAGCGCAAGGTCGACCCATGCCATCAACCCACCTGCTGTTACCAGGTCGCGGTGCGCGATCACCATGCGGTCAGTATCAAGCATCAGCGCTGGCCAATGTTGCCGCATCACATCATGCAGACCGGGATGGGTGGTGACGGCGCGCCCGCGGTCCAGACCGGCTTGGGCGATAAATGCCAATCCGGCGCAGGCAGAACAGACCAACGCGCTGACTCCAGCCTGTTGCCGCAGGATGTCGGTGACCCATGGGGACTGATGCGGGTCCACCGCGCTTTTGGCCGGATGCTCCGCGAAAACTGGCGTGGTTTGCGCGAACGCGAGCAGGTCCGTGAGCCCGTGAACCGCTGACGGCAAGGCCCCGTGTTAGACCACGATTAGCGCTTTGGGCATCTTGGCGTTTTTGGCGAATTCATTGGCATATGCGCCGATACTACGGCTTCCGCCTGCGCGCCATATTCATGCGCATCAACACAGGAGCATAGCATGACACGGTACACTCTCGGCGCGATCACTCTGATCGTCCTTGATGACGGGCAGTTCGCCTTGCCTGCGGTGCCGGTGCATGTCCTGCGGAAAGAATGGACGTACTGGACCAGCCCGGAGCTCATTCCTGCCACGCCTGAGGATCAGCGACCGATGGTCGAGGCCATTCAGGCCATGGCGTCTGGAATTACGGATCGCGCTTCTCTGCGACGCATCTGCCGTTCCCCGGCGTCGGCCGTATAGAGCGCATGGGCGATGGCTTTCAGTTCCGTCCCGAGTAACGTCACACAATGGCGGGCGCCCGGTGCATCGACCGGGCGCCGCGGCCATTACTCTACCGCCTTGGCCTGATTGACGCGTTTCGACAAGGTTTGATGGCTTTCGACGCGCTCGGAGTACCGGTTGACGAGGTGCTCCTTGATGTCGCGCGTAAGCAGCGTGAACTTCACAAGCTCTTCCATTACGTCGACGATGCGATCGTAGTAAGGCGAAGGTTTCATCCGGCCCGCCTCGTCGAATTCATCCCAGGCCTTCGCGACCGACGACTGGTTCGGGATCGTCAGCAGCCGCATCCATCGGCCAAGGATGCGCAGCTGGTTCAAGGTGTTGAACGATTGCGACCCTCCGCAGACCTGCATTACGGCCAGCGTCTTGCCTTGGGTCGGGCGCACGCCCCCGAGCGAGAGCGGAATCCAGTCGTTCTGGGCCTTCATGATACTGGTCATGGCTCCATGGCGTTCGGGTGAGGACCAGACCATGCCCTCGCACCATGTCACCAGATCGCGCAGCTCGGCCACCTTGGGATGATCGGCCTCGCAACTATCGGGCAGCGGCAGGTCACGGGGGTCGAAGACCTTCACCTCTGCGCCAAGACGTTCGAGAATGCGGGCCGCTTCTTCGGCGGCCAGACGCGAATAGCTGCGCGCGCGGAGCGATCCATACAGGATCAAGATGCGCGGCGCGTGCTTGCTGCGCGTCTCTGGAAACAACTGCGCGGGTTCGATCGGCGCAAAGCTGGCGTCATCGAGTTGGGGTGTGTCGGTCATGGACGATCTCCGTCGGCGGTGAGGACCCTCTGGCCGTCCTCTTTGTACAAGGGGCCTTCGGGAAGCGACTCGAGCAAATCGAAGACGCTCTCAGATGGGCGGCATAGACGGACGCCTTTCGGCGTGCAGACGATGGGACGGTTGACGAGGATGGGGTGGGCCAGCATCGCGTTCAGGAGCGTTTCATCCGAGACACTTTCTTCCAGCAGTCCCATCTCTGCCGCGGGGGACTTGGTTTCGCGCAGGGCGCTGCGTGGCGTCAGGTTAGCCGCCGCAAAGAGGGCGAGCAGCTGCGGGCGGGTCCAGCCCTCAGCCAGGTAATCGATGATCACGGGCTCGACACCGCTGGCCCGGATGAAGGTCAGGACATTGCGTGAGGTGCCGCAGTCGGGGTTGTGGTGGATGGCAATCATATCTCAGCCTGCAGAAAAGCGGTTGCGTGTGCGATTGGCGAAGGCGACGAGCGACAGCATCACGGGCACCTCGACCAGCACGCCCACCACCGTGGCCAGCGCCGCTCCGGAGTTCAGCCCGAAGAGCGAGATTGCCACAGCGACCGCCAGTTCGAAGAAGTTGGATGTGCCGATCATCGCGCAAGGGGCGGCGATCTTGTGCGGCACCTTAAGGGCAAAGGCGGCCCCATAGGCTATGGCAAAGATGGCGTAGGACTGGATGAGGATCGGCACGGCGATCAGCAGTATCACGCCCGGGCGGCTGAGGATCGTTTCCCCTTGCAGGCCAAACAAGATCGCAACCGTGGCGATCAGTCCGACCATGGACACCGGCTTGATGCGCGCTGTGAAGGCGTCGATCGCAGCCTCCGATTTCAGCGCACGGCGGGTCAGCAACCCGGCGACCAGTGGCAGCACGACATACAGCACAGTGGCCAGAACCAGCGTGTCCCAGGGCACGACCACATTCGTCACCCCAAGCAGCAGCGCTACGATCGGCGCAAAGGCCACCACCATGATCAGGTCATTCACGGAGACCTGCACCAGCGTGTAGGTCGCATCCCCGCGCGTTAGCTGCGACCAGACAAAGACCATGGCCGTACAGGGCGCAGCACCCAGCAGGATAAGGCCCGCAGTATACTGCGCCGCATCCTCCGGCGCGATCCAGGGCGCAAAGACATAGTCAAAGAAAAGTACCGCCAGCAATGCCATCGTGAAGGGTTTGATCAGCCAGTTCACCACCAGCGTGACAAGCAGGCCCCTGGGCTGTTTCGCAACGCCTGCGACCGCACCGAAATCGACGCTGACCATCATCGGGTAGACCATCGCCCAGATCAGCACCGCCACCACGAGGTTGATCGAGGCGACTTCGGCTGCCGCGATCGCTGTCACGAGGCCGGGTGTCAGGGTGCCGATGGCGATCCCGGCGGCCATCGCCAAGGCGACCCAAACGGTCAGCAGGCGTTCGAACCGGCCCATGGGTTCGGGGTGGTGGGAGGATGCGTCGGCCATGGTGTCCTCTGATGTGAATCCTTCATTTCGCGAATTTGCGAATTAAGACAACGGATATGGGGGGAGGATCACCTTGTCAAGACGCTTCATTTCGCGTAATTGCGAAATATGAAGACTGCCGATGACTCCACGACCCAGGCCATCGACGCCTTTGGCGCGCTTGCCCATGATGGGCGTTTGGCAATCTTTCGGCTGTTGGTGCGGCGCGGGCCACAGGGCACGCCCGCGATGGAGGTCGGTCGCTTGCTGGAGCTGAAGCCGTCGACCGTCTCCGGCCACCTGTCGGTATTGAAACGCGCCGGGTTGGTCACCACGGAACGACAGCACCGCGAAGTGCTGTATCAGCCGAATTTCGAAGCAGTGAACGGGCTGGTGCGTTTCTTGTTGCAGGATTGTTGCGGCGGCAACGCCAGCGCCTGTGCGGGCCTGTCGCTGCCGTCGATGTAGGCCCCGCCCGAAGGCAAGGCCTGTTTGCTCAATCGGCCCTTGGGGACGCGAGGCTGGCAGGGGACATGATGCGCCCGTCCGGGTGGGCCATCGCGGCGATCCGGACGACCTCCGCCTCGTTCTTATAGGCCTGCACGGTGTCGATGTGACGAAACCTTCCGGCCAAAGCGGGCTTGGTAACCGCGCGCGCTTTGCCTGTGTTTGTCTTGGAGGAGCCGAGACCGGGCGACGGGATCCCTGCGGGGCCGATGTTTTGAATGCTCATGGTGCGTCCTGTCATTCTGCTGCGACGGGGCGGGTATTCCGGTGGGCGGTGTCCAGCCGCCCCGACAGACGGGTCAGCGCGATGCCGACGGCGACGATCAACGCGCCGATGTAGGGCGCTGCGGTGAGACCCATGCCCTCGACGATAAGTCCGCCGATCCATGCGCCCAATGCGATGCCGAGGTTAAAGGCACCAATGTTCAGTCCGGACGCGACGTCGACCGCATCCGGGGCGACCTCACGGGCGATCTGCACCACATAGACCTGAAGCGGTGGCACGTTGGCGAAGGCAAAACCGCCCCAGATCGCGATCACTGCAACGGTCGCTACAGGCGAGGTTAGCACCAGTCCTAGCGCCAGCAGCACCACGGACAGGCCGACAAAGATCACTGTCAGTGCGGTGACCGGTCCAAGGCGATCCGCCAGCTTGCCGCCGAGGATGTTGCCTACCGCAACGGAGGCACCGTAGAGCAGGATGATCAGGCTCACCATGCCAGCGCTGAAGCCAGTCACATCGGTAAGCATCGGCGCAAGATAGGTGAAGGCGATGAAGTTGCCTCCGTACCCTACGGCCGTGATCAGGTAGACCAGCAGGAGCCGGGGCGAGATCAAAACACGGGCCTGCGCACGCAGACCGGGGGCAGCGTCCTGCCGCAGGTTCGAGGGCACCAACGTGGCCGAGGCGATCAGGCCGATCAGGCCGAGCACCACCACCCCGAGGAAGGTCGACTGCCAGCCCCAGGTTTGCCCGATCCAGGTGCCCAACGGCACACCTGTCACGAGAGCAACCGTCAGGCCAAGGAACACCAACGCGATGGCGGAGCTTTCCTTTTCACGGCTCACAAGCCCGGTGGCGATGGTCGATGCGATGGCAAAGAAGACGCCATGCGCCAGACCTGTGATAAAACGCGCGGCGATGAGGCTGCCGTAGCCAGGGGCAACAGCAGCAAAGGCGTTGCCAGCGATGAACAGCATCAGCAGCGATAGCAGCAGTGTCTTGCGCGGTATCCGTGCGGTAAGCGCTGTCAACACCGGCGCGCCGATGGTCACGCCGAGCGCATAGAGGCTGACGAGCAGTCCGGCAGACGGAAGGCTGACGCCGAGGTCTGCGGCAATGGTGGGGATGAGTCCGACAATCACGAATTCGGTCGTGCCGACGGCAAATGCGCTGATCGTCAGCGCCCAGAGGGCAAAGGGCATGGGAGTATCTCCTGTTTTACTTTCCCTACCGAGATGGACGATATAGGCTTTTGCGTGAACGAACAGATTGGCAAAAGGTCTTTGCGTTTAATGCACGAATTACCCCAGACACGGGATCTCGCGGCCTTTGTGGCGGTGGTGGAAAGTGCCGGTTTCGCGGAGGCCGGGCGGCGGCTTGGGGTGGCCCCCTCGACGCTTTCTCGCACGGTGACGCGGCTCGAAAATCTGCTGGGCGTCAGCCTGTTACGTCGGTCCACCCGCGCGATTGAATTGACGCCGGAGGGGCGACAGCTATTTCATTCCGCGCAGGAGATCGTGCGGCAGACAGAGGCGCTGTCGGACCTGGCGCAGGGCAGCCGCACGCCGCGCGGGCCGCTGCGGGTGAACGCCCCGGTGCCCTTCGTGCAGCATGTGATCGCGCCGCGCTTGCGGGACTTTCATCAGAAATACCCGCAGGTGGAGGTGATGCTGGACATGACTGACCGCCTGGTCGACTTGATTGACAGTCACGCGGATGTGGCGATCCGCTTCGGCCCGCTTGCCGACAGCGACATGCTGCATCGCAGGCTGGGGCAGGCGCCTTGGAAACTATGCGCTGCGCCGAGCTATCTTGACCGGCAGGGGTGGCCGGACACACCCGGCGAACTCGCGCGCCTGTCGCAGGTCAGGTTCACCGCGCCAGAGCACATCAACCGACTGGCCTTTCGCAACCATGGCGAGGTCGCATCGCAAGCTTCAGTTTACGCAGCAAATGGCGAAGCAGTCCGCGCGCTTGTGCTGGGTGGCATGGGAATTGCACGGTTTTCCGACTTCATGGTGGCCGAAGACCTTGCGGCAGGGCGACTGGTCGAACTGTTTCCCGGCCAGTTGGACGCTGTGCCACTGGATATTACCGCGCTGTACCTGACGCGGACCGCAGGCCTCCGTAGGCTCGCTGTCTTTCTTGATTGGCTGGGGGAAGTGCTGGCGCGGACAAAACAGCCTGCCGCACGATAGGCGCGACCGGCGGTCCCGAACCTGCCGCATATAAACCGGACCTATGGATCCAAGACAGCGCCAGGAGGGCTTATGGCCTAGAGAGCGGGCTGAGCGGCTGGCGAGGTGTGAACTGCACCGGGGCCGGCGGCTTCAAACTTTGAGCAGGAAGAAGCCACCATGAGCGAGACCACAAACAGATATTCGCCCAAGGTCCGCATGCGTAGGGTGCGTCTGGTGCCGGACAATCAGGACCGGCACCAGTTCATCCTGTGGGGTGCGGCGATTATCCCGGATCGACGAGACGCATGAACTCTTTGGTACCTACAGCAGGTTCAAGATCGACGTGTTCCTGAACACGGACTGCAAACCGATGTAGGGCACCGGAGCGGGCGACCTTGCACGCCGTGTTCCGCGAAACGCGCAGGTCCCGGCATATTTGATCGATCGACTTGCCCTGCATTGGCCTCAGACCAATTGCGGCACAAGGCCTCAATCCGGAAAATACGCCTGACGGATCTTTGCAATTGTCACCACAACCGCAGTCCAAATTGTGCTCCCCGATGACTTCGGGCGCATCATGCGTCCCAGCGTAAGGGGGCATTCGGGGAGGCCGATCACCCCGCAACGGGGGCTATTTTAAACGCCTTTTCACACTTATGAGGCTGACGGCTCCTGCATTGCTTCAAATCGTTGGGCGGGAGCAAACACCGAGACGTCAGCCAGCAGCCCAAGGCCGACCCGTGAACATAAAATATGGCGTTTGCGGCCAGTCCATACTGCGGAAAGAAACCTGCGATAATGGAACCTGCCACGGTGTATCTCTGTAGCCGAATGTTCCTGCCGTATGTCGCCGCTCAGCTTGCCAGCTTCGTCGCACCCCGTTCAGCCAGCCCGCATACATCTGCGGAACCGAGTCCAGCAGGCGCTTGGTATAGTCCGATTGCGGGGCGGAGAATATTTGTGCCTGTTCACCCGTTTCCACAATCCTGCTTTGCTGCATGATCACCACCTGATCGGAAATCGCCTCAACCGTCGCCAGATCGTGGTCGATGAACATGTAGGTCAGCCCCAGCTCTTCCTGTAGCCGCAGCAGGCGCTGCAGGATGCCTTCCGCCACCAGCTGGTCCAGGGCGCTGGTAACTTCGTCACAAATGATAAATTCCGGCTCGGCAGCAAGCGCGCGGGCGATCCCGACCCGCTGTTTCTGACCTTCCGACAGCTCGGGGATGCGGCGGTCCAGGAACACGGCTGGGTCCAGCTCAATCCGCACCATCAATTCATTCACCCGCGCGCGCAGCGGGGCGCCGCGCAGACCGGTGAAATGGCGCACCGGACGTTCCAGTGTTTCGCGCACGGCGTGGCGCGGGTTCAGCGCCGTGTCCACCATCTGATAGACCATCTGGATATGCCGCAGCGTGTCACGACTGCGCTTCTGGCAGCGGCGGGGCAGGGGACAGCCCTGCCACAGAACCTCGCCCTCGGTCGGTGGCAGAACCCCGGCAATCACCTTGGCCAGGGTCGATTTGCCTGAACCGCTCTCGCCGACCACCGCGGTGGTCCGCCCCTTGGGCAGGTCCAGGCTGACACCGTCCAGCACCTTGGTGGTGCCATAGCTGGCATCAATTTCGCGCAAGGACAGTACCGTTTCCGCATCACCACTGTCACGCTGTGGCCGGGACAGCGCACGCACCGCCCAGAGGGATTTGGTATAGTCCTCCTGAGGCGCCGCCAGCATCTGGCGGGTCTCGGCGGTTTCCACCTCGCGGCCGTGTTTCATCACCATAATGCGGTCTGCCATCGGGCTGACCACATTCATTGCCGCGGCGCGCGACAGGCGGAACACCGGCGCGATGTAGATCACCGCGATCACCCCCACCATGTTGGGGATCGACGAGCCGACGATGGCCAGCAGCATCAACGCCAGGATAAGCGGCGGCACCGCCATCGGCACATCAATGACGCGCGACATCAACTGGTCGGTCCAACCGCCCTTCAGCGCGGCCAGCATGCCCAGGGCCGCGCCAGCGGTGAACGCGATGCCGGTGGTCAGCAGTGCCAGCCCCACGGTATTGCGGGCGCCGTAGATCATCCACGACAGCATGTCCCGGCCCAGGTTGTCGGTGCCCAGCGGGAAGGCCGCGCTCCAGGGTTCGTAGTCGACCGCGACGATTTTGGTTTCCCCGTATGGCACAAGTAGCGGGGCAAACACCCCGGTCAGCATCACCGTGGCCAGGACCAGCATCCCCAGAAGCGCGGTGGGCGGGGCGTATTTAGGCGTTTTCTCGTCTGCGTTCCGTTATCGTGCGTGCCGCAGGCGCGGGTTGGACAGGATCTGTTGGGCCAGATCGCCCGGCAGCAGCTCGATGCCGACAAACATCAGGGCAGATACTGCCAGCAGCGTCACTGTCCCAAGGGCAAGTCGTCTGAGGATCAGCTTTATCAACGGGGGCATGTCAAAGCCTCCTCTTCAATCACAACAGAACCGCACCTGCCGGAGGCGGCCCGGTCCGGGCCGCCGCATGCAATTGCAGCTCTTTGGTTTGGATCAGGCCATCCACCAGCGCTCGATGAAACGAATGCTGTCCAGATCCTACAGTCCGAGACTTTCTCGGGCGTCTGCACCTTGGTGCTCATCGCCGAGACATACTGGCCAAACGCAGGGATCAGGGCGCCGCCGTCGGTCTGGCACAGCTGCTGCATTTCGCCATAGATCTCGGCGCGCAGGTCCTGATCCAGCTGCGAACGCCCCTCGGCCAGCAGCTGGTTGAAACGCTCGTTTTTCCAGTTGGTGTCATTCCAGTCCGGGGTTGCGGCATAGCCGGCCGAGAACATCAGATCCGGGGTCGGGCGGCCGCCCCGATAGCTGCAGCAGAAGGGTTTTTGCAGCCAGACGTTGGACCAGTAGCCGTCGTCGGGCTCGCGCGCGACCTTCAGGTTGATGCCCGCAGCCTTGGCCGCTTCGGAAAATAGCACCGACGCATCCACCGCACCAATGAAAGCCGCATCCGCGGTGTGCAGGGTCACGTCGAGGCCGCTGAGACCGAACTTGGACACGTAATGCTTGGGCTTTTCAGGGTGATAGGCGTGCTGTTCCAGCTCCGCGTTGAAATAGGGCATGGAGGAAGCGACCGGGTGGTCGATCAGGTCGACCTCGCCGGTCATCAGCGCGTTCATCCGGGCCGCCGGATCGCCCACCTTCAGCAGTACCACCTTGTCGAAATGGGCGCGACCCGCCATCCGGTAGTCGTCGCGGCGCTTCAGTTCGATGCGCACGCCCGGCTCGAAGGCCTCGATCACGTAGCCGCCGGTGCCGATCCGGCTTTCGGGGTCGATGGCCCCGTCTTTGTCTTGCCGGATGGTCAGATGGTAGTCATTGAACAGGTGGTAGTCATTGAAGATGAAAGGGAAATAGGTGTTGCCGTCCTCCAGTTCACAGATCACAACATTGTCGCCGTCGGCGCGGATGTCCTTGATCTGCGCCAGCAGCGGCTTGACGCCGGATTTCGACTCCGGCCCCATGTGATGGCGGATCGAGGACACGACGTCAGCGGCGGAAACCCTCTTGCCGTCGGAAAAGGTTGCGTGATCGCGCAGGCGGAAGGTCCAGACGCGGGCATCCGGCGTCGCCTCTTAGCTTTCGGCGAGGTCAGGCTGGGCGGTGCCGTCGGGGGTAATTTCCACCAGGGTCGAGAACACCGCATAGCTGGTGGCAAACATGAAGTCGTTTGCATAGGTCGCCGGATACAGGGAGTCCGAAGTGCTGCCCTGGGTGTAGCCGACCCGCAGGGTGCCACCCTTTTTGGGTTCAGCCGCCTGGGCGCGGGTGTTCAGCCCCATCCCCCAGGGCCAGCCCGCCCGCAGCGGCGCCTGCCATAAAGTCACGCCGGGTCGGTGCCGCCAGGGCGGTGGTTGTCTTCAGCATCATGTTCCTCCTCGTTGAGAAAGGTTCTTTTGCAGTGCCTTAGACTGCAAGCGTTATGGATTTTGCGCGGGTGTAGGCGTCGAGGCCTTCCAGCCCTTTTTCGCGGCCGAACCCGGATTTCCGGTTGCCGCCAAAGGGCAATTCGATCCCTCCCGCCCAATAGTCGTTGACAGTGACCTGCCCGGCATCGACCCGCTGTGCCATGCGCAAGGCTGTGGACATGTCGCGGGTGTATATCCCGGCCGCCAGCGCGAACTCGGTACCATTGGCCAGCGCCAGCGCTTCTTCTTCGCTTTCAAAGGTTTGCACGGCAAGTACGGGGCCAAAGATCTCTTGCGTCACCGCATCGTCGCGGGCGCCCAGATTGTCAAGGATGGTCGGCTCGTAAAACCAGCCCTTGCCGGTCTCCGGGTCCGTGGCCACCTTGCCGCCGGTGGCGATCTCGACGCCGCGGGCGCGGGCGCGCTCCACATGGCCCGCAATCTGTTGCAGATGGCGTTCGGAGTTGACCGCGCCCATGTCCGGATTGCGCAGGCCATGGCCAAAGCGCAAGGCCTGCGCCTTTTTCACCAGCCGCTCCAGCACCGCGTCGTGCAGATCGCGGTGGATCACCAGCCGTGACCCGGCCGAGCAGATTTGACCCGAATTCGAGAAGATCGCCCAGAGCGCGCCGTCGGCCACCGCCTCTGCGTCGGCGTCGCCAAAGGCCACCAGCGGCGATTTGCCGCCCAGTTCCAGCGTCAGCCCGGTTACATTGGGGGCCACGTTCTGCATGACCCCCACGCCGGTCGCAACCGAACCGGTAAAGGTGACGTGCCGCACCCGCGGATCGGTAACCAGCGGGGCGCCGGCCTCGATACCGGTTCCGGTAACCACGTTGACCACGCCCGCAGGCACACCCGCGCGCACCAGCAGCTCGGCGATCAACAGTGCCGTGAACGGTGTTGTTTCCGCAGGTTTCACCACGGCGGAACACCCCGCCGCCAGCGCCGGGGCAATACCACGCACCAGCGTCGAGGTCGGATAGTTCCAGGGCACGATATGCGCCGTCACGCCCACCGGTTCGCGCAGAGTGAAGGCGGCGTTGCCGTTGCCGAGGTTGACGCTGCGCCCGTCCAGTTTGTCCGCTGCGCCCGCGTAATACTCAAACAGGCGGGCCGAGCCTGCGACATCGCCCTGCGCCTCGGCGAGGGACTTGCCGCTGTCGAGGCTTTCGATCACTGCCAGCTGGTCGGCCTCGGCCCGCATCAGGCGCGCCACCTCGTTCAGGATGGCGCAGCGGCGCGCGGGCGGCGTGCTGCGCCAGACCTCGAACCCGGCGGCAGCGCTGGTCACTGCGCGGTCGACGTCGGTCGCGGTGCCGGCGGCGAAATCGGCAAAGGCCTCGCCGGTGCCCGGATCGAAGCTTTCCATGCGGTTGCCGCTGTCGGGGGCAACAAACGTGCCATCAATGAAGTGATCGCGCGGCAGATCCGGCAGCGTGCCGGTTTCGAAATAGGTGGAAATCATCTGGTCGGAGGTCATCATGCGTCCTCGCTGCATTTGTAGGTGGATTTGGCCAGCCATTCGGGGCAGATCTCGACGCCCCAGCCGGGAGCATCGGTAACAGCCGCCTGGCCGTCCGTGATTGTGAAGGGGTCGTTGCGGAACAGCTCCCGCTGCCACGGGTAGTAGTCATCGCCCTCGATCGAGAATTCGAGGTATCGGCCCGGATTGGGCACCGCACGCATCAGATGCATGGTGAACAGGGTCACCAGCGACAGGTTGGCCGCATGGGGGGTGCAGGGCAGTCCGGCGGCGTGACCCATGCGGGCCACCTCCATGCTGCGCACCATGCCGCCCAGATACAGGATGTCGGGTTGGATGATGTCGACCGCGCGCAGTGCGACAATGCGCTTCCATTGCTGCAGGTCCCAGTCCTGTTCGCCGCCGGCCACGTCGATTGACAGCTCACGCGTGACCTCGGCGGTCTGCTCCAGTTCCCAATAAGGGCACGGCTCCTCGAAATGCTCATAGCCGTTGGCTTCCAGCATCCGGCCCACCTCGACGGCGCGGGCCGGGCCGAAACCAGAGTTGCCGTCAACCAGCAGGGCCGCATCCGGACCCATGGCCCTGCGGATGGCGGGGATGATCGCCTCGGTCCGACCGTCCCATTCGTCGCGGTCTTGGCCGCATTCGGCGCCGACGCGTACCTTGAAGGCGTCAAAGCCGTGTTCGTCGCGCAGTCTCATCATCCGCGCGGCTTCATCCTCGGGCGTGATGTCACGCCGCATGGAGGACGCATAGGCCCGCACCGGCCCGGCCGAGCCGCCCAGCAGCGCCGCCACGGGTTCGCCCGCGGCCTTGCCGCGCCAGTCCCAGACAGCGGTGTCGAGCCCGGCCATGGCCCGGCGTAGATAGGTGCCGGGGAACTTGTGCTCGCGCAGCGGGATCTCGGCGATCACCTCTTCCAGCGCGTCCATGCCGCGCCCCAGCGCCCAGGGCGCCACCTGGCGGTGCAGGATCTCGCTGGTCAGATCGCTGCTGTAGGTGGACACCTGCCCCCAGCCGGTGCTGCCGTCCTCGGCGGTGACCCGCACAAAGCCGATCAGCGGTGTGCAGAAGGTTTCGATCCGGCGGATGCGCGGCCCGGTGTCGTCCTTGCCGCGGGTGTTGGCAACCGGCACTGCGCCGGACATGGAATAGGGCGTGCTCATGCGTCCTCCAGAATAAGATCAGCGGCGCGGTGCGCCAGCATCATGGTCGGGGCATTGGTGTTGCCCGAGGTCAAGTTGGGAAAAACCGAGGCGTCGACGACCCGAAGCCCGTGCATCCCATGCACCTTCAGCCGTGGACTGACCACGGATGTCCGGGCGTCCTGCCCCATGCGGCAGGTGCCAACCGGGTGGAAGACGGTGCCGCAGCGTTCGCGGAAATCGGCCAGGATCTGGTCGTCGTCCATGCGCCGCAGGTCCGGGTCCATCGCCGACTCCACCAGTCCGTCCAGCGCCGTGGTGGTGATCATCCGCTGGCACAGGCGGCCACCTGCCACGACCTGCGCGCGGTCCTCTTCGGTGGCCAGAGAATTGGGCCGGATGCGGGGCGCGGCGGCTGGGTCGGCGGCGCTGATGTCGATGCGGCCGCGGCTGGTGGGGCGGGCCGGCTGAAAACCGATGATGAAACCCGGAAACGGATCGGGCTGCACCACCGTGCGCCTGCCATTCGGCGTGGTGGTATAGGTGACCGGGTTGAAATACAGCTGCTGGTCGGGATGGGCCTGATCCGGGCCGGACCGGAAAAAACCGCCGCACTGGTTCACCGACAGCGCCAGCGGCCCGCGCCGGGTCAGCGCGTATTGTAGCGCCGCGCGCAGCTTGCCGGTCAACGGGCGCAGAATATTGTTCAGCGTGGGTTCGGTGGCTCGGAAGTAGTAGTTTATCCCCAGATGGTCCTGCAGATTGCCGCCCACATGCGGCGCATCCATCAGCGGCGTGATGCCGTGGGATTTCAGCAAGTCCGCCGGTCCGATGCCGGACAGCTGCAGCAGCCGCGGCGACGTCACGGCACCCGCCGACAGGATGATTTCGCGGCCCGCACGCAGGGTCTGCGTCTTGCCCTCTCGCACCACCTGTACGGCAGCGGCGCGCTTGCCCTCGACTATGATCCGCTCGGCTTGCACCCCGGTCATCAGGGTGACGTTGGCCCGCTTCAGTGCCGGTTTCAGGAAGGCCCGCGCCGAGTGCATCCGGCGGCCGCCGCTGGTGTTGATCCGGTAGGCCGCGGCACCCTCGCATGCGCTGCCGTTAATATCTTTGGTGCGAGGTAGCCCCAGTTCTTGCGCGGCCGCAAAGAAATGCCGGGTGGCAGGGTGGATCTGATCCGAAACATCCTGCACATGCAGCGGTCCGCTGCCCTGGCCCGCGCCATTGATACCGAGCCGGGTTTCCATCGCCTCATAAGTCCGGCGCGCGGTTTCCCAGTCCCAGCCCGCCGCCCCGGCCGCCGCCCAGTCATCAAAGTCCTGCGGCAGACCGCGTGCGTAGACCAGCGCATTGATGGCACCAGAGCCGCCCACCACCTTGCCGCGTGGCCAGTAGCCGCTGCGCCCGGCCAGCGCCGCTTCCGGCTCGGTATGGTACTTCCAGTTCACCTTGGGGTCAAAAAACGTCTTGCCGTAGCCCAGCGGCAGGGCAATCCACGGCGACCAGCCGCGCCCGCCGGCCTCCAGCACCAGAACCTTGTAGCGCCCGGAGGCGCTCAGCCGTTCCGCCAGAACACAGCCTGCGGAGCCCGCCCCCACGATGATGTAGTCGAAGTTATTCATGCCGTTCCCTGCAAACTTTCACGGTGGTTCTGGCACAAAGAGCTGGCGTTATTTAAACAAATAATCATTTGATGTAGCCGTGGAATAATTTGAAATGCAGGCGCGCCTCGTGAACGACATACCTCCCTTACCCTGGCTGCGCGCGTTTGAGGCGGCCTCTCGAAACGGCAACTTTTCCAGTGCTGGCAGTGAACTTGGGCTCACACCCGCCGCGGTCAGCCATCAGGTGCGGTCGCTCGAGGAGCAATTGGGCTATCAGTTGTTTTCCCGCGAGAAGCGGCCCATGGAGCTGACCGCGATGGGGGAGCTATATCTGCCGTGGATCATCAAAGCCTTCGAAGCGCTGCGGCTGGGTACGCGGGATGTTTTCGGCACAAGAGACACGCGCCCGGTGCGGATCCGCTGTCTGCCGACATTTGCACAGCTCTGGCTGCTGAAGCAGTTGCCAGATTTTCGGACTCGTTATCCGGAGATCAACGTGCAACTCCACGTAGGCACCTGGGCCAGCGCAATCCAATCGAACCAGCTGGACATCGAAATTCGCTTCGGAGACGGGGACTTGCCAGGGCAACAAGCCACGCTTTTGAGCCGTGATCCCGTTCTGCCGGTCTGCCACCCGGACCTCAGACCCGGGTGTGGGACGCTCACTGCGTTGCGAGGTTCATCTTTGATAGAGATCATCGGTGTGGCCGACAACTGGCATCAGTTTTTCCGTCAGGAGAACCTGCCGCCGCCGACACAAGCCCCGGCACTCAGCGTGGACCAGAGTATCGCCGCGCTCGAACTTGCAGCAAATGGTATGGGACATGCGCTGGTCTCGGGATTCTTCGCAGCCCCCTATCTGCAAGACGGGCGTCTGGTGCGATCTGTTGATCTCGAAATATACACGGATCAGGCAATCTATGTCACCTGCCCGGAGGCTCCTGTCAGCTACGAGTGTCAAATGTTTGTGGACTGGGTCGTCGAGCGGTCGTCTCCGCTGCGCGAGGCGCGACTGAAATAGCCCCATGGGTGGTGAATGCCTTCTTCCCTGGTTTTGACGGTGGAACGCCATGATGCGGGCAGGCAAGTTCAGCGACGTTTCTTGGCGTGATGCAGTTGTGCGGGCGAAGTGCCGATGTCTGCGCATCCAGCCAGGCGGCGTCTACGCCCGGCTGAAGACCCCGCTGAGCCAGCGGGCGCAGGCGGGAAGGCCGTAGACAGAGTTGATCCGCAAAGTATGGAGCGCGAGCGGTCAGGTTGCCGGAGCCGCGTTGCGACGAAATTTTACTGCCTCAAACTGCCTGGTCAAAGCCGCTTGGCGCGGCACGTCGACCGGCAGGTCGCGGAGCGTGGGTAAAGAAGTGAGCGACGTTGGTCCGAAAACGCGGAACCAAGGGGGGCTGCGCTGGTTAGTCTATCAAGCCCGGATCAAATCGGAGGACGCGCCCGTGCAAACTAGTCTGACAATCAATGGCACGCAGCACCGACTGGAGCTTGATCCAAGGACCACCCTGCTGGATGCCCTGCGCCATCACCTCGGGCTGACGGGCAGCAAAAAGGGCTGCGACCACGGGCAATGCGGGGCGTGCACGGTTATGATCAACGGGCGGCGCATAAATGCTTGCCTCACGCTGGCTTGCATGCATGACGGCGACGAGGTGACGACAATCGAAGGCATCGGCCAGCCAGACAACCTCAGCGCGCTACAAGCGGCTTTCATCAGCGAAGACGGGTTCCAGTGCGGCTATTGCACGCCCGGACAGATCTGCTCGGCCACGGCGATGCTGGAAGAGATCAAAGACGGATGGCCGAGCCATGTGACGGGTGATCTTGAAGGCGGGGCACAGCTCACCACCGAGGAAATATCGGAACGCATGAGCGGCAATCTCTGCCGGTGTTCGGCTTATCCCAACATCGTCGCAGCAATCCGCAAAGCCGCAGGGGAGAGCGCATGAGACCTTTCGATTACATTCGCGCCGAAAGCACCGAGGGCGCGACGCGCGACGCGGCAGGCGGCGGCACCTTTATCGCTGGCGGCACCAATCTGCTTGACCTGATGAAGCTGGAGGTGGTGGCACCCGACACCCTGATCGACATCAACCGATTGGAGCTGAACGAGATCGAAGGCACTGAAGACGCCGGTCTGCGGATTGGTGCCTTGGTGACCAACAGCGATCTTGCCAACGATCCCCACGTGCGCCGAGATTGGCCGGTGCTGAGCCGCGCCCTGCTTGCTGGCGCCAGTGGTCAGCTGCGCAACAAGGCGACCACCGGGGGCAACCTTCTGCAACGCACGCGATGCCTGTATTTCTACGACCGTGCAATGGCCTGCAACAAGCGGGAGCCGGGCAGCGGCTGCGCTGCGCGCGAGGGCATCAACCGCATTCTTGCCATTCTGGGCACCTCAGAGCATTGCATCGCCACCCATCCCAGCGACATGGCCGTCGCCCTGCGCGCGCTTGGGGCAGAGGTGGAGACCTTGAAAGAGGACGGCACGGCCCGCCGCCTCACACTTGATGAGCTTTATCTTCTTCCCGGCGACCGGCCGGACCGTGAGACCGTGCTGGAGGCCGGTGAGCTGATTACCGCCGTCGTGCTGCCCGCGCCGGTTGACGGGCGTCAAACCTACCGCAAGGTCCGCGATCGGGCGTCTTATGCATTTGCCTTGGTCTCGGTCGCCGGGATCGTGGCGATGAAAAATGGCAAAATTACCCGGGCGGATCTGGCCTTTGGCGGCCTGGCACCAAAACCCTGGCGCGATGCGCAGGTCGAAGCCCTTTTGGTTGGTGAGGCTCCGTCGGAAGCGCTGTTTGACAAGGCCGCAGATCTGCTGCTCGCCGAAGCGCAGGGCTTTGGCGACAATGATTTCAAGCTCCCTCTTGCCCGCCGTACGCTGGTGTCGGTGCTGTCGGAGCTGACGCAGGAGGCACAGGCATGACCGAGCATTTCAAAATGGACGCCCCCGCAACGCAACGGCGGCTGGATGACATGGGGCAGGGGCTCGTCGGCGCGGCGCTTGATAGGCCCGAGGGGCCGCGGAAGGTCACAGGCACCGCAACCTATGCAGATGAATGGCAGGTCGAGGGCATGGCGCACGGTGTCATGGTCCGTGCGCCGGGCAACAGTGGCCGGGTCGTGCTGTCCAACAGGGATGAAGTGGAAGCGATGCCCGGCGTTCTGACGGTGATCCAGGATGCTCGCCTGCTGCGCAACCCCGCCCAGGGCACGGCGAACGCGGCCCCGATCCAAGGCGCGCAGCACGTGGCGTACCTTGGCCAACTGATCGCCGTTGTCGTCGCCGAAAGTTTCGAGCAGGCGCGCCATGCCGCGCAGACGTTGCAGGTCACGCTGGAGAACGGGGAGATGGTGCCCGTCGATCCGGCGACCGCCGCGGTCGAGCGGCAGGAAGGTCAAACGCTGGATCAAGGCGACCTGGAAGGCGCCATGCGGGGTGCCGCGCATCATGTGGACGTGGTTTATACTACACCTTCGCATTCCAGCTCCCCGATGGAGCCACACGCCGCCATCGCCTCATGGGAGGGCGAGGACCTGACCCTGCGCGGCAGCTATCAAATGCTGAAATACAACCGCAATGAACTGGCAGATTCGCTGGGCATCCACCCTGACCGGGTCCGCATAATATCCCCTTATGTGGGCGGCGGCTTTGGCTCCAAGCTGGGGCTGGCGCCAGAAGCCGTCGCCGCCGCCATCGCGGCACAGGAGCTGGGCCGTCCGGTGTCCGTCGCTTTGCAGCGTCCGCAGGTTTACGAAGCCACGATGCGACGGTCCGAAACCCGCCAAAGGGTGCGTCTCGCCGCCGACGCCGACGGCCGACTGAGCGGTTTGGGCCATGATGCCCGTGTGTCGAATCTGCCGGGAGAGACCTTCGCCGAGCCGGTGCTGCAAGCCTCGCATTTCCTGTATGCCGGGGCCAACCGCCAAATGTCGCTTGAGCTGGCGCGTGTGCATCGGATGTGCGCCGGGTCCGTCCGCGCGCCGGGCGAAGCCGTGGGTGTCACCGTGCTGGAAAACGCGATGGATGAACTGGCGCATGAGATCGGCATCGACCCTGTCGAACTCCGCCTTCGCAACATTCCCGAGAAAGACCCCGAAAGCGGCAAGGACTATTCCTCCCGCAGGTTCCGCGAAGCGCTGGAAAGCGGCGCCGAGGCCTTTGGCTGGGCCGATCGTCCCAGCGTGAGGGACCGGCGCGAGGGCGACTGGCTGATTGGCTACGGCATGGCCTCTGCTGCGCGCGTCAACGTGTTTATGGAAAGCCAGGCTCGCGTTACCCTGCTGCCCGACGGCACGGCGCGGGTTGAGACGGACATGACGGACATTGGCACCGGCACCTATGCGATCCTCGGCCAGATTGCCGGCGACATGCTGGGCCTGCCACGCGACAAGATCGATGTGATCCTTGGCGACACCACCTTGCCCCCGGCCGCCGGCTCCGGCGGATCCTGGGGCGCGGCGTCCAGCGGGACATCGGTCTATGTCGCCTGCGAAGCGATCCGCCGCCAGCTGGCCGACCGGCTGGAGGTGAGCGAGCCGGACCTGATGCTGAAAGACGGTCGCGCGACCTATGCCAATCAGACCAAGACGCTGAGCGAGGTTCTGCAAGGTGACGAGATCGCAAAGCTGGGCCATGTGCAACCGGGCGATACGTCGGACGCCGTGCGCCAGGCCACGTTTGGAGCCTACTTCGCCGAAGTTGCCGTTCACGCAGCCTCGGGCGAGACCCGCGTGCGGCGCATGCACGGCAGTTTTGCGGCCGGGCGGATCCTGAACGCCAAAACGGCGCGTTCGCAATGTCTGGGCGGAATGACCTTCGGCATCGGCATAGCGCTGACCGAAGAGCTGGCCTTTGATCCGCGCGATGGCCATGTGGCGAACCACAATCTGGCGGAATACCACATTCCGGTGAACGCCGACGTGCCGCAGCTGACGGTCGACCTGCTGGAAGAGCGCGATGATTGGGCAAACCCCTTGCAGGCCAAGGGCATTGGCGAACTCGGCATCTGCGGCGCGGCGGCGGCGATCACCAATGCGATCTACAATGCAACCGGCGTACGCGTGCGGGATTATCCGGCGACCCTGGATAAGGTCATTGCCGGGATGTGACAGGCGACGTTGCAGACCATGTGCCATTGTATCGGACGCCCATCCGGTCGTTCCTAGAGCTCGAAATGCAGCCAAGTCGTGGCAGGCCCTGGTCCAGTGCGACCGGGATGTTCGCAACGGCCACAAGTTCTGCCCGGAGGTGGATTGTGCGATGCAAGGTGTTGAACAGGCATCTTTTGCGAGTTCCGGTGGGACGTCCGACGCAGGCGCCAATACCCAACGACGATCGCCTTTTTGTTTCTGATGTCCGAGGCTCTACCGCACCCATCACACTTGAAGGGCTTTTTGTCGTCAGGTCCCTGTGACCTTGCCGCGCGACGACGACTTCTTCGTGATTGTTCCCACACTTTTTTTCCCGGTTGTCCGAGTTTTTCTTGTTGTCTTGCGATGCAACTGGCCAGACATTGGCCGACCAACATTTTGGTTTGCAACACTTATGGTAAAAGGCGCCTCGTGGGGCGCATGTTTTATCGGCGCCGATGGACATGCAGCTCCAATGCTGGTCAACCTTCTGCAATGCAGGCATGTTTCCCTGCGACCGGGCTGCATCGAATGGACTGTCGAACGCGCATGATGATTATCCCCGAACCTGACGTGCAGGACCTCATCGTCTTTGACGGCACCTGTGTGCTGTGCTCCGGCTTCTTCCGCTTCATGCTGCGCCATGACCGGTCCGGGCGGTTTGCCTTTGCCACCGCGCAATCGCCGCAGGGCCACTTCGGCTTTGACATCTCCGCCAGCCTGCCGCGCATCGGCCTGCTGGTGCGCTATCACGGCCATGTGGAGATGCCGGAGCTGGATCTGCGGCGTTAACCATTTGCTAACACTTTCGTTGCCGCGCTGCGCGACGGCCGGTAGATTTTCGGCATCGCTCGTTGACCTTTCTGGGGGAAAGATGTCTGCACATACCGACATGAATGCCGCCCTTACGGCGCTGTCCGAGCGGCTGCGCGCGCTGAACGATCTGGTCACTGCAAATCATTTCATGGTTGAGGCCATGGCCTGCCAGCAGGATCAGCTGAAACAGATGGGCGTGCGCGAAACCCGTGAATTTCTGCGTCAGCAGGCACGGGAGAAATTTCATCCGGAAACCGGCGCCGCCCCCAATCCTGCGGCCCTTGCAGTGCTTGAAGAGGTGCTGAGCTCCAACCTTCAAAGCGCTGAAATCATTCCCTTTCCGGTGGTTGGTAAGCGCAGCATCGGGGCGTGATGTCTCCGACAGGCAGTCGCAATCCCCAGGCAAGGAGGGCTTGTGTTCGCCGTCCTTGACGCAGATAACCGAGACGTAACTTGCCTCGCACCCCGAGCAGCGCCGATACTGGGGCAGGCGCGTCCATGCCAGGCCGCGTCGAGGTTCGGAGGCCGGAATGGGCAGTATCAGCGACATCCTCAAACGCGCCGCATGCGCCCTTGTGCCCTTGACGGCGGCTTGCGTGCAGTCTCCGGACACCGTGTTTCACACGATGCATGGTGCCCAAGTATACAGATTGGCGGACGACCGTTTCGAGGTGGTGCCCGAGATCGGTGCCGTGCGGGATGCCTATTGGTGCGCGGCGGGTGAATATGCCCGCCGGGCGCGGGGCGCGGGATGGGGCGATCGGGTCTATGTTGCGCGCGGCATGGGGCGTGGCGAAGCCGTGGATCGTAAATCAACCGTGGTGTTTTCGCTGCGGCCAGTGCCACAGGCAGAACCGCAACCCTGGCTGATGCGCATCAACCGTTTCAAGCCGGGAGATTCGCAGACAGTGCAGGGTGCCGAACGACAGTGCGAGAACCTGCGCATCCTGGTGAGGAGGCCTGCATGAGCCCGTTTTTCAAGACCGCGGCGGCGGCTCTGTCCTGCGCGGCACTGACCGCCTGTGACGCGCCGCAGACCCAATCGTCGGCGCAGGCCGCGTCGGGGGAATTTGTTGCCATCAACGGCCTGACGGCTGTGTCCCTGTCCAGTGGCATCATCGAAGTCAAAGGGCGGCCTGTCCGCTTCAAGGACGACTACTGGTGCGCTGTTGGCGATTATGCCCGCCGTGGGCTGCGGCTGCCTCGGGACACGGAGATCTACGTGCTGCGCGACATCGGGGCCGCCGCGTCAGGCGGCGCGCGCTCGGCGGTGCAGTTCACGGTGACGCCGGACCAGCTGGGGGTGCGGCCAATCGGGGCGGGGGTCATCACCAATATTTTGCAGCCCGGCTACAGTCGCAACGTGACTCATGCGTTTGGCAACTGCCGGGACACCATTTTCCCGCGTCCCTTCGGCTGAGCGGGCGCGGGGCACATGACGCAGCACGAGTTTGTCATCACCACGCATGGGCTGGGGTTGTATGAGTTTACAGCCGAGCTGCACGGCTGGCTGCGGGACATGCCGCGACAAAGCGGCTTGCTGACGCTGTTTGTCCGCCACACCTCCTGCTCGCTCCTGGTGCAGGAGAACGCCGACCCGGAGGTGCAGACGGATCTGCTGGCCTTTTTCAACCGGCTGGTGCCACCCGCGGATGATCCGTCCATGGCCTATTTGCGCCACACCTACGAAGGCCCGGACGATATGCCCGCCCATATCAAGGCGGCGATGATGCCCGTGAGCCTGTCTATCCCCGTCCGTGACGGCGCGCCGGTTCTGGGCACTTGGCAGGGCGTCTATCTGGTTGAACACCGCAGGGCCCCACACCAGCGGCGGGTGGCGGTGCATCTTGGGTGAACCTGCGGTGAACCTCTTTATCTAGCGGCCAAAAATCAACTCTACCCAAAGTCTGGAGGGTGGCCTATAGTTGTGGATAACCGGGGCGGCCCGGGCACAAATTACAGGCTGACAGGATTGAGGGAGCAGGCGGATGCGCTGCCCATTTTGCGGAAACATCGACACCCAGGTCAAGGATTCACGCCCCGCCGAAGATCACGTATCGATCCGGCGGCGCCGCTTCTGCCCGGCCTGTGGCGGTCGGTTCACGACCTACGAACGTGTGCAACTGCGCGACCTCGTGGTGATCAAGACCAACGGCAAGCGCGAGGACTTCGACCGCGACAAGCTGGAACGCTCGATCCGCATCTCGATGCAGAAGCGCCCGATTGAACCGGAGCGCATCGACCAGATGATCTCTGGCATCGTGCGGCGGCTGGAAAGCATGGGCGAGACCGACATTCCCTCCAAGAAAATCGGCGAAATCGTGATGGAGGCGCTGGCCCGCATCGATACCGTTGCCTACGTGCGTTTCGCCAGCGTCTACAAGAATTTCCAGGCAGCAGATGATTTCGAGGATTTTGTCCACGAGCTGCGCCCGCCAGTCTCGCCGGAAGAATAATGGACAGGGATCATCGCTTCATGGCGCTGGCGCTGTCCCTGGGGCGGCGGGGGCAGGGCAACTGCTGGCCGAACCCGGCTGTGGGCTGTGTCATCGTCAAGGCCGGCCGGGTGGTCGGTCGCGGCTGGACCAACCCCGGCGGGCGCCCGCACGCCGAGACCGAGGCGCTGGCGCAGGCCGGTGAGGCGGCGCGCGGCGCCACGGTCTATGTTACTTTGGAGCCCTGCGCCCATCAGGGCAAGACACCGCCCTGTGCAAAGGCGCTGATAAACGCCGGGGTGGCACGGGTTGTCGCGGCGATCGAGGACAGCGATCCACGTGTGTCCGGGCAGGGCTTTCAAATGCTGCGTGACGCCGGGATCGAGGTGACCACTGGCGTCTGGGCGGCGCAGGCGGCGCGCGATCATGCCGGTTTCTTTCTCAAGACAGAACAGGGCCGCCCGCTGGTCACGCTGAAGCTGGCCAGCAGTTTTGATGGCCGCATTGCCACCGGATCAGGGCAGAGCAAATGGATCACCGGACCGGAGGCGCGGCGCGCTGTGCACGCGATGCGCGCCCGTCACGATGCGGTGATGGTGGGCGGTGGCACCGCGCGGGCGGATGATCCTTCGCTGACGGTGCGCGACCTTGGTATCGACCAGCAGCCGGTGCGGGTGGTGATCTCGCGCCATCTGGATCTGCCCCTGATGGGGCAATTGGCGCGCACGGCGCGGGATGTGCCGGTCTGGCTCTGTCATGGCCATGGTGCCGATCCGGAGCGTCTGCAGGCGTGGGAAGGTCTGGGCGCGCGCATGATCCCTTGCGCGTCGCACGGGGTGCAGCTGGATGCTGCGGACGTCTTGCAACAGTTGGGGCAGGCGGGTCTGACGCGGGTGTTCTGCGAAGGTGGCAGCGCCCTGGCGGCGTCGCTGTTGGCATTTGATCTGGTGGATGAGCTGATCGGCGTTACGGCGGGTCTGGGGATTGGGGCCGAGGGGTTGCCTTCGATCGGCGCGTTGGGCGTCGGTCGGCTTGAGGAAGCACCACGTTTCGACCTGGTCGAGACCCGCCCCCTTGGCGCCGACATCCTGCACCGCTGGACCCGCGCACTGCGCTAGTGGCTCTCGCTGTCGCGATGGCGACACGGCTCTCTCGCCCGTTGCCGGGCCACGCCCAAGGCCGCCAAGGTGGCGCTGGCGCCAGCCAACGCAGCCTGCGGGCGCGGGCGTGGCCCGGTGCGGTCGCGCGCGGAGCCGCTGTGTTATCGCCAGAGGTGCGCGTGGGTGGCAAACAGCCCTTGCAGTTTGGCCAGCAGCCGATTGCCGTAGCCGGGATGCGGCATCGCCCCCTCGCGCAGACGCAGCGCTGCCACTTCTGCCGGACAGGGCTGGCCGGTCACCGGGTCGAAATAGCGTGGATAATCGATCAGGGCAGCATGCACCAACCCGGCCACAGGCACCTGAACATTGCGCCAGGGCGGCGGCGTGGCCTGGTCACGGGTAAGCCCCCAGCCAGCATAGAACGGCATCCCCAGCGTGGTGACCTCCACCCCGCGCAGCAGTGCCTCGAACCCGAGGAGGGAGGTCATCGTCCAAACCTCCTGCACCGAATCCAGCAGGGCCACCGGATCCGCGTGTGTGGCTACCACATCGGCCAGTGCGCTTGCATCGATCTTGCCCCGGCGCAGCCCCGCCTCCACGTCGGGGTGAGGCTTGTAGATGAGAACGGCTTCGGGGTTGGCGGCGCGCGCGGCGCGCAGCAGATCCAGATTGCTGCGCACCTCAGCGGCGCCGCATAAGATCGAAGCATCATCCTCGACCTGCCCCGGCACCAGGATGCGGTGGCCCTGCGGCAGGGGTGGGCAGGCGCCGCCAAGATTGTATTTCGACAGCTGGTCCCGAACCAGCGACGCGACCAGTCGTTCGACGCGCCGCTCCTGAGCCTGCGTCAGGTGGGTGCGGCGGGCGATCAGAAGGTCCAGGTCCGAGGGCTGGCGCGGGTCGTAATAGATCCCCTGCGCGTCGGTCACCAGCGACAGTGGCGGCACCAGCTCCGCGCCCAGCCCGCGCGAGCGCAGAAAGCCATCCTCGACTCGTACCGCCGGTGCATCCGCTGCGGTGGCCTTGCCTGCCCAGATCATGCGGCTGCGCCCGGTCCGTGTTGCCCGGTTCGCGTCATCAGAAAATAGCACGCGCCGTTCGGCGCCGAAGAAGCGTTGCAGCGGCTTGCGCTTCCACAGGCGCATCCCCGAGGCCACCCAGCCACGGTGGTCCTGCCGCCAGGCCCGCGCCTGGGCTTCCAGATTGTCCAGAACGGTTTCCAGCTCACACAGTGTGTCGCGGAAGGGATCGTACCACTTGGGATACAGGATCATTGCCGCCGCAAACAGCTGCGCCCGCGTCAGCCGCCGCTGACGCCGCGCGGGCGGCGCGTCGTCGGCGCTCAGCCCCCAACCGGCATAGAATGGCTGGCCAAAAACACGCGGGCGGTGGCCCGCCAGGATCGCCTCGAACCCGAGCTGCGAGGATACGGTATAGACGCCCACCGCACCCTCCAGCAGCGCCCAAGGCGAAGGCGTGCCGGTGAACAGCTCCACCCGCCCCTGTGCGTCGGCGGCCTCGTAATAGCCGGCGCGGTAGCCCCGCAGGGCCTCCGGATGGGTCTTGATCAGCACCCGCGCGCCGGGATGTTCCTCCTGGGCAAAGGCCAGCATCTCCAGGAACCGCGCCCGATCCGCCCCAGAGGCGCGCACCGAGGCATCCTCACGCGCCTGATCCACCACCAGCACATAGCCGGGATCGGGCGGTGCGGCGGTGGGATCAAAGGCGTTGTACTTGCTCAGATGCGCTTCCTGCAGACGCGCGATGGCGTCGCGGGCGCGCTGCATCAGATGCGAGTCGTCCAGCGGATGCGAGGCTAGAAGCTGTTCCAGCTCCGACGGCTGACGGGCATCGAAATGCACGCCGCTGCGGTCCAGCAGCAGCCCCACGGGCGGCTCGCCCGCGCGTCCGGGATGCATTGAGCGCAGCAGCGCATCCTCGACCCGCAGCACCCCGCAGCCGCGCCGCGCTGCCACCGTCAGCCCGCGCGATGCAGTGGGCGAGGCGCCCCAGACGCCCACCAGATCGTCGGCGCCGGGCAGTCCCAGCCGAACGCTGTAGCCGGACAGTTGCAAGATCCGCCGCACTCGCCGTTGGGTAAGAAAGCCGCCGTTGTAAACAAAAAGCCGGGACGCATCGCTCCCGGCTTTCTGTTGACCTGTGGTCGGCTTCATTCAAACACGGCGGCGGTGCTGGAAACGGACGCCACCGGAGAGACCAGCAGGGAGATGGTCTTGGTCCACTGCGTGTAGGGCGCTTCGGTGACATAGAGCGTGTCGTCATCGCGAATCACGAAATCCCGCGCGATGAACAGGCCGTTCGGCTGGGTCAGGTTCAGCACGTAAACCATGCGCTGCGCGCCGATCAGGTCATCGCGGCCCAGCACCTGATTGGCAATCTCCGCCGGCTCGTTGCGCAGCACAAAAACCCCGGTCGGATCCGAGGCTGTGGAGATCAGCCCGCCAACCTGGGCAATGGCTTCCAGCGCTGACAGGTCCTGGCTCTCAAACGGCACCCGTGCCTGAGCGGAGGTCGCGCCAAGCGCGGTAAAGGAGCGGGTGTCCTCCTCGACGAGGATGCGGTCACCGCCGCGCAGGGCGATATCCAGTTCCGGGTGATCGAACAGGTCCTGGAACCAGATCTTGCCCTTTTCCTTGCCGCGGATCACGGTGACCTGTGCAATCTCGGGCTGGATCGTGACGCCGCCTGCATTGGCCAGCATCGACGACAGGGTCCGGGTCGGACGCTCGATCGGGTAGACGCCTTGCCCCCCGACCGCGCCTGAAAGGCTTACGGTGGCGCCATCACCGGCCAGTCGACGCACCTGCACCTGCGGGTCCGGGGTCTGGTCCTCAAGCTTTTTGGTGATCGTCGCGCGCAGCTGATCCGGCGTGTTTCCGGCAGCGCGCAGGCGCCCTGCATAGGGCACGAAGATATAGCCGGCACTGTCGACCTGTACCTCTTCGAGAATGGTGGAGTTGGTGGATTCGGCAGCCAGAAGTCCGTCATCGACGTTCTCCCAGACAGTCAATCCCAGCACGTCGCCGGGGCGGATGGTATCGGAGGTCAACCGCCCTGCGCTGGTGAGGCTACTGGGAAATCCCAGTGCCGGGGCCACGGCGGTGGCGCGGGCGACACGGTCATTGACCGTGACGATGAAGGCGTCACCTTCGCGCTGGACGGAGCCGGCGAAGATCTGGCGCTTGTTGGGGCCGACTTTGGGCAGCCCGCAGGACGCGGCCAGGGCCACGGCCGCCAGCAACGCCACGGGGCGCGCCCACCGAAAGGGAACGGAATTCACTGCTCGGTCTCCTCGACCAATTGTTGTTTGCCTCAAGTTTTACGGTCAAGTTAACCAAGGCACAGGGAAAAATCCAGCCTTCGGGTGATGGGCTCTCAGGTCACCAGGCGCAACTGTTGCCGTGGTGCCGCTGTGCCCAGCCGCAGCGCGTCATAAGGATCCTCTGGCGCCAGCATCATGTCGGCCACCTGGCGCAGCAGCTGACGTCGGCCCTTGCGCGAATAGAACCCGCCCGGCACCTGTGAGGTTTCCAGCAAAAAGCGGCGGTAATCCTTGTAGGCCCGGGCGTCCGGGCGACTGGGCCTGGCAAAAAACTCGGCCAATGGCTGCTCCGAGACAAATTCCGGCTTGCCATAAACAGCGCGGCCAAAGATCCGCAGCGGAATGCCGCGCCACAGTACCTGCTGGCCGGCGGTGGAGTTGACGGTGACCGCGGTGCGGGCCTCGTTCAGCAGCTGCGCCAGCTTGCCGCCGCGCACGTAGTGCACCCGGTCGGCTATGCCGTGGTCCTTTGCCAGGCGGCGCAGGGTGCGGCGCACCTGGGCGCGGCCATCCTCCAGCGGGTGCGCCTTGATGACCAGGTGATGGTGGCGCGGCGCGCCGTCGGCAAAGCCGCGGATCACCTCCGCCAGGAAGTCGCCCATGCTGGCAAACGGAGAATGGTTCTGAAAGGAGCTGTCATGCTCCAACTGCAGCAGCGCCAGATGGTAGGGGAAGCCGCCGTTGCGGATGCGTCTTTCCGCCAGCCGCCGCTCTAGCGCCTGAAACGGCATCAGCACCAGCCGTTTGAGATAGAGTTGGAACTCCTTGGTCACGGCCAACGTGCGATGGGGGCGGAAATTGCGGTAGGCGCGGTTTCTGAACATCACGAACCAATGGTAGAGTGCGCCGTAGAAAATATGCTGACGCATGTCACCCCAATGCGCCGGGGGCAACGGCTGTTCCATGTCGGAGCGTTCCAGCGCCACCTGCATGTCCGCTACGGTCATCTCCAACAGACGCGAATGCCCGTTTGCGCCATTGCGTTCATAAGTCACCCAATAGGGGCGCAGGTAGCCTTCCTCGAACACATGCACGGTGATCCCGCGCGCCCGCGCCGCGATCACGGCGGCCGCGTGGATCGGGCGGGTGTCGCCATAGAGCACGATATCGGTGATGCTGCGCTGCGCCAGCAGGTCATTCAGAAAACTGGGCCAATCGCTGGGCCGCTGGGTAAAGGCCACGTAGCTTTCCCTGTCGCGCCAAAAGGCGCGATCGCCTGCGTTGAACCCCACCCGCGACACCGCGCAGCCAGCCGATTTCAGCATGCGGCCAAGGGCGGCAAAGAACGGCCCGTGCGGGCCTTGCAGAAACAGGAAGTGGCGTCGAGTCATGATTTGGTCAGGCATCTCGGGCGGCAGAATACGGTGGCTGTCTCAACGTCTGATTAACATTTGACTGGGGCGAAACTATGGCTGGCAGCGGGGGGATGGCAAGCCGGGGCTTGTAGAGATCGTGCGGCTTGGCTACCTCTGCCGGTGACAGATCTCTTACCGTCAGGAGCGGGCATATGTTCACAGGCATCATCACCGACGTCGGCACCATCGTTGAACTGGAGCAGCAGGGCGACCTGCGCGCCCGCATCCGCACCAGCTATGACACTGCCACCATCGACATGGGCGCCTCCATCGCCTCGGACGGGGTCTGCCTGACCGTGGTGGAGCTGGGGGAGGATTGGTACGACGTGCAGATCTCGGCCGAGACCGTCTCCAAGACCAACCTGGGCGGTTGGGTTCCGGGCAAGCGGGTGAACCTGGAACGCGCGCTGAAGGTCGGCGACGAGCTGGGCGGCCATATCGTGTCGGGCCATATCGACGGCGTGGCCGAGATCATCGCCATCGCGGATGAAGGCGACAGCACCCGCGTCACCCTGCGTGCACCCCAGGAACTGGCGCGGTTCATTGCCCCCAAAGGGTCTGTGGCCTTGAACGGCACCTCGCTGACGGTGAATGATGTCGACGGCTGCGAGTTCGGCATCAACTTCATTCCGCACACCAAAGAAGTTACCAATTGGGGCGACATGGCAGTTGGCGCCCACATCAACCTCGAAATCGATACGCTGGCCCGCTACGTGGCGCGGTTGAACGAAGTCGGCTGACACCGCGGGCCCGCGGCCTCTTTCTTGTTGAAAATACTTCGGGGGGGGGCCGCAAGGCCGAGGGGCAGCGCCCCTGAGCCGCCGCCGGGGGCCTCCCGCCCCCTCGGGCTGCATGGGCATGCCGCCGGAGGTGTTGGGCCGGGCGCGCCGCTGGCGCGGCGCGCGGTACCGCCTGGAACTCGCCGTTCGTACGATCACGTCGGTCAATCGGGTCCGGCGCAAAGGCCCCTGGACCTGACTGTGCGGCAACGCACAGGCCGCCTCCGGCCGCTCTCATGCCGCTTGCGGGACTGGCATTTGCCGCGGCTGTGGGCTATCTGGCTGAAACAGAACCCGCAGTGCCATACGTGCTGCCCATGCGCATCGAAAGGCTGCCATATGAGCTTTGAAACACCAGGGCCGGTTGAGGCGCGGCTGCGCGACGCCATCAGCCCGATTGAAGACATCATCGAAGACGCCCGCCAGGGCCGCATGTTCATTCTGGTCGACCACGAAGACCGCGAGAATGAGGGCGATCTGGTGATCCCCGCACAGGCCGCGGATGCGGCGGCGATCAACTTCATGGCCACCCACGGCCGCGGGCTGATCTGCCTCACCCTGCCGGCCGAGCGGATCGAAGAACTGGGCCTGCCGATGATGGCGATGCACAACTCCTCGCGCCATGAGACCGCCTTTACCGTGTCGATCGAGGCCCGCGAGGGCGTCTCCACCGGCATCTCTGCCGCCGACCGGGCGCTGACCGTGGCGACCGCCATCGACCCCGCCAAAACCGCCGCCGACATTGCCACGCCGGGCCATGTGTTCCCCCTGCGCGCCCGCCGCGGCGGCGTGCTGGTGCGCGCAGGCCACACTGAGGCTGGCTGCGACGTGTCGCGGCTGGCGGGGCTCTACCCGTCGTCGGTGATCTGCGAGATCATGAAGGAAGACGGCACCATGGCGCGGCTGCCTGACCTGGTGGACTATGCCGCCAAGCACGGGCTGAAGATCGGCACCATCGCCGATCTGATCGCTTATCGCGCCCGCAATGACAATCTGGTGGTCGAAACCGCGCGCGAGACGGTGACCTCGGAGTTCGGCGGCGAATGGGAGATGCGGCTGTTCACCGACCAGACCCACGGTATCGAACACGTGGTGATGATCAAGGGCGACATCAGTACGCCGGAGCCAGTACTGGTGCGCACCCATGCGCTGCATGAGGCGACCGACATTCTGGGTCTGGGCCCCAAATCCGCCCGCCAGCTGCCCCGCGCGATGGAGATCATCGCCGAGGAGGGCAGGGGTGTTGTCACCCTGTTCCGCCAGCCGCGCAACGCGCTTTATGCTAACGACGAGGGCGGACCGCGCACGGTGACCATCAAGCAGACCGGCATCGGCGCCCAGATCCTGTCGAGCCTCGGCCTGCGCGACCTGATCCTGCTGACCGACTCGCCCTCGACCAAATATGTCGGGCTGGACGCCTACGGGCTGTCGATTACCGGCAGCCGTTCTATCCTGAAGGAGGCTTGATATGGCCGGACATGAAAGCCACTACATCTTGCCGCGCGCAGAGTTCGATAAGCCGGTGAAGCTGCTGATCGTGGTGTCGCCCTACTACAAAGATATCGCTGACAATCTGGTAGCGGGTGCCGCGGCTGAGATTGAAGCGGCTGGCGGCAGCTATGAGGTCGTTGAGGTGCCCGGCGCGCTGGAAATCCCCACCGCGATTGCCATTGCGGATCGGACCTCGAACTTTGACGGCTACGTGGCGTTGGGTTGCGTAATCCGCGGCGAGACCACGCATTATGAAACCGTCTGCAACGACAGCTCCCGCGCGATCCAGCTGATGGGTCTGCAGGGCCTGTGCATCGGCAATGGCATCCTGACGGTGGAAAACCGCAAGCAGGCCGAGGTGCGCGCTGATACCGCCGATCAGAACAAAGGCGGCGGCGCTGCGGCTGCGGCCTTGCATCTGATCGCGCTCACGCGTAAGTGGGGCGATCAGACCAAAGGCATCGGATTCAAGGCCCCCGCAGGGGCCTACAGGATTGCCGGTACAGACAACGGACCCACCAGCGCATGAGCACCCAGGACAGTCGCCCCAAGGGCAACGCCAAGACCCAGATGAGATCGGCAGCACGGCTTTACGCGCTGCAGGCGCTGTTCCAGATGGAGCAGAGCAGTCAGACGTTTGACCAGGTGATCGTCGAATTCGAAGACCACCGTTTCGCCGCCGTTTACGAGGGCGACGAGATGGTCGAAGGCGACACCAAGATCTTTCGCAAACTGGTGCGCGACGCAGTGAACTACCAAGCGCCGATCGACCAGATGACCGACCGCGCGCTGGTGGCGAAATGGCCGATCGGGCGGATCGACCCGACCCTGCGTGCGCTGTTCCGCGCTGCCGGTGCCGAGCTGACCCAGTCCGACACCCCGCCTAAGGTGGTGATCAACGAATTCGTCGACATCGCCCGCGCCTTCTTTCCCGAAGGCAAGGAGCCGAAGTTTGTCAACGCCGTGTTGGACCACATGGCCCGAGAGGCAAAGCCCGAGGCGTTCTGACCGCCGCCGCTCCGCATCAGGGGGCGGGGCCGTCCGGTATGATTGTGAACGCGCCCTCAAGGGCGCGTTTTTTTTGTTCCGCGCTGCGTGCGACAAAATCCGCTCATGCCCGCCGGATCCGCTGGACGGCACCAAAAAGACTGCTAACCTGAAGTGGTAATTCTGGAGGACACCCATGCCCGAACTGGTGAAGATGTATATCCGCAACGTGCTGATCGGCTTTGGCCTTGCTGCGGCCTTTGTGGCGGTTCTGCTGTGGTTCAACGTGATGAACCTGTGGTCGTTGGTCGCCGGTTCCGACACCGGACTGCTGGCGGTTTTCCTGTTGTGGTTCCTGCACGGCATTGTCTTTGCCGGCGTGCAGTTCGCCTGGGCGGTGATGGCGATGGCCGACAAGGCCGGAGGTCCCCGCGGCGGAACCCCGGTGGCGCATCAGCTGCAGCCGGTGCGGGTCACGGCCGAGGCACCTACGCAGCAGCAGCGCCAGCTGCGCCGCCGCTGAACGCTTGGCCCGGACGGGCCAGCGTGTTCTTTGCACTTGCGCCGCGCTTTCCGAAGGAAGGCGCGGTTTTTCATTGAACAGAGGCGCCATCGGCAGGGCCTGCGCGCGAAACGTCCCAGCCGCGCAAGGCGCAGCCGTATCCAAACCGGAACGAAGCGGCAGGGCGGGAAGCGGCGGGAACCACCAGTCAACCGTGCGGCTTTGATTCCCGAGGACCTGTATATACAGGTGGGCGCCAGGTAAACGGACCAGGATCCGTACAGAGCCAGCTCCCTCGGAATTGCTTAAGGCCACCGGAATGCTGCCTGTCACGAGAAGGGCAGAACCCGCCACGGATCTAGGTAAGGCTCCGGGCGGGTTTGCACAAGGGGTCAGGCCGCAACTTCCGCATGGAATGCCCGGCGCAGGCCGACAAAATGTTCGTCCCAGCCCTGATCCAGCGCCAACGCGAGGCTAAAGCTCTCGGCGCCCTGCGGCAGCCCGTCGTGCCGCAGCTGCAGTTGGGTGCCGCCCGCCACCGGCTGCAAGGTCCAGGTGACAGTGCTGGTGATACCACCCATGGGGGGGACGTGAAACGTGTACTCCAGTCGGCTGTAAGGTTCTGCCGCCAGCACCCGGCCGGAAATGACAATGCCACTTCCACCGCACATCTCGTAGGTCTCGCCCGCGCGCAGCGCGACGCCGGGGCGATGGAACCATTGCTCCAGCTTGTCCGGCTCGGTCAGGAAGGCCCAGATCTCCGCAGGGGCGGCTCGCAGGTAGATGGTCTTTTCCAGCACAGTCGGGGTCATTCGGACCTCCTTTCAACTAGAGTTTTCAACGTGTCGAGGCGCTGGTCCCAAAACTGGTCAAACAGGCTGAGCCAGTCCAGAACCGGTGCCAGCCCCGCCGGGTTGAGGCAATTGATGCGCTCCCGCCCGCGGGCCTGAACGGTGATCAGCCCGCCATCGGACAGCACCGTCAGATGTTTTTTCACCGCCGCGCGCGTCATGTCGAAATGGCCGGTCAGCGCGGCGATTGTCATGTCTTGCTGCATCAGCAGCCGAATGATGCTGCGCCGGGTCGGATCGGCGAGGGCGCGAAAAGCGTTCTGCGTGGGGTCGGTCATGTAGATCCAATATGGGATACCTTATGGTATCACAACAATGCAGTACCACAGGGTATCATGTCAACTGGAATTGCCAGCTTGCCTTTTGTTCTCCTATTGTTCACATTTGTGCCATGGAAGCTGTGCTGCAACCCGGACAAAAGCTGGCCCGCGGGGTCTCGCGATACCTGCGCACGCTGGGCTATGCGCCGTTGGAGGAATTTGTGCCTGCCCGTGGCTTGCGCGTCGATGTGATGGCGCTGGGCCCCAAGGGAGAGCTCTGGGTGATCGAATGCAAGTCCAGCCGTGCCGATTACCAGGCCGACCACAAGTGGCAGGGCTACTTGGAATGGTGTGATCGCTTCTTCTGGGCTGTGGACATGGCGTTTCCGACAGAGCTGCTGCCGGAGGGAACCGGGTTGATCGTGGCAGATCCCTATGATGCGGAGATCCTGCGCATGGCGCCAGAGGACAAGCTGCCGGCGGCGCGGCGCAAGAAGCTGGTTCAGAAATTTGCCATGGACGCGGCACGGCGCCTGCATGGTCTGCGCGATCCCCAACCGGGCCACGATGGGCTGTTGCTGGGGGGAGCTACGACCGAGGGGGGCGAGACTGATGGCCCCGATCCGCGCGGATCCTCTTCTGGAGCAGGCAGCTTCTAGGCCGGGGGAGATCTCCCGCGCCTTCGGGTGTCCCGGTTGCACCGGGAAACCGTTCAGTCTTGGACCGCGCAGCCCGCCTGCGGCGGTCTTACGAGCAGCGTTTCACCTGCGGCAGTCGTGATGGCGGGCGGCGCCGCCGCGCCGGTTGTGAGAGACGTGAAAGGGAGTTTATGTGACGCTTCGCGCGGCCTGCGCAGCGGCACGGATCTCGTCGGCGATTTCTTCGGCCTCCTCGGGATCGAAGTCCATCGGGATCTCGACCTCGCCGGCTTGGACAAAAATCCGCACCATGCCCTGATCGGTGGGGCCAATTTGCAGATTTGCTTCTACATCGCGTTCGGTGTTGATACTCATTTTGCACTCCCAAGCCAGCCAGCGGATTGCAGCCGGTGCTAGCTCGCGGATGGCTGAAAGGCAAGCGGCCTTTCGGCTACACTGCTCTCATGACAGACGCGTCTTTGCGCCGATTCGCCTCAGGCGACATGCAGTGGCTGGTCGCCCGCCACCGGGATCTCTATGCGCAAGAGGCCGGGTTCGACAGCAGTTTTGCAGCGGTGGTGTCGGAGCTTTTGCACGGCTTTTGCGTCAACCACGACCCCGCCTGTGAACGCGGCTGGCTGGCAGAACGCGACGGCCGTCGGCTGGGCTCTATCTTTTGCATGCGCGAGGATGCGCAAACCGCAAGGCTGCGCCTGTTTCTGCTGACGCCCGAGGCGCGGGGCCAGGGGCTGGGTAAGCAATTGCTGCGCAGCTGCATGGGCTTCGCCCGCGCCGCGGGCTATCAGGGTATGCTGCTGAAGACCTGTCAGAGCCATGAAGCCGCCGGCGCCCTGTACCGCGCGTTTGGCTGGCAGATTCAGCAATGCCGCCCGATGCGCAACTACGGCCGGGACTTGGTCGAGCAGACCTGGAGCGTGCGCTTTCACGCCCCGGATGAGGGGGGGCGTGTCTGACCGGACAGTGCGCCGCCACGCGGCAGCAGTCCTGCGGAAATTCGTCGCCTTTGTAGAGGCTTGTGGATAACTCCTCGGCCCGACGCTGGTTTTTTGAACCGGTTCGTCAGGGGCGCGTCGCGGTCTTTTCCACCGCGTGACAGAAAGGTGAAAAAACCTCTTGCACCCCCTCGGAGCGTGCTATAAATGCCCCCTCAGTGCCGCCTTAGCTCAGTTGGTTAGAGCGCTGGATTGTGGATCCAGAGGTCCCCTGTTCAAGCCAGGGAGGCGGTACCATAAAATTCATTGAAAATCTGACGCTGCCGACCTGCCATACTGGGATGATTCACGGGTGTGGTGCCAACGTGCGGCCTGTTGTGATCCGAGTTGCATCGCCTGCCGCGAAGACATGCCGAGCGTATCACCGCGAATTGACCCAGAGGTGGACAAGGGCAGCCCGCGGTTCGGCTCCGTCTTTACTAGGTGCCATCCAGCGGGGCGGGAGCGGCTCGTCGCGCCGCATAGTCCCGCAGCAGGGACACGCGACGCGGGCGGAAACTGCGACCGTTGGGAGATGCGATCTCGATCCCGGTGGCGTGAAACACGCGCCAGTCCTGCCTTAGACAGCACCAGACCAGTACCTTCAATGTCCCGTCCGAGTAGCTGATGCCAAGAGGCCAGACTTCGCGCTGCGTGATTTTCCCGTTGAGGTCTCGATAACGCAGGTCCAGCGCAAGTTCCTCCCAGCACGCGCGACGCAGAAGGGCCATGTCCACGGATGGCTCCACGCGGGCAGGCGGCGGGCGAAAACTGCGCAGGATCGTGTGCATCGCTTGCTGTGATTGGCTGTCGGCGAGCGTGGCAATAATGCGGGCTAGCGCCGAGCGGCCGGCCTCCTCCAGGGCTGCGTCCCCTGTCTGGCGCAATTCTCCGACAGCGAGGACCAGTGCCTCGATTTCCAGCCGGGAAAAGCTTTGGGGGGGCAGGGCAGGATCCTCGGTCAACCGGTAGCCAACTCCGGCCTCGCCGTCGATCAGGGCACCGCCCGCTCGCAGCGTGGCGATATCCCTGTAGAGCTGCCGCTTGGACACGTCGGTCTCTGCTGCCAGTCGCGCGGCGGTCACTGGCGCAGGCAGGCGGCGCAGCCTGTCCATCAGGCGCAAGAGGCGATCGGAGCGTGCCCTGCTGACGGGAACTGTCAGCAGTCCGCAGCTAAGTCAAGGCTCACACAATTTTTCAGGAAGCCACCATGCCAACACTGTATCACGCCCCAAACTCCCGCTCATCTTCGATCCTCGTCCTGATTGAGGAGCTGGGAGCCGCCCATGACATTGACGTGTTGGACGTCACGGTCGCCCGTCAGGATGGCAGTGGCGGTCCGGACCCGCGCAACCCACACCCGGAAAAGAAGGTGCCCTACCTGACAGACGGCGAGGACAGCCTGCGCGAGCGCGGTGCCATTGTCGCTTATCTGACAGACAAGTTCCCTGCGGCTGGGCTGGGACGTCCCGTCGGCCATCCTCAGCGCGGTGCGTATCTAAGCTGGTTGTTCTATTACCAAGGGGTGATGGAGCCGGTGCTGGTGCTTGACTGGGCAAAGATCGAACATCCGGTATTGCACACAACCTTCCGGGATCTGGACGCCATGTTTGCCCGTCTGGCCGAGCCACTGGAACGCCAGCCGTATCTCCTCGGAGAGGAATATTCGGCGGTGGACCTGCTGCTGTCGAGCCCGTTTCATTGGCTGCCAGACGCATCGCCGACGCAGCCCGCTGTGCAGGCCTGGATCCGGCGCTGCGCTGATCGCCCGGCGTTCAAGTCTGTCAGAGACCGTGAACAATCGTGACGGGGAAGCGGTGTGTCGGTGCTCCGCCGCAACCGGGCGGGCGCTGTGTTCGCACAGGGGAAAGATCCCTGTAGGGCATCCAAGAGGCGTGTCAGAGTTTCGCGACGATTTGCCCGTTCAGATGTGCGCCGACCATCCGTTCCTGGCACGAAGGGGGCCGCCCATCGGGCGGCCCTGCAAGATCTGGATGTCAGCGTTTGCTTTGCAACAGCGGGGTGATCCGGCGCACCGCGGCGCGGCGGTTGGCGCGCTCAGCCGTTGATGTCTGAACGGCCAGATCCGCTTCGCCATATCCTTGGATCACCAGGTTCTCCGGCGGCACGTCGAAATACTCAGTCAGCGCCAATGCCACCGTTTCCGCCCGGCGGTCCGACAGCGCAAGGTTGTAGGACGCTGATCCAACTGCGTCGGTATGCCCCTCGATCAGGAACACCTCGCTCGGGTTCTGGTCGATCAGGCTACGCAACGCGTTGCCCAGTGCCGCGAGTTCTTGTGCTTCTTCTGCCCGGATCACGGCCGACCCGGTTTCGAAATTGATGGAGTCGACATTGATTTCGGGTACCAGGCGGCGCACCGCGTCGATGCCGCGCACCTGGGACAGCGAAAAGCGGCGCATGGCAGCCTTGTTGTCCTGCGCGGCCAAAGCGGCTGCAAGCTCATCAGCGTCGACATTGCGGTACCTGATGTTCTCCCCGGTGTCCGTGTTGGTCTGGGGCAGCTCATTCACCACGACTTCTTCGGCTTTTTGGGTGTCGTCGAACAACACGACGGTGCGGCCATCTTCCAGCGTTCGGGTGCGGCGCAGCACGCGGCCGTCCGCGGCGCGGATCGTTTCCACCTCAACCCCGTTTCCACGCACGACCACGGTGCGCGTCGAGCCGTCCTTGAACCGATAGGTGGTCACATCAGACCCGGGCTGGCGCAGCAGGGCGTCGTCGTTTTTCAAAACCCTGTACTGTCCGTCCTGCTCAACCACCGCGCGGTCGCCAGAGTTGCTGACAACTTTTTCACCCGAATTCAGCAATTTGCCAACGGCCAGGGCGCCCAGTCCCAGCAATGCGGCCCG
Source organism: Leisingera sp. SA32 (assembly GCF_056033425.1). Lineage (NCBI taxonomy): Bacteria > Pseudomonadati > Pseudomonadota > Alphaproteobacteria > Rhodobacterales > Roseobacteraceae > Leisingera > Leisingera sp. SA32. Next base: position 83,066 of record NZ_JBVYHB010000013.1, on the reverse strand, counting down.
CTGGATGTCAGACAGGCCGTCATCGTCACCCGCCGTCGCAGGGGCGGGGGCAGCCTGTGGCGCGGGTGCCGCAGCCTCGTCCACGGTGGTTTCGAATTCCTCGTCTGAGCTGCGCGAGGTTTCTTCGGTCACGGTTTCTTCGATAACCTCAGCTTCGCCGTCAGTCTCTCCCGACGCGGCGGCCGCAGCTGCGGGCGCGTCGTTGACTGCCGCCACCGCATCGGCCTGGGCCTGGCCGTCCATTTTTTGCACTTCAGGGGTGACGGCTTCCGCGGTGTCGGGTTGCGGGTCTGCCTCAGCCTCAGTTTCCACCTCAGCGTCCGCCTCGGCCTCCGCTTCGGCTTGGGCGGTGGGTTCGGTTTCCGCTACCGCCTGAGGGGCCGAGCCTGACGCCTCGGGGTCCCCCTCGGCCGCCGCACCTGCCGAATTGGCCTCTGCCGCGCTGGCTTGGGATTCCGGCGCCGCCGCAGCATCGGCCCCGGTTTCTACTGCAGCGTCCACATTGGCTGTGGTCTCAGCCGAGCCGCCTTGGTTGGCTTCCGTCTCTACATTTGCCTCTGCTTCCAGCTCAGCACCGGCACCGACGTCGACGCTCTCAGCCTCGGTCGCAAGTGCGTTATCGGCGCCCAGAATGGCAGCCGACCTGAGGTCCTCCGGCAGCAAATCGTCGAAGCTGCCGCTGCCGTATGCCGCGCAGAATTTCGCCATTTGGCCGCGCTTTTCCTGGGGATCTTCCCCGGCGCTAATCTTTTTATCACGGCGGTCCGCACGTTTTTTGCATTTGGAAACCACCTGCGAAATCTCTGCGGCGGTCATCGTGTCGAGGTCGATTTCGGCCCGTTTTCCCTGGGCCAGCGTCGGCATCGGCGCTGCGAGTGACAGCATCACGGCAATTGCGGTGGTGGATTTGAATGTTCCGGTCTTCATGTCTGATACCTTCCTGATCGCCCAATTCGAGTCGGGGTGACAACGCTTCAGTGCGCGATAGGTTGCATCGTCGGTCTGGTTTGCGCGAAGGTCCGCCGCTGCGCCGCCTAGGCGACGCCTTCAGAGACGATGATGAGCGGTCGAAAGTCAGCCGCGCCCCTGGAGCCGACAGAATGTCTGCAAAGTGCCGCGTATCCAGCCGCGCCGGATGGTGTGGTCGCAACGCCGCGCGTGGCCAACGCGTCGGCAGCGGCCTGACCCTCCGCTTCGGACAGGGTTTCATACTGCACGTCGCAGCGTTCTAGCACGTGCCAGGCCACGATTGAGGGGTCCTTGCAGTCAAGACGCCCCATGTTGGATTGCGGCCCGTCGCCGCGGACCGGTCTGCCCGCCTTGTGGCTCGCCCGGAGACAGGCGGCGGCTTCGGGTTCGACGACGATCAGCTCAGGTTGTTCGGCCCAGTTTGCGCGGATCATATGCGCCATGGCGGCAGCCAACCCGCCGACACCCGCCTGCAGGTAGACATGGGTGGGCCAGCGACCCGCTGCTTCAAACGCGGTGCGCAACTCCTCGGCGATGATGCAGTAGCCCTCCATCACCCACTTCGGGATCTCGGTATAGCCTTGCCATGTTCCGTCAGCCAGCAGCGTGGCACCGGTGCGCTCTGCATCGGCAAGGGCTGCGGCCACGCTGTCTTCGTAGACGTCGCCAGAGCGCACGACCTCAGCGCCCAGTGCCTCCAGCCGGGCGGCAAAGCCTGCCGGTACCGTTGCGGCCAGGTGAATGCGGGCCTTGGCGCCCATGTCGCGCGCGCCTGCCGCCACGCCCATGCCATGGTTGCCGGCACTGGCGCAGACAAAGGTGTGTGTTGCGGCAAAGGTCCGCATGTCCGCGTGGCCCATCCGGGCGGGCGCCAGTGTCTCGCCAGTCTTGGCCTTCCAGGCCTGCGCCAAGAGACAGGCCACGGCATAAGGCGCACCGAGCGCCTTGAACGCACCCAGCCCCATGCGCCCGGTCTCGTCCTTGGTCAGAACCGTCAGACCGTCGGGGCCTGCGATCTCCGTCAGGGGGGACGCCGAGTAGCGGTCCTGGGCGAGAAAGAACGCCATCGCGCGTTCCACGTCTGGTTGGAAGCTGAGGCTCTTGGTCTCGGGCATGTCTGGTTCTCCGTTGGGCATGGAGCGTTTTTAGCTCAGCCGGGCACTATGCAGATTTCATTCTGGGCGGTACTATCGAGAAATTCTTTCACTTTGGACGCTGAGACTGCGGGGAAATGTCATGAGTCTGACGCTCGATGATGCAGATCTGACCATTCTGCGGGTTCTTCAGAGCGATTGCCGGGTCGGGCTTGAGCGTCTGTCGCAGGCCTGCAACCTTTCGGTTCCTTCGGTGCAGCGACGGCTGAAACGGCTGCGGGAGTCCAAGCTGATCCGCGAAGAAGTGGCCATCCTCGATCCGGCGTATTTCGACTACAAGATGACTTTTATCGTGCTGGTCGAACTGGACCGGGAGACGTTGCAGCAGCTCGACCTGTTTCGCAAACGCGCCAAGGCGGAGCCACAGGTGCAGCAGTGCTACTACGTGACTGGAGAGGCGGATTTCATCCTGATTTGCACGGCCAAGGACATGCAGGATTTCGAAGCCCTGACCCACAGGCTGTTCTTTGAAAACTCCAACGTTCGCCGGTTTCGCACCTCTGTCACGATGGACCGCGCCAAGGTCGGACTCAGTTTGCCTATCTGAGGGCGGCGCTGGGTGGATTCGCGCCACGGACCGGGGCCTGGTACAGGGCGATTGTCGATATTGGTCTGAACTAACCTGAAGGATGAGAAAAATTCTCGCGTTCAGGCCGAAACTCGATGTCTCTTGCGCAAGCTCCTTGTGTATCACCGGGTAAACTCTGCGGCAGGTGCAAACATGACAGACCTTGGGACGAGACTGACAGCCATCCGGCGGGACCTGCACCAGCACCCCGAGCTGGGCTTTCAGGAGAGCCGGACCAAGGCCTTTGTCGCCAATCATCTTCGCGCCCTGGGGATTGAGGTGCACGAAGGCGCAGGTGTGGTCGGCGTGCTGCGCGCTGGCGATGGTTCCAAGACGATCGGGCTGCGCGCCGACATGGACGCCTTGCCGATCACGGAGACATCCAGTCACGATTACGTGTCAAGAATCCCAGGCGTGATGCACGCCTGCGGCCATGACGGCCACACCACCATGCTGCTTGGTGCGGCCGAGGAACTGGCACGGGGCAGGGACTTTGATGGCACCGTCGTCTTTCTGTTCCAACCCAATGAAGAGCACGGTCTGGGGGCCCGCGCGATGATTGACGAAGGCGTTCTGGACCGCTTTCCGATCGACGAGATTTATGAGATTCACAATCTTCCGGGTGCACCGCTGGGCCAAGTGTCGACCCGGGCAGGCATTATCTGCAACAGCGAAACCCTGTTCGAGATCACGCTGAAGGGCCGGGGGGGCCATGCTTCTATGCCGCAGGCCGGTGTCGATGTGATCACGGTCGGTGCCGAGATCGTGCTTTCCCTGCAAACCATCGTCGCGCGCAAGCTTGCGCCGACCTCGGGAGCCGTGGTTTCGGTTACCGAAATTCTGACCGACGGTCAGCGCAACGTGCTGCCGGGAAACGCCACCCTCAAGGGGGATTTTCGCGCCCGTTCGTCCGACGATCGCAAGTCAATTGAGACCTTCATGCGCCAGATCGCAGAAGGCATCGGCGCGGCGCATGGGATCAGCGCCGCGGTCACTTTCGATACCCAGTTTGCTGAAACGATCAATGCACAGGCACCCGTCGATGCCGTCTATCTCGCCGCCGAGGCGGTCGGATGCCCAGTGCTGCGCGACCGCGCGCCGATGAGCTTTTCAGAGGATTTTGCGCAGTTCGCCTCCGTTGTGCCGGGTGGCTTCCTGTTGCTGGGCAACGGCGACGCCGGGGTACATGGCCGCCCGCTTCACGCCTCGGACTATGATTTCAACGACGCGCTGCTGCCCATCGGGGTGGCGTTCTGGGTCCAGCTGGTGAAGGACCGGCTGCCGTCGCACGAAAGCATTGCATCATGAAGGCTCCAAAGCGTGGTTTTCCCCAAGAGGATTTCGCCGCCCGAACCGCGCGTGCGCAGGCAAGGATGGCTGAGGCCGGTATCGCGGGCCTGTTGCTGACCACCGAACCGGAGGTGCGCTACTTCAGTGGCTATCACACGCTGTTCTGGCAAAGCCCGACGCGGCCCTGGTTCCTGTTTGTGCCAGGCGCGGGAAAACCCGTTGCGGTCATCCCGGAAATCGGGGCCGAGCTGATGCGGCGCACCTGGATCGACGACATCCGGACCTGGAGCGCGCCCGCGCCACAGGATGATGGTATCAGCCTGCTGATCGACCTCCTGTCCCCCCATGCAAAGCGGGGGGAAATCATCGGGGTGATGAAGGGCCACGAGACCCACCTGAGAATGCCGCTGAATGATTATGAGCGGCTCGTGGGGGCGCTGGACGGGGTGCACGTTACCGATGCAACCGGGATCCTGCGTGACTTGCGGATGGTGAAAACCGCCGCCGAGATCGACAAAATCGCGCATATCTGCGCCATCGGCGCGCAAACATTCGCGCGGGTCCCTGAAATCGCGCGGGATGGCATGCCGCTCGAAGAGCTGTTCCGCGCCTTCCGGCGCGAGGCGCTGGCGCAAGGGGCCGATGACGTGCCGTATCTCGTCGGCGGCGCTGACACCGGCGGCTACACAGATGTGATTTCGCCGCCCTCGTGCCGCCCCTTGGCGCAGGGGGACATTCTGATGCTCGACACCGGTGCCACCTGGGATGGGTATTTCTGCGACTTCGACAGAAATTATGCCATTGGCAGCGCTGATGATGCCTCGCGCCGGGCATATGACGTGCTGTGGCGCGCGACCGAAGCGGGGATCGCCGCAGCACGGCCCGGTGCAACCTGCCGCGACCTGTTCAGCGCCATGCACCAGGTGATCGCCGAGCTTGACCCCAAGGGCGGGGAGGTTGGCCGTCTGGGCCATGGGCTGGGCATGCAGCTGACCGAATGGCCCTCGCACGCGGCATGGGATACCACCGAAATCACCGAGAACATGGTGCTGACGCTGGAGCCCTCGCTCAACTACGGCGCTGGCCGCATCATGGTGCATGAAGAAGTCGTCGTGGTGCGCGCGTCAGGGGCGGAGCTTCTGACCGACCGCGCTGCGCCTGACCTGCCCGTTATCTGAGGACTGGACATGAAACTCGACTTTCAGACCGACCGTGGAATTGGAACGCGGGCGAACCTGGGCCTGATCGTGCTCGAAACCGACGAGACGATGGAGCCGGAATTTGCCCGTATCATGGACCGTGCGGGGGTTGCGCTGTATCACAGCCGGATCGCCATGGCGCCAGAAATCCGGCCCGAGACGTTGATTCTGATGGAAAAGGATCTGCCGGCCTCTGCGCGTCTGCTGCCGCCATCGCTCAAATTCGATGCGATTGGGTTTGGCTGCACCTCGGCTTCGACCGTGATCGGCTCTGACCGGGTTGCGGCCGCTGTCCGCACCGTCTGTCCAGGGGCACAGGTCACCGACCCGCTTGCAGCCCTGATCGCGGCCTGCCGGGCGCTGCCTGTGCGACGGCTGGGGTTTGTCACGCCCTATATCCCTGAGGTGTCCGCACGTATGCGGGCCAAGCTCGAGGAGGCCGGGCTGATGGTCGCGGGTTTTGGCTCATTCGAAGAAAGCAGAGATAGTGTCGTCGCCCGGATCACCCCGGCTTCGATTCTCGGGGCGATCGAAACAGTGGCGGCCGAAGCGCCCTGTGACGCGGTGTTCGTCTCCTGCACCAACCTGCGCTGTCTGGAGATCATCCCGCTGGCCGAAGCGCAGACTGGCGTTCCGGTCTTGTCGAGCAACACTGTGCTGGCCTGGCACATGCTGCGCATGGCGGGGGTGGATGACGCCTTCGACCAGTTCGGGCAGCTTTTTGATCGCGGTGCGTGATCATCACAAAGAAGGGAGACAACAAAGCAGGTGCTTCTTGACCGGCGCGGCGCTGCCCTGACGCTCAGGATGCCAAGTGGCGTTCCACCACCTGTCGAGCGCTGTCCAGATATTCGTCCTGCCGTTCGGCGCTCATCCTGTCCCAGGTGCGGTAGACCTGGCGCAGGCGGGGATTGTCGCGCAGCTTGTCCGCGTTGCGGTTCAGAAAGTCCCAGTAGAGCGGATTGAACGGGCACGCATCGTCACCTGTCTTTTGTTTCACGTCGTAGCGGCAGGCGGCGCAGTGATCCGACATCTTGTTGATGTAGTTGCCGCTGGCGGCATAGGGTTTCGATCCCAGAAGGCCGCCATCGGCAAACTGGCTCATCCCGATCACATTTGGTGCCTCGACCCACTCATATGCGTCGGCATAAACGGCCAGGTACCATTCATGCACTTCATGCGGGTCGACGCCGGCCAGCATGGCAAAATTCCCCGTCACCATCAGACGCTGAATGTGATGGGCGTAGGCCTCCTGTCGCGTCTGAGTGATGGCGTCCGCCAGACAGGCCATGTCGGTCTCGCCGGTCCAGTAGAACTCCGGCAACGGGCGCGACGCCTCAAAGAAGTTTTGTTCGGTATAGCCCGGCATATGAAGCCAGTAGACCCCGCGCATGTATTCGCGCCAGCCGATGATCTGGCGGATGAAGCCTTCGACCGCATTGAGCGGCGCATGGCCTTCGTAATAGGCGCGCTCCACCCGGCGGCAGACCTCCAACGGCTCCAACAGCCCTGCGTTGATGTAATGTGACAGCACGGAATGATAGAGGAACCGTTCCCCCTCCAGCATCGCGTCCTGATAGTCGCCAAAACTGGGCAACGCTTCGGCCACGAAACTTTCGAGCGCCTCCAGGGCGCCGTCCCGCGTGACGGCGAACCAGAACGGGTGCAGGTCGCCGAAGTGGTCGCCAAAGCGGGTCTCCACGAGGTCGAGCACTTGCTGCGTGATGGCATCCGGGGGCGTTTGCGCTGGGCGGGGCAGGAACAAGTCACCCGCGGCGGGTTTACGATTGTCGTGGTCGTAGTTCCATTTGCCACCTTCAGGTTTGTCTCCCTGCATCAGCAGCCCGGTCCCGCGGCGCATCTCGCGGTAGAAATATTCCATCCGCAGCTGCTTGCGCCCCTCTGCCCATTTTTGGAACTGGTCATGGCTGCACAGAAACCGGCTGTCCAGGCGCATGTCGAGCGGGGTGTCCGTCGCCTCCGCCCAGTTAAGAAACGCAGATTTCAGCCTGTATTCGCCAGGTTCGGTGATCACGACCTGCGCAATGCGGTGCGCGATGCAGGCGCGGTCGATCTCAGCGGTCAAGCAGCCTGCGTTGTCAGGATCGTCCAGTTCCACATAGCGCAGCTGCCAGCCGCCTGACTCCAACTCCTGCGCGAAATGGCGCATGGCCGAGAACAGGAATGCGATCTTTTTCTTGTGGTGGTGAACATAACGCGCCTCTTGCGAGACTTCGGCCATCAGGACGACGTCCCGAGCCCGGTCAGCGTCTTGCAGAGACGAGATGTTGCGGCTCAGCTGGTCGCCAAGGATGACGATCAGATTGCGGGTGCAGTCCGGTGACTGGTCAGCGGTCATCTTGGGCTCTCCTCGCAGCCTATTGCGGCCGCATGGTGGCGACCAGTTCGGCAACCCGAACACCGAACTTGCGCATCTCGGCCCGGTTCATGATGACCCCATCGGCGGTCAGGTACAGCCAGTCGGTTGCCTTCAGGCGATGCCCGCCAGAGCGTTCCGGCAGGATGATTTCATAGCTGAGACGCACGGTCGAGCCGGAGACTGTGCCCTGTGCCGTACCGACGATGTCATCCGCAGATGCGGTGAAGCTGTTGCCGGGGCCAAGCGTCAGGTGCCATTTGCGGCTTTGCGTGGTGCCGTTGGAATAGGTGAATTCTTCGCTCAGCGTTCCGGTGTCGCCCTGCCAGTCGCCGACCATTTTGGCGGTAAACCTGTTGGCCATCTTACCGTCGGGGCCAAAGATCACACCTTCCGACAGGAAGGTACCAGACAGGTGCTCGGTCAGAACGAATTGCGGGGTGGTTTCGGAATAATCCTCGGGCGATTGGGCGCGAAAGCTGAACAGGTAGTGTCTCGCGATCATCGCGATGAGCAGAAGCGTAAGGCATATGGTCAGAAGTTTCATGCGGTGGCTCTTTCTGAGGGGAGGGTCAGGGCGAGGGCGAAGGCAGCCATTTTCAGAATGCAGGGGAGGATGGCGTAGGCGATGGTCAACGCATCCAGCGCCTGTGCGCTGTTGTCCGTGCCGGGCTGGAAACCCTGCATTTGCAGCAGGGGCAGGGCAAGGGCGGCGGCCAGCGCCAGTGCCAGCTTGCCCGCGAAGGACCAGATGCCGAAAGCGGCGGAGGCATTGAGCCCAGCCTGTGTCAGCGCGATGCTGAACATGGCGGGCAGCAAAACCATGTCGGCGCCCAGCGCGGCGCCTGAGGCCGCGCAGATCAGCGCAAAACCGAGCAGGCCGCCAGGCCCCAGCAGCGCGGCACCGGCAAAGCTGGCAATGGCCAGCGGCATGGCCACAAGCAGGGTCCGCTTTGGCCCGACCCGGCGGCTGACACGCGCCCACAGCGGCACGCTGAGCCCGGCGCACAAGAAAAACAGAACCAGCAGCGCCCCGGCGTATCCGGGTAGTTGCAGCCGGTCCTCGACGAAGAACAGAAACAGGGTGGAAGTCAGCGCCACCGGCAGGCTGTTGAGCACCGCGAGGGCCAGAAGGCGCGCGGCTCCAGCCTCGGTCAGCGCCATAGCTGTCAAAGGCTGCCCGGTGACAGCCGGGCGACGCCAGACCGGCCAGGTCGCAATCGCGGTGAACAGGGCGAAACCGCCCAGCAGGGCACCGAACGCTGCATACCCCCGGCCCGAGGCACCAAGCCCGACCAGAACCGCCGGTGCCACGGCCGCCAAAATGACCCCGCTCAGCATTCCCGCTTCGCGGAAGGCCGCTAGCGTCAGCAGCTCCTGCGGCCCTGTGCGTTTGGCCAGGGTGGCACTGCGGCCATAAAGCAGGATCATCCCGAGGCTATAGGCCGAAAACAGCAGCAACAGCACCAGCACCAGCCGGAGCGTCACCAATGGTCCTTCGGTCAGGCCGAACAGCAGCGGAAAGCCGATGGCCAGCCCGGCCGCAGCAGCCAGCGCGAACCAAAGCTGCGCCTGCGGCCAGCGATCGATCGCCCAGCCGATAAGTGGATCCTGAACGAGGTCGAACAGCCGTATCCCCAACAGGATACCGCCAAGCGCTCCCAGACCGATGCCCAATTCCAGCGAGGCGAACTGCGGCAGGTGGATATAAAGCGGGATCCCCGCCGCGGCGAGCATCATGGCATAAAGGCTGACCCGCGGGTAAAGCATCATCACCCCAGAAGAGCGCCGGTGAAGCGGGCAGAGCGGGTGTTCTCGCCGACAAAAATTGACATGAAGCCGCGTGTAATGCCCGTCTGGGCCAGCGTGCAAACGGTGCGCCCGTTGCGCAGGAACAGGATCCTGTCCGGTCCGCGGCTGACGGCGAGATAGCGGTCACCGGGCGCGACGCTCTGAAAACAGGGCTGAAGCCGGGCCCGGTCTGGCGCCGGGTAGCCCAGACGCCGCACTTCCCGCAAGGTCGCCACGATCAGATCATCCTGACTCAGCCGTCGCTGATAGGTCAGCTCAATTCCGAAATCCTGGGTCCAGTCCAATGGCGCCGCGCCCCTGGTGAACAGCCTTGCCTGATACACCGGCAGGCCAAGGAGGCGGAAGGTCGCCGCGCCGCGCTGCTCCGCCCCGGGCAGCAGGTTGTGGACTGAGGACGCGAAGCCAACCGTCGGAGCCGCCAAAAGGCAGAGGGTCAGCGCCAGCCTACGCATGGGTCAGCTCCACCTGAACGACATTGGTGTGGCCGATCGCAAAGGAGGCCGCGCAGATCTCCAGATAATACTGCCAGTTGCGAAAGAAGGTCTCCCCGTGACCCAGCTGCGCGATCCGCCGCTTCTGATCGGTCAGCCGCTGGGCCCAGATCCGGCAGGTGCGGGCATAGTCCTGGCCAAACGCAAAACTGTCCGCGACTTTCAGTCCGGCCGCTTTCGCCTGCTCTGCGATCACCCGATCCGACAGAAGCATGCCACCGGGAAAGACATACTGGCGAATGTAGTCGGATGAGCTCCGGTAGGTCGGGAAGAAGTCGTCCCCAACGGTGATTGCCTGCAACAGCACGCGACCGCCTTCGGCGAGGCTGCTCTTGAGCTTGGCAAAATAGCTGGGCCAGTAGCGTTCGCCAACAGCTTCGATCATCTCGATCGAGACGATGCTGCTGAATTTGCCATCGATGTCGCGGTAGTCGCGCAGTTGAATGTCAGCGCGGCCGTCAAGGCGGCTTTCGGCGTAGCTGTGCTGGTTGCGCGAGATGGTGACGCCGGTAACCTCGCGCCCCTCGGCACTGGCCTGTTCGGCAAAGCCACCCCAGCCGCAGCCGATTTCCAGCAACCGTTCGCCGCTCCCCAGTCGCGACAGTATGCGGGCGTTCTTGCGGGTTTGCGCCTGTGCCAGATCATCCCCATCAGGTCCGAACAGACCGGAAGAGTAGGTCATGCCGTCGTCCAGCCACAGCTGATAGAATTCATTTCCGACATCATAATGCGCGCGGATGTTCTTGCGCGCGCCGCGTCTGGAATTGGCGCGCAGCAGAGTGTCGACAATACGGAATTTGGCCCGGTTCAGGGGGCTTGCCTGATCGTAGCTGCCCATCTGGGCGCGATTGCGCATCGCCAGCTGCATCAGACCGTCGACGGAGGGCGTGTCCCACAGCCCCTGCACATAGGCCTCGCCCAGGCCGACCTGGCCATGCGCCGCCATTGCCGACACCGCAGCCCAGTCATGGATCTGCATTTCAGCCTCGGGGCCGCGGTCGCCGAATTCATACCGCGCACCGTCCGGGGTGCGCAGCGTCAGCCGCCCGTCACGCAGGCGTGCGCAGGTCGCCAGGAATTGCGATTGAAGGGCCTTGTCCGTGAATGCCATGTTCTGCTCCTGTGGCCGGGTGCGATGTGCGTGAGTTGATCATGCGGACGATCCGCATGGCGCTGGCGATGCCGTCTTCGTGAAAACCGTGGCGGTTGTAGGCGCCTGCAAACCAGGTGTTGTTCTGGCCCTGCATCGCCCGGATCTGCTGCTGCGCGCGCAAGGCGGCCTTGTCGAAGACGGGGTGAGAGAACTCTACCCGATCGTAGACCTTTTCGGCGGGAATGGGCCGGGTGGGGTTCAGCGTCACGAACAGCGGGTCGCTTTCGGGAATGTTCTGTAGCCGGTTCATCCAATAGGTGACGCCAACCCCGCCGTCCTGACTGCGGTAGGCCCAGCTGGACCAGCAGTTGCGGCGTTTCGGCATCTGCCCCTCGTCGCAGTGCAGCACGGCCGTGTTGGGTTGATAGCGGATTGCCCCCAGCGCGGCGGCCTCGCCCGCCGTGGCCTCTGTGCCGAGGATCGCCAGCGCCTGGTCAGAATGACAGGCCAGGATGATATCGTCGAACAGGCGCGGATCCGCCCCTTCGGCCTGCAGCACAACGCCTGTTGTCTGACGGCTGACATGGCGAACAGGACTGCCGGTGCGGATGTCACAGCCGCGCGCGATCAGTGCTCGCTCCAGACGGCGGACATATTCGATGCTGCCTCCGCTGATGGTCCACCACTGATGCTTGCCGGTCCCGGCCAGCAGTGCATGGTTGCGAAAGAAGCGAACGAGAGATTTTGCCGGAAAGGCATCCACATCCTCGACCGGTGTCGACCAGATCGCGCCGCACATCGGCAACAGATAGTGATCGCGAAACCACGTGCCGAGGTTCAGTTCCTCCACCAACTCCCCGATGGTTTTGTCATCATCCGTGGCGGCGGCCTCAGCACGTTTGCCGAAGCGCACGATGTCCGCGACCATCTTGTGGAACCGCGGCCGCAGCAAGTTGCGTCTTTGCGCCGTCAGCATCCGCAGGCTGTTCAGCCCGTATTCCAGCCGCCCATCGTCGATGCTGGCGCAAAAGCTCATTTCGCTCTTGATGACCGGCACATCCAGTTCACGGAACAATCGGGTGAGATAGGGGTAGGTGGCATAGTTGAAAACGATGAAGCCGGTATCCACCGGCTGATCGCCGTGCTTTCCCGCCAGGACAGTGCGCGCGTGCCCGCCTAGCCGCGGGGCGGCTTCGAACAAGGTTACATCATGGTGAGCTGCCAGGTAATAGGCTGCAGACATCCCGGATATGCCGGCCCCGACGATGGCAATCTTGCGGCGTGGTCCCTGTGTTTGATCCAGCATGCGTCGGTTTTCCCTTGCGGTTGTTTGGACTGTTTACGCGCCGAACGGGGAGGCGGATCACCCGAGCTGTGAAAAATCGACCCCAGTTGGTGATCCGGGGCTGCTGTGACTGCGTATTGGATGCATGATCGAACATGTTGCAGCACAAACGTTTCATGGGCGCCGGGGGCGATTGAAGAACGCCTTTCGCTACGGGGTGGACTACGTTCTGACCGATATGACCGATGGCGCGCCGCCGCTTTTGTCGCGCAACCGGTTCAACCTGTTCGCGATCCACGACCGCCATCACGGTGGCCCGCGTGGGGCTGGGCGCGGCGTGGCGTGGTTTCGCGCCGAACTGACACGGCGCGGGTTTCCGCTGGACGGGGCGCAGCTGTTGCTGCTGACGCAACCGAGCTTCCTGTGGTTTCACTTCAACCCTGTCAGCTTCTGGATTGCGCTCAAGGACGGCAGCCCGCGCGCCTTTGTTGCCGAGGTGAACAACACCTTTGGTCACCGTCACTGCTATTTCGCGGCGCACCCCGATTTCCGTCCGATCCGCCGCCGCGAAGTGATCGAGGCGCAGAAGCTGATGCATGTCTCACCGTTCCAGCAGGTGGCCGGACGCTATCGGTTCAGCTTCGGGATGACGGCGCAGGCCTTTGATATCCGTATCTGGTATACCAATGGAAGCGAAGGCGTGTTGGCGACGCTGGTTGGCCCGCGCCGCCCCATGACCAGTGGTCGCCTGCTTGGTGCCGCCCTGCGCAGGCCGCTGGGGCCAGTGCGCGTGGTGGCGTTGATCTACTGGCAGGCTTTCAAGCTGTGGCTGAAGCGCGCGCCGTTCCTGCGCAAACCGGAACCGCCGGAGCCGTTGGTGTCCGACAGTTCGACTTTTTCGGGAGGAAAGCTATGACGCAGTTTTCAGGCAAGACGATCTGGCTTGTCGGAGCCAGCCACGGCCTGGGCCGCGAGGTGGCGCGTCAGTTGGACCGGGCCGGGGCGCGGCTGATCCTGTCGGCGCGATCCGCGGACGCGCTGGAGACCCTGGCCGGGGAGCTGCGTCAGGCACAGCCGGTGGTGCTGGATGTAACCGACATGACCTCTGTTGCGGAGGCCGCAAAGAAGGCGGGGGCGTTGGATGGTCTCGTCTACAACGCAGGCGACTATGAGCCGATGCGCACCCAAGACTGGGACAGCGACGCGGTTCTGACGATGAGCGACGTGAACTTCATCGGGGCGCTGCGGGTGCTGGGGCAGGTGATCCCGGGTTTCGTGAAGGCCGGACAGGGTGACATCACGCTGATCGGTTCTTTGGCCGGATACCGGGGGCTGCCTGCCTCCATCGGTTATGGTGCCAGCAAAGCGGCCGTGATCAGCCTGGCAGAGACCATGCGCCATGATCTGAAAGGCAGCGGCGTCACCGTGCGCGTCGTCAATCCAGGCTTTATCAAGACCCGGCTTACGGAGAAGAACAGCTTCAAGATGCCACAGATGATGAAACCGGAGGACGCAGCCAAACATGTCGTTGCCGCCATGCGGTCCCGCCGGTTCCGGACGGATTTTCCACGCCCCTTTTCTTATGCGATCAAGGCGTTCGACCTTTTGCCCGACTGGCTGGTCTATCGCGGCAAGTGACGGCTGCTGTCAGATCCGGAACAAGGGTTGCAGCAGGCGTGGCATGAAGGCCCTGAACCTCAGCGGCGCATCGGTCGCCGCAAGGCAGATGCAGGGATCGCCCGCATCCGCAACCGGCGTATGATCCAGCGTTTCATCGCCGATTTCGACATCCCCGACACCAAAGCGCCCGGTCTCGTCGCTGAAACTGCCTTGCAACACCAGTGTGAGTTCCAGCCCGTTGTGACTGTGATCCGGCACCGCCTGGCCCGCCGGAATATACAGCAGACGGGCAGAACCGGCCTCATCTTCGAACAGGATGTTCTGCCGAACCCCCATGCCCAGTGTTCTCCAACGTGGCGACTGCCCTTTCAGCGACTGCATCACCGGACCCGGATAGATGCCCTGGGCGTCATAGATCGGCTCTGGCGGGGCGGGTTGGTCAAGCCGCGCGATGAGTTCCGATTTGGCACCCTGTGACATCGCCACGCAGGTGGCTTCTTCCAACAGCGCGCCGCCGACTGCCTGATGCGCACCAAGGGCTGCCCGGCAATCGCGGCACAGCGACAGATGGCTGGCGACAACCATGGAAAAGGCATGCGGCAGCTGACCCGCCGCATAGGCTGCGATCATCGGGTCGGGGATGTGATGAGTGATTGCAGACATTCAACGCAATCCTTTTAGTTCCTTGCGCAACCGCCCAAGTCCAAGGCGTATGCGCGACTTCACTGTGCCCAGCGGCAAGCCGGTCTGGGTGCTGATTTCCTGATGGGTCAGATCGCCAATATAGGCCTTTTCGATCATCTCTTTCTGATCGGGGTGCAGCTGCGCGATGGCCTGTTTCAGCTTCAGGGTCTCCTGTTCGAGCGCGAGGATCTGGCTGGCATCGGGTTCGCGTTCGGGGTCTTCGGCCAATTCGTCAGGCAACGGGCGGCTTTCCTTGCGGACAATATCGATATGACGATTGCGGGCAATCTGGTAAATCCAGGCAGACGCCTGTGCCTTGTGCGGGTCAAACATCGCCGCCTTGCGCCAGATTGTCAGCATGACGTCCTGCACGATCTCTTCGGCCAGTACGGGTCGGGCACCGCAGCGAATGACAAACCCTTTCAGCCGCGGCGCGAGATAGTCGAACATTGCTCCAAAAGCCGCGCGGTCGCGGTGATCGCGCACCGACAGAAGCCAGACTGTCAGCTGCGAGTACGAGTTGTCTTTTGACACTGCTGCTTTGCCCCCAGGGGATGCCCGAAGCACGACATTTTTATCGGGTGACCTGTCCATGTTTAGTGTCAGCATAGTCCGGATACGGGGTGGTGTGGAAGTTGGATCATGGCGCGCGACGATTTTATCGCAGCAGCAATGGCGCGGGTGGGCGGCGCGGTGAGAAAAACTGATCCAGCTGCAATTGCGCGCCGTATAAAACGCAACCCTCAGCAGGAAAGTGGTCAGCCATGCACAATATCGTTGTCAGCGGCGCGTCCGGCGCGATCGGCTCCGCCTTTGTTGGTGAACTGGCCGGGAGATACCCGGAGGCCTGCATTCACAGCATGTCCCGCAGCCCGAAAGATACCACCATGGCTGGCGTACGCGCGGTTGAGGTGGATTATCTAAAGGAAGACAGCCTGCAAAACGCGGCGGAACAGGTTGCCCGCATCGGCCCGGTGGATCTGGTCATCGTGGCGGGAGGGATCCTGCATCAGGACGGTGTGATGCCGGAAAAGTCGCTGCGGGAGCTGAGCGCCGAAAAACTGCTGACGCTGTATTCGGCCAATACGGTTGCCCCGACCCTGATCGCCAAGCATTTTCTGCCTTTGCTGCCTCGTGACAGGCGTGCGGTTTTCGCGGCCCTCTCCGCCCGGGTTGGCAGCATTTCGGACAATCACCTTGGCGGTTGGTATTCCTATCGGGCGTCCAAGGCGGCGCTGAACATGATTATTCGCACGGCCGCGATAGAGATCCGCCGTCGCAACCCGGAGGCTATCGCCGTGGGATTGCACCCGGGCACCGTCGACAGCGCATTGTCCCAGCCATTTCAAAGGAACCTCGCCCAAGGACAGTTGTTCTCGCCGCAGGTCTCCGTCAGCCGGATGATCGCCGTGATCGAACAGCTGACGCCCGCCGACAGCGGCAGCTGCATGGCGTGGGATGGCAGTCGCATCCCGCCTTAAACCTGGCCTCAGGCCTCAGGCCGCAACGCCACCGCGCCGTGGCTGTCAGGCGCTGCCGGGCCAAGGCCGCCGGAGGTCTGGCTTGTCACAGGCAGGGGCCAAATATGCCTTATTAATGTCGCCTTGATACGCAAGGTCTACCGCGTTCCGGGTATTTGGGGCACAGCCTTGCCATAACTGGGGGGGCGTGCCCGCTGCGCCGTTCCGATGGCCCTGAGTGGTCGCACACGGTATGCAGACATTGGGAGATATGTGACGTGCCAGGCATTGATATCCTCAGAACCGAGGAAAGCCCGCATGAAAGCGTGCATGGCATCCGAGAGGATACGATGTCCCGCGGCGTCGATCTGGACGGGGCAAGAATCGTGGCCACCTATGCTGACGGCACGACCGAGGTCCTGACTTGGGAGGCGCTTGACCCCTATACCAATGGGGGGGCGAATGGGCAGGGGGTGGACCTGTTCTATGGCAACGAATGGCACGAGCTGTCGGCGACCAAGATGCTGACGTCGCTGGAAATTGACCTGCAACCCGCCAGCTCAGTGTTTGATACGACCTTTACCACCGATGACGACCCGGCGGGCGGGTCCACGGCAGGGTCGAAAAACGGTTTCCCGTTTCACCTTGCCCCGGAACACGACACGATGACCGGTGAGCTCGCCGTCACGTACTCCGGTATCGTCAATCTGCAAGGCAGCCCCGCGCAGGGGGATCTGTTCACCACCATGGTCGTCGACTTTACCGGATTGCCCGAAGGCGGGTTTCTGGGCGACCTGAAGTGGAATTCCGATATCGACTCGATGAAGGTTGACGGCGATCTGGTCCCGACCGCGGTGGCCTGCCTGACCCGCGGAACACTGGTGACCACGCAGGCAGGCGCGGTTCCGGTGGAAGAACTGCGCCAGGGCGACATGGTGCAGACACTGGACAATGGGTTTCAGCGTGTGCGGCTGGTTCTGCGCCGCCGGATCACGCGGCAGGAGCTGGCGCGGAACCATAAGCTGTATCCGGTGCGCATTGCCGCCGACGCTTTGGGGGATGGTGTGCCGGTCAAAGACCTGCTGGTGTCGCGTCAGCATCGGATGGTGGTGCGCTCCAGCATCGTGCGACGCATGTTTGACTGCGACACGGTCATGGTCGCCGCGATACGGCTGACCAGCCTGTCGGGGGTCGATGTGTGTGACGCGTTGGAGGAGGTCGAATACTTCCACCTGGTTCTAGGCGCGCACGAAATTGTCTTTGCCGACGGTGCCCCGACCGAGAGTTTTCTAGCGAACCGAAAAACGATTGCTGCGCTGAGCAAAGCGGCGCGTCAGGAGTTCATGGCCATCTTCCCAGACGCGGCCCATGGCCGGTCGGACCCGACACCGGCGCGCAAAGTCCCGTCGCGCGAACAGCAGAAAAAACTGGTCAGCCGCCACCGCCAGAACCGCAAGGACCTGTACTGCGCCTGAGCTCCGCCGCGTCCCAGGTCCGTCGCGACGGGCCGCGCAGGGCCGGGTGAGGGGCAGATGCAGGGCAGTGGCAGGGCAGATATCAGGGGGCAGGACGGACCTGTCGCGGGGCCCTTGGAAATCCTGATGCGATCGCTGTATGGTGGCTGCCGGAAACTTGCCAGCCAGCATGGGCCGCTGCGTCAGCATTTCGCGGCGCCAGGGTCACCCGCCAGCAGTTCATCCATTCGTGTCAGGCAAGGAATACGAAGATGACGCTGCTTCAGAATTTTCGGGGGCGAACGGCCGGAGTCGAGGTCACAGATCCCGCGGTTTCGCGGTTTTGCAATGGGGTGCTTGGGCTGCATTGGCAGGCCAAAGCCGGTCGCGGGGCAAGCGGCACCTATTGGTCGGATGTGCCGCGACTGATGCTGTTCACGGATGACATGTCCAGCGTGCAGGTCTGCGAAGGCGGCGCGGATCCCAAGTGGGCGGGACGGCCGGTTTCGGGCATCGTCTATGTGCCAGCGGGGTTCACGCTGCGCAGCTATTTCACTGCAGGGCTGGAGTTTCGGCATCTGGATCTGCATTTTGACCCAACTTGGCTGCGAAATGACCTGGTGCCCGCATTGGGCGAGAACCTGGCCGAATCGCTGATGAGCCGGATGTTGGAGCGCGCCAGCACGCCGCAGATCCACAGCCTGGCAACGCTTCTGATCCACGAGATTTCCAACGCCGCGCATGATGATCTCTACTTCGAAAGCCTCGCCCGCGCCGCGCTGATGGCGGCCCTGTCGCCGGAACTGGCGGCACCGCAACGCTGCGCGGGGCGGCTGACATCCTATCAGATGCAAAAGCTGAACTCCGCCTTTGCCAAACGCGGCGGGCGGCGGATGCCGGTGTCTGACATGGCGGCGGTCGTGGGGCTGTCGGAAAGCTGGTTCTCGCATGCCTTCAAAAGCACAACTGGCATGTCGCCCCTGCAATGGCAAAAAGAGCAGCGGGTGCGCAGCGCTCAGGAACTGCTGCGGGAAACCGGGCTGAGCGTCGCGGAGATCGCCGGGCGTCTCGGCTTCGCCGATCAATCGCATTTCACCAAGGTGTTTCGCACGGTGGCGGGGCAGACCCCCGCCAACTGGCGTCGCTCGCTCAGCGGGTGATCGCGTTGCGGTGAGCGGTATGGCGCCCGGACAAATGCCTGTGCGGGCGCCATGACGTTTACCAGCGGCGGGTCAGCGTGGCGCTGACGGTGCGGGCGGGGGAATACCAATTGGCCCCGATGCCGCCGGTCACATGCTTTTCGTCCAGCAGGTTGGTCACATTCAGCTGCAGGCTGGTGTCCGCTGCCAGGTCATAGGAAAACGCCGCATCGACCACGGTGAAGGACTCTCCTTCGCGGGTGTTGGCATTGTCGAACCACATCGCCCCGGTGTAGCGCGCGCCCAGGCCAAAGGTCATATCGCCGCGCGCGCCCTGACCCGGCAGCGTATAGTTCACCCAGACCGAGGCCATGTTGTCGGGCACGAACTGCAACGCGTTGCCACCATTGCCGCCATCGCCATCGTTGACGATCTCCGAATCCATATGGGAATAGCCCGCGATGACCGAGACGTTCCGAAACAGGTCGACCTTGGCTTCCAGATCGATGCCGCGCACACGGGATTCGCCGATGGTTTCTTCCAGCATGGTGTTGGGATTGGTCACGGTCATGTTGAACTTGGTCAGATCATAAACCGAGGCTGTCAGCAAAGCGCGCCCGCCGGCCGGGCGGTACTTCACGCCCGCTTCCAGCTGCTCGCCGCGCTCTGGTTCCACCGTCAGCCCTGCCGGAACGATGGATTCGGCGTAGTTGCCGTAGACGGACAGATCAGGCGTGATCTTGTAGGTCA
This sequence comes from Leisingera sp. SA32, assembly GCF_056033425.1. NCBI lineage: Bacteria > Pseudomonadati > Pseudomonadota > Alphaproteobacteria > Rhodobacterales > Roseobacteraceae > Leisingera > Leisingera sp. SA32. The sequence goes on along the minus strand of NZ_JBVYHB010000013.1, from coordinate 63,721 downwards.
GGCCAAGGCGCGCCGTGGTGTCGTCGTATTCGCCGCGGCTGACCGCGCCGTTGAACAGATTGGTCTGGATGGTTTCGCCGTCGTCATAGCGCAGGCCAAGGTTGGTGATCAGACGGTCGCTGAAGGTCAATTCCTGTTGCAGGTACACGCTCTTGGTCGTGGTTTCGGTCCGGCGGTTGCGGTAAGGGGCCAGCCCGTCCAGGCTGTAGCCGCCGGTGTAGGTAAAGGTGTCAGGGTCGGTGATCGGATCCGCGGGTGTCCACCAGTTCATGCTGTCTGTGCTGGCGTCTGTGTATTCGATCCCGGCCAGGGTCCGGCTGCGCACCGAGCCGATCATTGCGTTGTATTGCAGGTTGGCATTCAGCACAAAATCCTCGCCCGCGCTGTCGCTGGCGAAAAGCGCCCGGTCGGTGGAGCCATCTCCGGGGCTGCCGCGGTCATCCAGGTAGACATAGCCGAAGTCCGACTCCAGGTCGGTGTAGCGGGCAGAGACGCCCAGTTGCAGACCGCTGCCGAATTCATGATCGAACATCAGCGTGGCGGTGGTGCGGTCGATGCCGCGGTAATTGAAATCCGGCTCACCGAAGTAGCGGCTGGCGTCGAAATCGGTGTTTACTGGATGGCCGCCGCCACCGGGCACGGAGTCGCGGTTCAGGTGGTCGAGGCTGAACACCAGGCTGGTGGTGTCCGAGGGGCGCCAGGCGAGGCTGGCGGCCAGATAGCTCTCATCGTCCTGCGAGTAATCCCATTCGGCATCCGCATCGCGCAGCACTCCGACCAGACGATAGGCCAGCGTGCCGGTGTCGTTCAGGTCGTCACCAAAATCAAAGCCGACTTCTGCCTTGTTGAAACTGCCAAAGGACAGGTAGGCCTCGCCATAGCGGCCGGACTTTGGCGTCTTGCTGACAAAGTTCACGGCACCGCCGGGGTCAGAGACGCCGAAGGTGGTGGAGTTGGCGCCCTTCACCACTTCCACCCGGTCAAAGGCATAAGGTTCCTCGCGCACACCGCCAAAGTTGCTGCCGATGCGCAACCCGTCGCGGTAGGTATAGGCGTCAAAGCCGCGTACCCGGAAATAGTCGAAGCGGTGGTCGGCGCCGTAGTAGTCCGTCACCACCCCAGGCGTATAGTTCACCACCTGTTCGATGGTCTCGGCACCGCGGGCCTTGATTTCGCGGGCAGTTACCACCGACACCGTCGCCGCCGTGTCCAGAATATCGGCAGACAGGCCTGATCCCGCAGCGGTTTCCTCGGCGACGAAGGTGGTGCTGTCGTCCCCTGACTGCACGGTGATTGTTTCCAGCGTCACGCTGGCGGCCGTGCTGTCTTGCGCCAGCGCCAGTGCCGGGGCGCAGGTGAGGGCGGAACAGCCCAGAAGGACCGTTGTCAGACGGCGGGCCTTGCTGCTGCCGTCGCCGGAAAGGGTCGAAAAGTCAGATTGCATTCTACTGTACCCGTAGGAGTGTGAGTGGTTGTCCGCAGATGCGGTTTGAGGCGGCCTGCGCGCGGCTGCGGGCTGGACCGGAAGGTGAAGTCGGTGGCGCTGGTGCCGCGGCTCTGTCTGCCGACAGCCGGGACGTGGCTTTCCCTTCGTTCGCGGCGCTCTCTACGCAGCCGGGGGCAGGCCGGTATTGTAGGAATCCACTTTTTTGGTTGGTTCCTGCGGTTTGTTTAGTGTTTTTGTCGGGAAACTGACCTGCGCTCCGCCGGCATCGGTTGACCGGCGGCCTGCGCGGCGGTTACCGGCACCGCCAAGGGCTGATCTGAACACAGGAGAGTGACGATGCGAAAGACGATGCGGGTGCCGGTGCGGCTGGCGATTTTGCCGACGGTCCTGGCGGTTTTGTCCATTGCGCTGACGATGGCAACATCCTTGCGGGCCGATGATTTTCCAGTTCGGATCGAACACGCGCTGGGCACCACCATAGTGCCAGAGAAACCCACACGCATCGCCGCCGTGGGCTGGAGCAACCACGAGGTGCCGTTGGCGCTTGGGGTGGTGCCGGTGGGGTTTGCCAAGGTCAACTTCGGTGATGACGACAGCAACGGCGTCTTTCCCTGGGTAGAGGCACGATTGGCAGACCTCGGCGCAGAGATGCCCGCGCTGTTCGACGAGGGGGACGGCATTGATTTCGAAGCGGTGGCGGCGACCAAACCGGACCTGATCCTTGCGGCCTATTCCGGCATCAGCCCGTCCGACTATGCCACGCTGAGCAAGATTGCACCGGTCGTGGCCTACACCGTCGGCCCCTGGGCGATCACCTGGCGCGAAACGATCCGCCTGAATGCCACCGCCATGGGCCGGGCGGCGGATGGAGAGGCGTTGATCGCCCGCATCGAACGCCGCATCGCTGATGCGGTTGCCAAACATCCCGAGATCAAGGGCAAACGAGCAATGTTCATCACCCACCTGCGGGCACGCGATCTGAGCGTAATCCGTTTCTATTCCGCCAATGACCCGCGGGTGCAGTTCTTTGAGGATCTGGGCATGGTCTCGCCGCAAAGCGTGCGCGAGGCCAGCAAACCGGGGCGGTACGCGGGGGAGATCAGCGTCGAGCGGATCGACGAGTTCACCGATGTCGACATCGCCGTGACCTATGGTAATGACGATCTGTTGGATAGCCTGCGCAGCAACCCGTTGACGGCGCGCATGCCGGTGATCCGCAATGACGCCCTGGTGCTGATGAACAATGACCCGTTAGGCACCGGCGCCAACCCGACGCCGCTGGCAATCGAATGGGTTCTGGACAGCTACGTCAGCCGCCTGGCCAAAGCTGCACGGCAGGCCGAATGAGCATTGCAGGCGCCCGTACCCGCGGCGCGGCTGCCGCACGCCAGCCGAGGTCGCGCCTGGGCTGGCTCGGCGCCGGCTGGAGTGGTGCGCTGTTGTTGCTGGTGTTGGGGCTGGCCGGTCTGGCCTCTCTGGCCTGGGGGGCACGGCCGGTGGCTTGGCAGGACGTATGGGCGGGCCTGCACGGGCAGGCCGAGACGCTGGAGCAGGCGGTGGTGCAGATGCGCATGCCGCGCACCCTGCTGGCGGCACTGGCCGGGGCCGGTCTGGGGCTGGCTGGTGCAGTGATGCAAGGGGTGACCCGCAACCCATTGGCTGATCCGGGTATCCTGGGGGGCAACGCGGGTGCGGCCATGGCGGTGGTCATCGGCGTCGCCTGGTTCGACATGCAGTCGCGCGTCGGGTTCCTGTGGGCGGGGATCGGCGGCGCCTCGGTGGCGGCCTGCTTTGTCTATGCGGTCGCCAGCCTGGGGCGCGGCGGGGCCTCGCCGCTGAAACTGGCGCTGGCGGGGGCTGCAGCCTCCGTGGCGTTGGCTTCCTTCACGGTGGCGATCATCCTGCCGCGCGGCGATATCGCTGAGGGTGTCCAAAGTTGGCAGATCGGTGGCGTGGGCGGTGCGACCTATGATGCCATCCTGCCGATGCTGCCATTCCTGGCAGTCGGAACGCTGCTGTCACTGCTGTCAGCGCGCAACCTCAACCTGCTGGCACTGGGGGACGAGGCCGCAGCGGCGTTGGGCGAACGGGTCGCCGTGGCCCGCATGGCGGCGGCGCTGGGGGCGGTCATCCTGTGCGGCGCGGCGACCGCGGTGTGCGGGCCGATCGGCTTTGTCGGGCTGGTGGTGCCACATGCCTGCCGTCTGCTGGCAGGGGTGGACCACCGGACCCTGCTGCCGCTGAGCGCGCTGGGCGGCGCTATCCTGCTGCTGCTGGCGGATGTTGTCGGCCGCATGTTGGTCCGCCCGTCAGAGCTGGAGGCCGGGGTCGTCACCGCCTTTGTCGGCGCCCCTGTCTTCATTGCCATTGTCCGCCGCAAAAGGATCCGTGAGCTGTGATGCACTCTTCTGTCCAAGCAGGCGTTGCGCCGCCTGACCTGCCGCCGCTGCAGACGTTCCGCCGCATGCGCCTGGCCCGCAGGCGCGGGCTGCTGCGGGTCACCTGGCTGATCGCGGGCTTGGTGCTGGCCGGAATTGCGCTGACCCTGACCGTGGGCCAGTCGGTCACCGCGCCGCTGGACGTGCTGCGCGTGCTGGCAGGCGGCACGGTGCCGGGCGAGACCTTTACCGTGCGCGAGCTGCGGATGCCGCGCGCGCTGGTGGGGGCGCTTGCGGGGGTGGGTTTTGGACTGGCGGGGGCCGCTTTTCAGGTGCTGCTGCGCAATCCGCTGGCCAGCCCCGACATCATCGGCATTTCGGCCGGGGCCAGTGCCGCCGCGGTGGGCGGTATCGTGTTCCTGGGGGTGAGCGGTGTCTGGATCGCGGTCTTCGCGGTGCTGGCAGCATTGGTGGTGGCCGCGGCGATCTATCTGCTGGCCTGGCGTGACGGGGTGGCTGGCGGGCGGCTGATCCTGGTGGGGATCGGCATCGCCGCCATGCTCAACAGCTTTGTCGCCTATGCCCTGTCCAAGGCGCCGAGCTGGAGCCTGCAGGAGGCGCTGCGCTGGCTGAGCGGCACCCTCAACGGTGCCACGCTGGACCAGTCCGTGCCGCTGGCGGTGGCCTTGCTGCTGTTGGGGGGGCTGCTGCTGACGCAGAGCCGCGCCCTGGCGGCGTTGCAGATGGGGGATGACACCGCCGCCGCCATCGGGGTTGCGGTAGCGCGCAGCCGCCTGCTGGTGGTGCTGTCGGCCGTGGGCGTGATCGCCGTTGCAACTGCGGTCTGCGGGCCGATTTCCTTCGTTGCCTTTCTGGCACGCCCCATCGCCAGCCGCCTGACCCGCGCGGGCGGGCCGCTGCTGATCCTGTCGGCGCTGGTGGGGGCGCTGCTGGTGGTGCTGGCCGATTTCACCGGGCAGATCCTGCTGCCCGCGCGCTATCCGGTGGGCATCGTCACAGGTGTGCTGGGCGCGCCCTATCTGCTCTACCTGATTGTCCACATGCACCGGAAAGGAACCGCCTGATGCGCCCGAACCTGAAACAGCTAAGCGCCGAAAACCTGCACGCCGGATATGGTGGCCGCAGCGTGCTGCGCGGCGTAAATTTCGAGGTGCCGAAGGGGCGGATAACCGGCATTGTTGGCGCCAACGCCTGCGGCAAATCGACCTTCTTGCGCGCGCTGTCGCGGCTGCTGCCGCCGGAGCGGGGACGGGTGCTGTTGGATGGCGCGGACATTCATCGCATAGCCCCGCGCAGTCTGGCCCGAAATCTGGGCCTGCTGCCGCAGACGCCGATTGCGCCAGACGGGATCACCGTTCTGGATCTGGTCGGGCGTGGTCGCCACCCGCATCAGGGGCTGTTCGCGCGCTGGAGTGCAGCGGACGAGCGCGCCGTTCTGGCCGCGCTGGAGGCCACTGGCACCGCCGATCTGGCGGACCGGGACGTGGATGAGCTGTCGGGCGGGCAACGTCAGCGGGTATGGATCGCCATGGCGCTGGCGCAGGAGACCGGGATTCTGTTGCTGGACGAGCCGACCACCTTTCTGGACATCAACCACCAGATCGAAGTGCTGGACCTGCTGCGCGACCTGAACCACGACCGCGGCACGACGGTGGTGATGGTGCTGCACGATCTGAACCTGGCCGCGCGCTATTGCGACTGGCTTGCGGCCATGGCGGGGGGGAAGCTGCACCGCGCCGGCCCACCCGAAGAGATCCTGACCCCGGCCATGGTGGCAGAGGTCTTTGGCCTCGATTGCCGGGTGGTGCCGGATCCGGTGTCGGGGCGACCGATGATGCTGCCGATCGGACGTCACGGGGTTCTGTGAGACCCTAGCGCCTGCAAGCTTCGGCGTGCAGGACCACCTCGGCGGCTGCGCGGGCATCCTCGCCCGCGTCATGGTGTTCGAAATCCAAGCCCAGATAGGTCTTGAGGGATGCGAGCCCGTGACCGCCGTTGCCCTTCAGCTCGGGCCAGGCCCGGCGCGCGACGCTGACGCTGTTCTGCCAGCCCCACTGCGGCTCGGCGCGCTGCAACCCGGCGCAGGCGGCCCGGATGGCGCTGCGGTCGAACCCCGAGTGCTGGTAAACGGTGCGACCGCTCAGCGCCGGCTCCAACAGATCCAGGACGCGGCAAATGGTCGGCGCTGCCCGCACCATGGCCGCCGTGATGCCGTGCAAGCCGCTGAAAACCCATCGGTTCGTGAGAGGGTTGACCAGCGTTGACCAGGTTTCGATCGTATCGTCCTGCCGGACGCAGGCCACGCCCACTTGGCAAATGCTGCCGCGATCATGATTGGCCGTCTCCACGTCCAGCGCAAAGAACCGGAACGGCCCGTGCGGCAGGGGCGGCGGCGCGGCGCCAAACGGCTGGTTCAAAAGACCGGTCAAGGTGGGGGTGTTCGTCATCATGCGCTCCGTAGCCTCTCCCGGCGGTTCGGCCGGCAGGTAACTTTGGGGAGTAGAGCCGTGTTCGCGCCCGATGGCAACCGCTCGACCGAAACTGTGGGCGGGGCAACCGGCCATTTCTCTCTTGCCTGACCTCAATATTTCGATAAAACCCGAAATATGGAAAAAACGATTCCCCTCCGTCTGTCCGTTCTGGGGCACCCCCAGCGCCTGTCCGTGTTCCGGCTGCTGATGCGCCGTTATCCAGACCGTGTTCCCGCCGGGGAGATCGGCGCAGCGCTGGATGTGAAATCCAGCACATTGTCGTCATATCTCTCTGCTTTGATGCAGGCAGGGCTGGTCACACAGGCCCGCGAAGGAACCTGGCTGTACTATCAGGCGGATCTGGGTGGCATCCGCGAGACCATGGACGCGCTGTTCTTTGACTGCTGCCGGGGTCGCCCGGAGTTGTGCCTGCCTGTCCAGCCCGATCTGAAACCAGAGGACCCCACCATGCCGGACCCGCGTTACAACGTACTGTTTATCTGCACTGGCAATTCTGCCCGCTCGATCTTTGCCGAAACGCTGCTGCGCAGCATTGGCGGGGATCGCTTCAATGTCTTTTCGGCAGGCACCAAACCGTCGTCCGAGCTGAACCCCATTGCGGTCGAGACGCTGCGTGCCAAGGGGCACGATGTGGCGCCGCTCCGGTCCAAGAATGTCAGCGAGTTCATGGTCGACGGCGCGCCCAAGTTCGATTTTGTCTTCACCGTCTGCGACCAAGCCGCAAACGAGGAATGTCCGACCTGGGAGGGGCAGCCGCTTTCAGGGCATTGGGGTATGCCGGACCCGGTCAAGGCCGAGGGCAGCGATGCGGAACGGAGCCTCGCCTTTCAGCAGGCCTACGGCACGCTGAAGAACCGGATCCAGGCCTTTGCCGCGCTGCCGATTGCCGAGCTGGACCGGGTGTCTTTGCAAAAGGCGGTGGACGACATCGCGCTGACCCTCTGACGGGCCGCTCTGACGGGCCACTTGGAAAACGAAGGAAAGATCATGACTGTATACGCGTTGAACGGCCTGGGCCGGATGGGCAAGCTGGCACTGAAACCGCTGTTGGAAAGCGGCGTTCAGATCGCCTGGATCAATGACGCTGTCGGCTCACCCGAGATGCACGCGCATCTGCTGGAGTTCGACACCGTCCATGGCCGCTGGTCAGCCGATTTCAGCTTTGACGACGAAAGCATCACCATCGACGGCACCCGCCTGCCGGTGCATTGCAGCCGCCGGATAGAAGACCTGCCGCTGGACGGCGTGGATGTGGTGATCGACTGCACTGGCGTGTTCAAGACCGAAGCCAAACTGGCGCCCTATTTCGAGGCGGGCGTAAAAAAAGTGGTCGTGTCGGCGCCTGTGAAGGACGGCGATGCGGCGAATATCGTTTATGGCGTAAACCATGAGACCTATGAGCCGCGGCGCCACCGCATCGTGACTGCCGCCAGCTGCACCACCAACTGCCTGGCGCCGGTGGTCAAGGTCCTGCACGAAGGTTTTGGCATCAAGCACGGCTCGATCACCACCATCCATGATGTGACCAACACACAGACCATCGTGGACCGGCCTGCCAAGGATCTGCGCCGGGCGCGCTCGGCGCTGAACTCGCTGATCCCGACCACCACGGGCAGTGCCACCGCGATCACGCTGATCTATCCGGAGCTGACCGGAAAGCTGAACGGCCATGCCGTGCGGGTGCCGCTGCTGAACGCCTCGATCACCGATTGCGTCTTCGAGCTGGACCGCGAAACCTCCGCCGAGGAGGTGAACGCCCTGTTCAAAGCCGCCGCCGAGGGGCCGCTGGCCGGCATTCTGGGCTATGAGGAGCGGCCGCTGGTGTCCGCGGATTATACCAACGACACACGCTCCTCTATCGTGGATGCGCCCTCGACCATGGTGGTGAACGGCACCCAGGTGAAGGTCTACGCCTGGTACGACAACGAAATGGGTTATGCCCACCGGCTGGTGGACGTGGCGCGTATGGTGGGGGACAGCCTGTGACACCGCGCCCTGACACACGCGCCGTGCCGCCCAGCGGGCTGGCGGCCTATGCGGCGGTGACGGCGGCCTATTGGGCGTTCATGCTGACAGACGGTGCGCTGCGGATGCTGGTGCTTTTGCATTTCCACACGCTGGGTTTCAGCCCGGTGCAGCTGGCCTATCTGTTTGTTCTGTATGAAGTCGCGGGCATGGCCACAAACCTGTCGGCAGGGTGGATCGCGGCGCGCTTCGGTCTGACGTCGACGCTTTATGCGGGGCTTGGGCTTCAGGTGGTGGCGCTGGTAGCGTTGTCGCAGCTGGATCCGAGCTGGCAGATCGCCACCTCGGTGGCCTTTGTCATGGGGGTGCAGGGGCTGTCGGGCGTCGCCAAGGATCTGGCCAAGATGGCCTCGAAATCCGCGGTCAAGGTGCTGGCGCCCAAGGAAGGCGACGGGCTGTTTCGCTGGGTTGCGCTGCTGACCGGGTCCAAGAACGCGGTCAAGGGGTTGGGCTTTCTCCTGGGGGCGGGGCTGTTGGCGACGGCGGGCTTTGCCTGGGCCACGCTGGGCATGGCGGCGGTGCTGGCGGTGATCCTGATCGCGGTGCTTGTGGCGATGCCTGCGGGTCTTCCGCGCGGACGCAAGGGCGCCAAGTTTTCCGAGGTGTTCTCCAAATCTGCGAACATCAACTGGCTGTCGGCGGCGAGGGTGTTCCTGTTCGGCGCCCGCGACGTCTGGTTCGTGGTCGGCATTCCGGTCTATTTCTACGCAGTGCTGTCGGATGGCAGCGAGGCGGGCAACCGCGCCACGTTTTTCCTGATCGGCAGTTTCATGGCGGTCTGGATCATCCTGTACGGCGCCGTACAGGCCGCCGCACCGCGTCTGCTGCGGGCGGCCGACCGCAGCGAAGCAGAGTTGATTGCCGCAGCGCGCACCTGGGCTGCGGTGCTGGCGGCGGTGCCTGCGGGTCTGGCCGCAGCCGTGCTGGTCGCCAGCGCGCCGGCGGGGTGGTTGACCGCGGTTCTGGTGGCAGGGCTCTTGATCTTTGGTGGGTTGTTTGCAGTTAATTCCGCGCTGCATTCATATCTGATCCTTGCCTTCTCCAAGGAGGAGCGGGTCACCATGGATGTCGGGTTCTATTACATGGCCAACGCGGGCGGGCGGCTCTTGGGCACGGTGTTGTCCGGGCTGACCTATCAGATCGGCGGCCTGTCGGCCTGCCTCGGCACCGCGGCGGTGATGGTGGCGCTCAGCGCGCTGGCAGCCGGACGCCTGTCCGCCGCGACCGAAAACGAGGTCTTGTCATGAACATTTTCGAGAAGTACCTCAGCGTCTGGGTGGCGCTGGCGATGGCGGCGGGCATTGCGCTTGGCAATCTGGCGCCCGGCCTGATGAATGCCATTGCTGCGGCAGAGGTCGCCCGCGTCAACCTCGTGGTGGCGGTGCTGATCTGGGCGATGGTCTATCCGATGATGATCGGGGTGAACCTCGCCAGCCTGAAAGACGTGGCCCGCCAGCCCAAGGGGCTGGCCATTACGCTGGCTGTGAACTGGCTGATAAAGCCCTTCTCGATGGCGGCGCTGGGGGTGCTGTTCTTTGAGGTGGTGTTCGCGCGCTTTGTACACCCCGCCGATGCGCAGCAGTACATTGCCGGGCTGATCCTGTTGGGGGCGGCCCCCTGTACCGCGATGGTGTTTGTCTGGTCCCAGCTGACGCGGGGCGATGAAAACTACACCCTGCTGCAGGTGTCGGTGAACGACCTGATCATGGTGTTTGCCTTTGCGCCAATCGTCGCCTTTCTGCTGGGGGTGACGGACATCACTGTGCCTTGGACCACGCTGATCTTGTCTGCGGTGCTGTTCGTGGCCTTGCCGCTGGCGGCCGGGCTGTGGACCCGTGCGCATCTGGGCAGCGACGTGCGGATCGCCGGTTTCCTGTCCCGGATCAAGCCGGTATCGGTGATCGGGTTGATCGCCACGGTGATGATCCTGTTCGGGCTTCAGGGGCAGGTGATCTTGGACCGTCCCGCGGTGATCGCGATGATCGCGGTGCCGATCCTGATCCAGAGCTACGGCATCTTCTTCATCGCCTATGGCGCGGCCTTCGCGCTGCGGGTGCCACACCGGATCGCCGCCCCCTGCGCGCTGATCGGCACCTCGAACTTCTTTGAATTGGCGGTGGCGGTGGCGATCAGCCTGTTCGGCCTGCACTCTGGTGCGGCGCTGGCCACGGTGGTGGGGGTGCTGGTCGAGGTGCCGGTGATGCTGACGCTGGTATGGGTCGCCAACCGGACGCGCGCCCAGTTCGGCGCGGAACGGGCCCCGGCAGCCGCTCTCCGAGAAGGCCAGTCCTGCCAATAGGATAAAGCGCATTGGGTGCCGCCTGACCCGTCGCTGTGCCGCCAGCCGACCGGTCGTCCGCGTGCAGCCGCGGCGCGCGCTGGGAACCAAATGGCCGCTTTGGGGGTTGAACAGCTAACTGCAGTTCATTGCAGCCCTTCTGAAAGGAGTAAGAACATGCTTGGTTGGGCACTTACATTTCTGGTCATTGCACTTATTGCGGCGCTGCTGGGCTTCGGCGGTGTAGCAGGCACCGCGGCCGGGATCGCAAAGATCTTGTTCCTGGTCTTTCTGGTGCTCTTTGTTGTCGCGCTGGTGGCGCGGGCGATCAAGGGCAAGCCTCCGGTCTGAAGTTCGGTTTGGATCTAAAAATTGCACAAGACCCAGCGGTACCCCCGCTGGGTCTTTGTTGTTGACGGCTCCGGTTGGCGTGGCTCAACTCCTGATCTTGTCCATCACCCAACCGATCGAGAACCCATGCAGCATGGTCGACAGCAGGATGGACAAACCGATCAAGGCCCAGAGATCCAGCTCATTCACGAACTCAAGATGCGTACCGGCGTAGCAAAGGTAATAAATCGACCCGATCCCACGCACGCCAAACACTGACACCACCTGCCGGTCCCGGCGCGGCAGCTGCGAGCCGACCAGCGAAATCCACCCGGCGAGGGGCCGCACGACGACGATCAGCAACAGCGCCATCGCAAAATGCGTCCAGGTCAGGTCCGCAAGAACCGTGGGCAGAATGTGACCCAGCGCTACCAGCAGCAGCGCCGTGAGCGCATGTTCGATGGTTTCGCAGAAATCATGCAAGCGGCGATGAAACCGGTGCGCGCTCTCGATGCGGCGCAGGGTGAGGCCCATCATCGTGACGGCGATGAAGCCGTACCCCTCGACCAATTCGGTGGAGCCGTAGCACAGCAGCACACCGGCAATGGCCACGACACCAGACCCGGTATCGGCCAGCACCGCGCGGCGGGGCACGTTGAACAGCACCTGTCCCAACGCCCAGCCGCCACAGATTCCCATCACCGCGCCGACGGTAATCCGGTAGATCACATCAATCGCCACCCATTCAACTAGCCAGCCCTGCGGGTCGGCCCCCTGCAACGCGATGGCGATGCCCAGATAAACAAAGGGAAAGGCCAGCCCGTCATTCAGCGCCGCCTCTGTGGTCAGGGTAAAGCGCACCGGATGTTCGTCGCCTTCCTGCGGGGGCCCCACCTGCACATCGCCCGCCAAGACAGGGTCGGTCGGCGCCAGAACCGCACCCAGGAGAACCGCCCCGGCGAGCGTCATCCCGGCCAGCCCCCAGCCCATCAGCGCCATGGCGAAGATGGTCAGGGGCATGCCGATCAGCAACAGCCGGGCTGTCGGTATCCATTTCTGCCAGGGGCTCAGGCTGTCCAGGCGCAGTCCGGCCGTGAACAGCGCGATAATCACGGTCAGCTCGCTGACGATCTCCCAAGGTTTGGGGGAGCTGCGCGGGTCGGGCATCTCCGGCAGCCACGGGACCAACCAGGCGCTGGCCACCCCCAACAGGATCAGCAACGGCGCGGAGGCGGGTTCGCGCGACGAGACGAAGCGCGGCCCCCAATGGGCAAGGATGATAATCACACCCACGGCCGCGAGCATCATGTGATAGGGCGCGAGGCCGAAGAACTCCGTGGCGTCCATATTGTTCATTAACCTGGGTTACCCCCGTATGCGTTTGCCGGACCAATGGACGTCATGTCGGCATGCGCCGCCAAACTCGCCCTTGACGACAGGCGCGGCCAAGAAAAACGGGACGCACGGCGCCCGGCTGAATTCCGGGGGGGAGGGCCGTGCGTCCCTCGGGTCCGCCTGTATGACGGGGGGACGGTCATAGGGCGGATATCTATCCAAAGCTTTGGCAAAGCTTCTGATTGATCTGTTTCGCGCGCTCCACCAGATCGGCAATTGCACGGTCGTCGCGGGTGTCAGCCCGGACCGTTTGGGCATCCTCTGTCCAGTTGCGGATTTCTGTCTCAGCCTGGTCGAGCTGACGGGGAACCTCACCGTACGCGTGCTGCGTGCGCGCGTGTTCGCTCTGCCGCTCGCTGAGCGCAGTGCGAAGCTCTGTGTGTAACTGTTCGAGCCGTTCGTTTGGGAGTTGCATAGTCACCTCCGGCGCGTGGGTTCACCGTCCTAACGCAGTCGGATGCCGGTTGGTTCCAACCAGATTTCGGCAAGTGCCGCTCGGCTCCATTCAGGGATCGTCAGTCTGCGCCCCAGAGCGTGGCGGCACTGCCAGCACGTGCGTCCCCGGCTGCGGCGGGGGCGCGATTACAGTCTTATCTGGGGGGGGGGCGGTCAGCGCTTCTTGCGGGCCGCCAGGCCGATAAGCACGCCAACCCCTGCAGCGGCGGCCAGCGTCAGTGCGGGGTTTTCACGCATAAACCTGCGCCCCCCGTCCGCAACGCTATGCAATGATTTCACGACCTCCTGGGTCTCTGCTGCAACCCGGCCACGGGCCTGCTCGCCTGTTTCAACCGCCGCATCGGCAGCGGTTTTTGCGGCCTTGGTCAGCGATGCTGCCGCCTCCCGTGCAAATGCGCCTGCTTCGGACACCTCGGTCTTGACGGATGTAAGTGTTCTTGCCTCAGCCATGTCTGTTCTCCTTTCGCAACCTTAACAGTGCAGCCCCAGAAAAAGTTCCGCCTCAGGTAAACGTCCGGACTGGAGGAGCCGTCACGAGTAGAGGGGGGGGGACAGAAGGCCGCAGGGGCAACCAGCGGGGCGGGACGAAGGTGGCAACCGCGGGGGCAACGCGTGTGTCCACGCCCCGGGTGGGCTTGCTTGGGGGCGGTCCCTGCGGCGTCGGCGTAGACAGGCGGCGGGAACTTTTGCCAAGACCGCGGGTTGGTCCCACACAAGACGTCACTGAAAAGGATACGGCATGCTAAACTGGGCCTTGATATTTCTGGTCGTCGCAATCATCGCCGGTATCTTCGGATTTGGCGGCATCGCTGCGGCCACTGCCGGGATCGCTCAGATCCTTTTTTTCATCTTTCTTGTTCTGTTCGTGGTCGCGCTGGTCTTTCGTGCCAGACGCTGAACCTGCGCGGGCCTCGGGCCGCCAGCTGCGGTCGGCCCACAGCCATCTTCCTTCGGTTGGCGCTGTCAATCTTTCAGAGCAACCGGAACCATGGCAAAGCGCCGACGTTGGGTCTTTGTCTTACGAACTGAACACCAGACACTTTAGGCAAGGAGCCAACCATGACTGACACGCTTTCCATCACGCCGAGCGCCGATTCCGTAAAGACTGGCGTTCGGGACACCAGTGCGATCGCCAAGGGGCTGTCCGATGTGCTGGCGGATACCTATCGCCTGGTCTTCAAGACCCACGCGTATCACTGGAACGTCGAAGGCCCGGCCTTCTATTCGATGCACAAGCTGACCGAGGAGCACTACGAGAACATGTTTGCTGCCGCTGACGAACTGGCGGAACGGGTGCGGGCACTTGGGCATCTGGCCCCGTCCCGGATGGAGGAGATCCTGAGCTCGTCTCGGATTGAGGATGCGGACGGTGAGCTGACCGCGCGGGAGATGGCCGAAGATCTCGTCGCCAACCACGAGCGCGTCGCCCACCGCCTGCATGCCCTTGCGGAAGTTGCGTCGGGGCGCCGCGATATCGTGACCGAAGACCTCGCCACCGCGCGTTCCGCTTTCCACGAGCAGGCTGCCTGGATGCTGCGGGCAATCGCCAAGTCCTGATTGAGTGGCGGAAGGTGGCAGGCGCGCAGCGCCTGCCATTAGGCCTGTACCCCGACCGACCAAGCACGGAGCGGCCTGGGTTTGCGAACTGACCGCGGGCGACCGCGGCGCTGCGATGCGGCCGACCAGCAAGGTATGCGCAAAATGAAACGGGCCGCGCAACGCGGCCCGTCCAGAACTTGGGTAGCTGTGGGGCTTCCTCACTGGCCCCGGTGCTCAGACCTTCAATGTTTCGGTCGAGGAGAAGAACATGGCCTGGCTGACCGCGGAACGCACCTGTTCCTCGGCATAGGGTTTGGAAATGAGGAAGGCGGGTTCCGGCCCTTCGCCGGTCAGCAACCGTTCGGGATAGGCGGTGATAAAGATCACCGGACGATCGCCGTGCTTTGCCAGGATGCCGTTTACCGCGTCGATACCGCTGGATTTGTCCGCCAGCTGGATGTCCGAAAGGATCAGATCGGCGGGTTCCTGGGCGGCCAGCTCCAGCGCGCTGGCTTCGGTACGGGCAATACCGGTGACCTGGTGCCCCATGTCGGTGACGATGGCTTCCAGATCCATCGCGATGATGGCCTCGTCCTCAATGATCATCACCCGCCCGGTGGTGGCACGCGACATCTCCTGGTAGGCGATCGAGATCAGTTCCGAGGCTTCGTCGCTGTCGATGCCCATGACCCTGGCGGTGTCGGCGGCGCTGAATTCCTCGATGGTGTGCAGCAGCAGGGCCTCGCGGGTGTTCGGGGTCAGTCGCTTGAGATAGCGGTTGGCCTTCGCGGCAAGGCTGGAGCTGTCGTCGTCATCCTGGGCAAGCGCGCCCGATGTCGACCAGATCGCATGGAACACCCGGAACAGGGCCACTTTCGGGGGCAACGAGCTGTCAAAGTCCGCCTGATCTGCCAGAATAGCCTCCAGCGCCGCGAGCGCATAGTTGTCGCCGCTGGTCTGGCTGCCGGTGAGCGCCCTGGCGTAGCGGCGCAGGTATGGCAGGTTGGCCCCGATCTGACTGGCGATGAGATTTCCCGGTTGATCGGTCATTTTGCGATGTCCCTTTTTTTGCAATATATATGGAACAATACGCACTGCCGTGCGTTTGGTTCCAGAAACTGCGTAAAAAAGTGATGGATTGCATGACACAGGCACAACGCGCCCGGCCACGCGATGAACAGGCCGATCGCGAAATCGATGAAAACCTAAAGCGGGCATTCGACCAGTTGGCGAATGAGCCCGTCCCGGATCGATTCACCGAATTGCTGAAACAGTTGCAGCAAAAGGAGGCCGGATCGGTCCCCGGGCGCGACCAGAATGGGGGAGCCGGAGCCAATGGCTGAGATGATACCCGCGGCCGGATCCAGCGACCCGAGAGATGAACTGGTAGAACACCTGGGCGCGCTGCGTGCCTTTGCCATCAGCCTGACCCGCAACGGTGCCACGGCCGACGATCTGGTGCAGGATACGCTGATCAAGGCCTGGACCAACATCGAGAAGTTCGAAGTCGGCTCCAACATGCGGGCGTGGCTTTTCACGATTTTGCGCAACACTTATTATTCGCTGCGTCGCAAACGCAAACGCGAGGTTGAGGACGCCGATGGGGTGCTATCCGGCGCCTTGGCACAAAAGCCCGATCACGATGGTCGACTGCACATGCGCGATTTCAACGTCGCGTTCGCCCAGCTGAACGACGAACAGCGCGAAGCACTTATTTTGGTTGGGGCCAGCGGGTTCTCCTATGAAGAAGCTGCCGAAATGTGCGGTGTTCGGACCGGCACCATCAAAAGCCGCGTCAACCGGGCGCGCGCGCGGTTGAGCGAACTGATGGAGATGGACGGCAACAGTCAGATGGAACTGACAGACACGGTTACCGCGGGGATCGTGGCCCAACAGGGCGCCGCATGATAAAAATTTCCCGGCTGCAATCCGGCGGCTTGCTGATACGGCTTGCGGCGCTGATGACGGTTGCGCTGCTGCCACTTGGCATGATCGCGGTGTACCAGACCAATGCGGTGGTGGATGAAGCCACCCGGCTGTCGCATGCGTCGCTGCAGGCCCGTACAGAGCGGGCTGCGGCGCGCCAGCGCGAGCTGTTGCAGCGCGCCGGGGGCGCGACCGAAGGGCTGGCATCTGCCATTGTGCCGGTGCTGGAGGATCCTGACGGTTGTTCTGCCCTGATGCGCACCTTTACCGATGGGCCCAATCCATTCACATTTGCGGCCTTCCTGACGCCCCAGGGGCAGGTGCAATGCGCCTCTGGCGGCGAGATGAAGCGGGCTTCGGAAAAATGGCTGTCTCTCAAGGCGCGGGAGGCAACGCGCCTGTCGTTCGCGGTTGACCGCGGTCTGCTCGGCAGTGACGGTCCGCAACTGTTGGCAACCAGCCCGGTGCAACGGGATGGTATCCTGCTCGGCTATGTCTCCATCGCGATCCCGCATCAGCTCACGGGGACGCTGCCGGGCGCCCGTGGCAACGATGAGGGTATTCAGTATTTTACGGTCGATGCGCAGGGCGAAGTGCTGGCCGCCAGTCTGCCGATGGACAAGGCGGGCAAGGCCTTGCCGAAGACGGTGCCTCTGCAGGAATTGGTGGGCCGCGCGGGCGGCAGTTTCTTCGAGGACGCGCGCACCGGACGCGAACGCTTCTTTGCCGTCAGCCGCATTCTGCCCGGCGAGGTCGCGGTTCTCGGCAGCTGGCCCGTCGAAGATGCGATGCTGGTCAGCTCGAGCCCGTCCTCGCTGATGACCTTGGCGTTTCCGGTCGTGATGTGGCTGGCTGGCATTGCAGTGGCGATCTTTGGCCTTCAGCAGATGGTGATCCGCCATCTCAGCGCGCTGCGCGGGGCCATGCGGCGCTATGCATTGGGTGAACGCGAAGCGCCGCAGCTGGTTCTGAACGCGCCGCCGCGCGAATTTGAGGAGGCCCGCCAGTCATTCAACCGGATGGTCCTGATCCTGAGCGAAGCGGAACGGCGGCGTGAACAGGATCTGGAGGAAAAGGTCATTTTGCTGCGCGAGGTGCATCACCGGGTCAAGAACAACCTGCAACTGATCGCCTCAATCATGAACATGCAGGCGCGCGGTGCGCGAACGCCAGAGGCACGGCGAATGCTGTCGCAGTTGCAGCGCCGCGTGCGGGGGTTGGCCACCATCCACCGCAGCCTCAACACCAACCCGGATGTGACCACCGTCGGCAGCCGCGAACTGATCGAGGAGTTGATCGGCGAAATTGGCCTGATGGCGACGGGATCCGGGAAGGCGCTGAACATTGAGACAGACCTTGTGCAGGCGCCGCTGAGCCAGGATCAGGCGGTAACCCTGTCGATGCTGGTGTCGGAGGCGATGACCAATGCCGTCAAATATGTCGGCACACCGGAACAGGGCCGCCCGGAGATCCGGGTCAGCCTGCGTGAGCCTGCGGAGGGCTGGCTGGAACTTGAAATCAGCAACACAACGGGCGAGCCGCTGCTGGCGGAGGAAGAAACGATGGACGGCACCGGCATCGGTGCGCGCTTGATGACGGCGTTCGCGTCCCACTTGGACGGCCAGACCGAAACCCGTGAAACGGAAGGGTGGTTTGTCTACCGGCTTGGCTTCCCTGCGGTTGACGGGGCGGTTCCGCCCCAAGCCCCCCAGTTGGAGCAAGAGCACGATGCTGAACAAGCAGCAAGCTGAGACACAGGACGACGATTTCCAGGTACTGATCACCGCTGAGCAGGCCTGGCCGGCCTTCGAACGCGCAGTGCTGGAGGCCCGCCGGGAGGTGACGGCCAGCTTCCGCCTGTTTGACCTCAGCACCGAGTTGCTGAGCCCGCAAGCGCGGGCCGTTGGCGACACCTGGGCCGATCTCTTTGCTGACGCGCTGCGGCGCGGGGTGCGGGTGCGGCTGGTGGTCAGCGATTTTGACCCTGTGGTCGGCGCGCCGTTGCATGACGCGGCGCAAGACACCCTGTCGCAGGCGCAAAAGATCGCGGACGGACTGGACCGGGACGCCGCCGCCCGCCTGTCGGTGGTGGCGTCGCTGCATCCGGCGCGGGCGGGATTGCTGCCGCGTCTGGCGCTCTCGCCGTTTGTGATCAGCAAGTTGCGCAAGCTGCCGAAACGACTGCAACCTCGCGCGGCGCGGCGGCAGGGCGTGCCGCAGATCCATCCGGTGACACATCATCAGAAGGTCGCGGTGATTGACCGCGAACGGCTGTACATCGGGGGGCTGGATATGAACCGCCGCCGATATGACACGCTGAAGCACGACCAGCACGCGCATCAGACCTGGGCCGATGTGCAACTGATGCTGAGCGGGCCCGAGGCCGCCGAAGCCGCGGATCATCTGGACCGTTTTCAGGATGAAATCGCGCTGCGCCAGTCTCCGCGGCAGGGGGAATACGTCCGTCGCACGCTGTCGGTGCCGCGCCCCGCCGCGTTCTGGGCGCTGTCGCCCCGCACCGCGCTACGCGAGATAGAGGAGGATCACCTGGCGGCCTTTGAGCAGGCGCAGAACCTGATCTATCTGGAGACCCAGTTCCTGCGCTCTGGCCCCATCGCCGAGGGTCTGGCCGCCGCCGCGAGACGCAATCCGGATTTGTCGTTGATCCTGATCCTGCCGGCTTTGCCGGAGGATGTTGCCTTCGACGGAAACGAGGAACTGGACGCGCGCTATGGCATGGCCTTGCAAGCGGAGGCGCTGAGCAAGGTGATGGAGGCCTTCGGGTCGCGCGCCTGCGTGGCCAGCCCCGTGCAGCGGCGCATGGCGGCGCGGGACGCGCCTTCGGTTCTCGCAGGCTCGCCGGTGATTTATGTCCACAGCAAGGTTTTGCTGACCGACCGCGACTTTGCGATGATTGGCTCTGCCAACCTGAACGGCCGCTCGCTGCGCTGGGACACCGAGGCGGCGCTGCGTATTACCCGGCCGGAACGGATCAGCCGGTTGTGGCACGCGCTCGCCCGGCACTGGTGGCAGGAAGATCTGCCCGAGGCAGCGCTGGACCCTGTCCGTGCTGCTGGCTGGTGGCAACAGCAGATCCAGCGCAACCAGGTGTGCCGCCCCGAAGCGCGGCGCGGGCTGCTGGTTCCACATGATCCGGACAACATGGCCGAGATGCAGCAGCATCTGCCGGGCGCCACCGAAGACATTGTCTGAGACCCGACAGCGGGTTTCGTTTCAACCGTCGGCAAATTGGTCGCGCGCACCAACAGAAACCCCCGGCGCCGAGCGCGCCGGGTGTTTCTTCGTTGTCGTCCAACGGGTCAAACCTGACCCAGATCAGATCTGGCGAGGCGAGGATTTCGGACCAAACAGCAGCCAGCAGATGAAGCCGATCAGCGGCAGCACCAGCACGAAGAGAACCCATAGCACCTTGGCGCCAGTGCTGGCGGAGGACCCGATGATCGAGACGATGGCCCAAATGGCCAGGACCAATAGAATAAGACCGCCGAGGCCTGCGAGTTCAACCATGGGATATCTCCTGTGTTACCGGGGCACAAAGTGGTGCGCGGCTGTGTGCGCGCCGTGCCCGTGTCGAAGATGAAACGCACCTCTGGCGGGAAAAGTTCCGGGCGGGGGGGCACCGGCGGGGTGATGCAAACCATGAAGCCCGGCGACAAACCAGTCGCCGGGCTTCTTCGGGGAAACGTGCGAGAGAAAGGTGCGCGGTTATTGCGCCTCTTGCGATTCCTCGGTGATTTCATTTCCCAAATTGGACACGTCGCGGCCAAAACCTTCGGTGGTCTCGCAGGCCGCCAGGCCGAACAGCAGGGCCAGAATCAATGGGGTGCGCATAGTAGTACCTCCTTGTTGAGGGTCTGAATTACTTCAGTTTCGAGGCCACGTTGGCCGCGAAAGCTTCGATGATGGCGTTGTAGAATACTTCGCTGTCGATGCTGACCTGGGCCATGTCCGTGCCTTCCGGATAATATGCATTCAGCTGGTCCGCCGACACGGTCAGGTCGTAGCGCAGGTCATCTGCGGCATCCGGCATGTCGATATCCACATCCCCCTTCAGGACCCATTCGCCGACGCCCAGCGACTTCTCAAAATTGTTCGCCAGGGACACCGAGTCGATTTCGATCTCGATTTCAGCAGCTTCTTTTGCGTCAGGGTCGGCAATCTGATTGACCAGCTGCGCCGCCAGGGCGGTTTCAAGATCGGTCTCGAGGGTCGCCCAGGCTTCCGCGGCGCTGTAATTTTCAATCGCGGTCAAATCGGCGGTCACCTCAATATCCGCGACCATTGTGTTGGCGGAAACCGCGGTGGCCATGGCCGTAACGAGGGCAGTGGTTCGGATCAGATGAGTCATTTTCAATGTTCCTTTCCATATCTTCCCCGTCCTGGGGTACGGGTTTGAAACGCTCTGATCTGTGAAATAGTTCCTGATTTCAGGGATAAATCGGACACGCCGGACCGGGCCTCCGCCGGGCTGCCGGCTCCATTGGGGGAGGCGGAACTGCGCATCGGGCCCACGCGTTGAGCCCGAGTAACCGTACAAACAAAATGCAGGACACCATGGATAAATCTAATCACCCCGCCTCCGAGGTGCTCGACGACGTTGCCCGTATCACGCACGATAATGACGGTCCGCTCACCGTTGCCCGCCTGACAGAGGAATTGGGCCACAAGTCCCTGTCGGCGGTGCTGGCGGTTCCGGCATTGGCAGTGGTCTCCCCGCTGAGCGGTGTGCCGCTGTTTTCCTCCACCTGCGGGGTGTTGATTTGCCTCGTCTCGGGGCAGATGCTTTTTGGTCGCTCGAACTTGTGGCTGCCACGATGGCTGGCCCAGAAGGAGATCGAGGGCGCGCGCGCCGACAAGGCGGTTTCAGCCATGCGCCGCGCTGCTGACTGGCTGGACCGGCACGCATCCGAGCGGCTGACATTCGTGATGGCGCAGCCGTTCGTATCGCTGCTCCGGTTTGTCTGCCTGCTGTGCGGTGCGCTGATGCCGATGCTGGAAGTGGTTCCGTTTTCCTCTTCCATTCTGGGGGTCGCGGTAGCGCTTCTCGCCTTTGCTATGCTGACCCATGACGGGTTGATCGCGGTGCTAACCCTGGCGGCGCTTGCCTGCGCTGCCGCCGCGCTCATGGTGGGGCTGATCTGACCCCACTGCCGCCGACCTACGGGCGTGCGCCGACGGTGTATGGTCGGCCCGCTTCGTGCATTAAACAGAAAAAGACCGGGTTCCAATTCGGAACCCGGTCCATATGGCCGCCCTTTTGCCCAAACCGGTACGAGGCAGGAAAACCGGTGAAGGGACGGGGCAGAAGGGCGGCTCTCAAAGAGGTCAGGCAACCCCTTTGAAACCTGTTTCGTTACGACCCCTGATATTCAGGCAGCCCGTCCAGCTGATCCTGGCTCATCCGGGTGCTCACGCGCAGGTCACCCTCGGCTTCGAGGATCATCAGGTCTGACATCGGCAGTTCCACCGGCTTCTCGCCCAGACCCAGGAAGCCGCCGACATCCACGATCAGCGCTTCGACCGCACCATTGGTGTTGACGATCACCTCGGACACCTCGCCAATGTGTTCGTCCTTGGCGTCATAGGCGGGCGCGCCAGTCAGGGCGGCTGCGGTTATTTCGTTCATGTCCAGCGGCTCCATCGCGGGACCATCGGCTTCGGCGTTTAGCGTTGCGTCAAGTTTTGCGTCGCTGTTGCTCTCGGCGGTGTTCGGCTCTTCCGTCGCGGGCATCAGCGGCGTGGAGGCGGCTTTGGCATCGCCCATGGCGCTCGCATCGGCCGAGACATCTGCGCCCTGGGTGGTCACCTCGGCGCTGGTGTTGGCAGAGCCGGACAGGTTGGCTTCGGTTCCGGCATAGGCGGGCACCACGGTCGCGGCAATCAGTGAGCTGGTGAGCAAAAGACGTTTCATCGGTTTGATCTCCTTCATGTTTCACTCGTCAGCGCGCTTGAGTTACAGCCACTCAACTCATCGTCAGGGGTCATGGTTCCAGCGAGGCAGAAATTTTTTCAAAATTAAATCTCGCATCGCGCCTGTGCGGGAAAATATATGGTTTTCAGGCGGATCTGGGCGCTGGCCGAGGCGGGTTTATGCATGGCCCGGTCGCAGGTCTCCCTGCCGCTGGCGGGAAAGGGGCGGCGCGCTGCGCGGTTCTGCCCGCAATATCGCACAGACACCGCCACGAGGGCGCGTGAAACCGCTTCGGCTCGGCGCTCAGCGAAGAGGCGCGGTTGTGTCGGCCGTGTCCTCAGGCTCAGGCGGGGGCATGAGCATGCGCCCGCACCACAACAATACCGGCAGCGCGACAATCGCACCCAGCGGCCCCCAGATCCACAGACCAAAGACGATGGCCCAGAACACGAACAAGGGGTCCAGTTGCAGCTGGCGGCCAACAAAATATGGGGTCACGAATTGCGCTTCGGTCAGGTTCAGCACCAGAAACAACAGCGGCGGTAACACGGCGCCGGCGCCGCCGATCTGGGTCAGCCCGGCCACCGTCAGTCCGGCCAGAATGAGCAGAGGACCGAGGTAGAGAATGAAATTCAACATCGCCGCCGCCATTCCCCAGATTAGGGCGCCGGGCAGGCCGATCATAGCCAGCGCGGCCGCGGTGGCCACGCCGAGGCCGCCGTTGACGATCGTCACCGCCGCGAAGTAGCGTGCCACCGCCCGCTCGGCGCGAAAGAAGCGGACGGCATGTTGCCCGAATTGTTCATAAAGTTCGTTTCGGGTTAGGACGAAGAAAAACAACGTGCCGGCAAAGATGAACATCTGCGCGCCAAAGTTGGGCGCGAGCCATAGCGCGTCCATCAGCGTCGGCAGACCGCTCCCCTCGGCATCGGGGGCCGCACTGCCCATGGTTTCCTCCAGCTCGCTGCTGATGCTTTCGATGCCGCGCAGCAACCCTGAGGCCATTTCCAGCCAGCCGCGGATTTCCTGTTGGATGCGGGGAATGTTGCTGGCGAGCGTCGATACCAGTGGGTCGAGAGAGAGGATGAGCAGGGCCAGAAGGGCCGTGGACAGGATCAGCAGGCTGCTGGCGACCACCACCCGGCTGACGCCGATACGCTCTAACCGATCGGCCAGCGGTGCCACGACGATGCCGACGACCAGGGCAAAAACCGCCGGTGCCAGGATGGGCTTGGCGAAATACAGGGCCGCCGCCAAGGTAACCAGGGTGATGATCAGAAGCATGACCCTTATCGCACGCCGGGCGGTTATTGTTTGCCACATTTGTTATTGCCCTGTGCTGGTTCTTGCCCGGTTGTGGGGGCGAATTTATCAGAGGAGACGGCTGCGCGGCCGGTCGGTTGCGCCGTCCTGCGGCCCGCCTGCTGTGCCACTGTCGGCCACAGCGCGGGCGGTTTGTATGACTGTATCACCAAGTTGTCTCTTCAAGTGTTCTAATTGCGGCCCACACAGGCCCGGTCGCAGGTGCCCCGGTTTGGGGCCGGACCGCTTTGCCACCGGCCCCGGCCAATCTGCCGCTGCATCCGAAAAAGCTTCCCCGCTTCCTTGCAGGTTGGTCCACCATGAGAAACGCGCAGAAGGCGGTTTGGTTCCCGTTGCGGCGCGCTGTTCCGGTCAGTCCGCGCTTTCGTCATCGTGCGACGCGTGGCTTTCGGAATGCGTGTCGGCTTTTTTTTCGGCAAAGCGGATCACCACCACGGTAATCACCGCGGTTGCGGTGGCGGTGGCCGCGAGCGGCAACAGACCCAGTGCACAGCAGACCCCTATGGCGGCGCACAACCACATCGTCGCACCGGTCTTCAGCCCCAGCACGTTGCCTTGCGAAAACACCACCAGACCGGCGGCCAGGAAGGCGACGCCTTGGGTCACGGCCTCGATAACGCGGATGGGATCTGTCTGCACCTTGTCGGCGTCGAAGACGCTGGTCGTGGTCATATGCAACATCACCAACGTGTAGAGCGCCGCTGCCAGACCGGTGAGCATATGGGTCCGCAACCCGGCCGGGCGTTTGCCGATTTCCCGCTCAAACCCGATCACACCGCACAAGACCAGGGCGGCAACCAGTCGGGCCAGCCAAACGGTCCAATGCATTTCCATGGGGGTGGTGATGTCGGCGAATGTGATATCCACGAGAACTCCGATGCGCTGCCTGTGTTCTGACAATCAAACGCCCACGCGGGTTATAGGTTCCGCGCGGGCGCCTGGGCCGCAGCGCCGGGTCAGGGCAGCGGCGTGGTTTTTTCGGGCCGTCAGAGCCAGTACACCGGCACCCGGTAGTGGTCGTGCATCTGGCGTTCCCAGTCGCGGTCTGCGTACCAGCCGTCATGCCGGGCCGGGGCGCCTTTCACCTCTTCTTCCTTGATGTCGGTGACAAAGCCGTTCTTTTCGGGGTCGTAGTTGAGCTTGCTCCAGGGCACGGGATGGTGATCCTCGCCGAGACCCAGAAAACCGCCGAACCCCATGACCGCGTAGGCGACCTTGCCGGACTGCTTGTCGATCATCAGGTGATCGATCGACCCGATGTGGGCACCGTCCTGGCCGTAGACCTCGGTGCCGGTCACGTCTGCGGATGATACGAGAGTGCTGATAGACATGATACGTTCCTCCTTTCGACAGCGGCCCAACGAACAGCGTGCAGCGCAAGTTCCGACGCGGCATAGCATCGGCAACAAAGCGCCTTGGCGCTTGCGCGCCAGTACCCGCCCCATGCCGTGGAGGGCCGCACATTATAACGCCCTGTTTTTCCACCCTGTGCATCGGATCGGATATGTGCGTCAGGGGGCCAGAAAATTGCGTTCTGCGGGAACTTTCCGGTCAGGCGGCGGTTGTCACGGTACAGGCGCTGCGGGCGCCGAACATGACCTCAAAGGAGGACGATTATGAAACGCATTCTGACAACCACCGCTCTGGCTGCACTGCTGGCCACCCCTCTGGCCGCAGAAGGCGAGAACACCGCCGACTGGACCGATACCTTCCGTGACATGCCCGCCGAGAATCAAATCCACGCGTCCGAATTCATCGGCGCGCGGGTGTATGTCTCCGAAAGCGACGTGACCGAAACCACCATGAATGACGCTGGCGCCGATTGGGAAGACATCGGTGAGATCAGTGACGTGCTGCTGAGCCGCGATGGCAAGCTGGACTCCATCCTGGTGGATATCGGTGGCTTCCTTGGGGTCGGTGAGAAAACCGTTGCGGTCCAGATGGATCGTCTGAACCTCGTCTCCGACGGTGACGCCCCGGATGAGTATTTCGTGGTGTTTAGCGCAAACCGCGCAGCGCTTGAAAATGCCCCCGCGTTCCAGGACCATGGCGACATGTCCGAGATGGCGAAAACCGGTGACATGAACGACAGCGAACAGCCGATGGATCAGACCGCAACGCTGGGTACTGACGCCGGGATTACGGACACCGGGATGACGGATGCCGAACGGCCGGTCGATGGCTACCCCGCCGCCCCCGAAATGGAACTGGACGGCTACCAGACCGTGATCGTCGATGACCTGAAGGCGGAGACCCTGACGGGTGCCGCGGTCTACGATGCCCGGAACGACTGGATCGGTGAAGTCTCCAACCTGATCGTGGACAGCGATGGCCGCGTGACGGATGCCGTGATCGACGTTGGCGGTTTCCTGGGCATTGGCGAGAAGCCGGTCAAAGTCGGCTTTGACTCGCTGACCTTGAAACAGTCGGGCGATGTCGGCGACCTGCGCGTCTTCATCGACGTCACCGAGGAGCAGCTGGAAAAGATGCCGGAATTTGAAGACTGATACTTCCAGAGCGTCTGGGTAAGAACGAGCCGGGTTTTCCCGGCTCGTTTTCTTTTTGACCGTGGACGCGGTGGCGGCTGGGCCGCAGAATCAGTTGCCCGTGCCTGTGGTAGAGGTCGTGGTGGTGCCTGTGGTGTCCTCGTCGTTGGCAATCACCGCCAGAACCAGCAGTCCGGCAGCAATCCCGGCCGCCAACCCGGCTGACAGCCCGGTAGCCGGCAGGCCGCCGGTCCCGGCCTGCGCGACTTGGCTGGTGGAAGCGGCGCGGCAGGACACCCGGAGCGAGCCATCCGGCAGGTAATTGGCCGCGACGGCCGTGCCGCTGCCGCAGACCTGCATTTGCTTGGCTGCCTCCAGCGCCACCCCGGCACCTTGGGCCGCGGCGGGCGGCGGGGCCAACGTCATGGTGAGGGCGAAAACAAAAGGTGCCGCCAGCCAAACAGACGCAGGGGCCGTCTGTATCCCGGTCTGTGCGGGCCGCTGGACATGCGTACGGTACGGCGCGATATGCGACCGGATACTGGTAAACAAAACAGGGAACCCTCTTACTCGTACGGCCTCCACATTAGTTAAAATGTCTTACTAGACAAACACAGCGCAGCTTTCTTTCGTGGATGCGGCGAAATGCTGCCTAAGACGCCGACAGGGGGGGCGGGTCAGTGGTTGATTTGGACCTCTTGGCGCAGCGCACCGGTTTTGCGGTCAAAGATCAGGATCCGGTCATCGCCGCTGATCACCGCGATCCAGTCACGGCCAAGGGTAACGGCGTCAGCCGTGACGCCTGCAGGCAGCGTGATTTCCGC
Source organism: Leisingera sp. SA32 (assembly GCF_056033425.1). Classification (NCBI taxonomy): domain Bacteria; kingdom Pseudomonadati; phylum Pseudomonadota; class Alphaproteobacteria; order Rhodobacterales; family Roseobacteraceae; genus Leisingera; species Leisingera sp. SA32. The sequence goes on along the minus strand of NZ_JBVYHB010000013.1, from coordinate 36,869 downwards.
AGGCAACGGCACTTCCTTTGCTTGTAGGCGGATGACAAGCAGCGCGATAATCACTAGAACCCCGCCAATCATCGCCACGGTCAACGTGGTCACCAGCCGCCGCAGGAATCGGATCTGCGGGGGCTCCTGTTGGATTTCGGTCTCGGAAGGATCAGTCATGGGCAGCCGCCGGATTGAATTTGTCATCGCGGAAAACCCGCCTAAGCGGCTTGATAAAGCGGTTTCGCGCGATGTGCCAGAGCAGGCCTCCCTGTCGCGCACCCGTCTGGCGCGGCTGATCGAAGCTGGTGCACTGACAGTGGACGGCGCGGTGATCCAAGACGCCAAAGCGCGGGTCGCGTCCGGTGCGCAGGTGGTGATTGAGGTCGAGGAAGCCGAGGACAGTCACATCGGCCCCGAAGACATCCCGCTGGAGATCATTTTCGAAGATGATGACCTGATCGTCATCAATAAGCCCGCGGGCATGGTGGTGCATCCGGCGCCGGGCTCACCCTCGGGCACGCTGGTCAACGCTTTGCTGCATCACTTTGGTGGCGCGCTGTCTGGGGTGGGGGGCGTCAAACGTCCCGGCATCGTCCACAGGATCGACAAGGAAACCAGTGGATTGCTGGTGGTCGCTAAATCCGACGCGGCGCATCAGGGGCTGGCTGTACAGTTCGAGAAACACACGGTGGAGCGCTATTACCAGGCCGTGTGCTATGGCGTGCCGGATGCCAGCGACCCGCGCTTGCGCGGCGTGCGGGGCGCCAGTTTCGAGGCGGGCAATATCCTCAAGCTGACCACCCAGCTGGCGCGTCACAAAACCGACCGCCAGCGTCAGGCGGTGCTGTTTCAGGGTGGGCGCCATGCGGTGACACGGGCGCGGATCTGCGAGAGCTTTGGCACCCCGCCGGTGGCGGCACTGGTAGAATGCTGGCTGGAGACCGGCCGCACTCATCAGATCCGGGTGCATATGGCACATGCCGGCCACGGGCTGATTGGGGACCCCACCTATGGCGGACGGCGCAAGCTGGCCGCCAAGGCGCTGGGAGAGACCGCCCAGGCGGCGGTGCGCGCATTCCCACGTCAGGCGCTGCATGCCGCCGTTCTGGGGTTTGACCACCCGGTTACGGGCACCGCCCTGCGCTTCGAAGCGCCGTTGCCGCCGGACATGTCCGCACTGTTGGAGGCGCTGCGCACATAAAGTGGGAACACAGGCGTGCAATTGCGCGTTATCCCTGTAGCATCTTCGTGTAAACGCCTGTGATACATTTCACAGACGCCGGAACACCCGGTAGGGTAGGCCGTGTCTCACGTGGTCCTTGAAAAGGATTTGGCGCTGCCCCATATGCGCTAATGTTAAGTCCTTATACATTAGGGAGGGACACCAAAAATGGCGAATTACGCAAACCTGCCTGCCCCGACACCCGAAGGCGGCCTGAATCGGTATCTCCAGGAGATCCGGAAGTTTCCGCTGCTGGAGCCCGAGGAAGAATACATGCTGGCCAAGCGCTGGGTCGAAGAGCAGGATGCGACGGCGGCGCATAAGATGGTGACCTCGCATCTGCGATTGGCGGCCAAAATCGCCATGGGCTATCGCGGCTATGGTCTGCCGCAGGCTGAAGTGATCTCTGAGGCCAACGTGGGCTTGATGCAGGCAGTGAAACGCTTTGATCCGGAAAAGGGGTTCCGTCTGGCGACCTATGCGATGTGGTGGATTCGCGCCTCGATCCAAGAATACATCCTGCGGTCCTGGTCATTGGTGAAGTTGGGAACCACCTCGGCGCAGAAGAAGCTGTTCTTCAACCTGCGTAAGGCCAAGGCCCGCATCGGGGCGCTGGAAGACGGGGACCTGCGCCCCGAAAACGTCAAGCGCATTGCCACGGATCTCGGCGTGACCGAGGACGAGGTGATCTCGATGAACCGGCGGATGTCCGGGGGCGACGCCTCGCTGAACGCCACCGTCGGCTCTGAGGGCGAGGGCACGATGCAATGGCAGGACTGGCTGGAAGACGAAGACGCCGACCAGGCCAGCGATTATGAAGCGCGGGACGAGCTGGAGGCGCGGCGCGAGCTGCTGTCGGCTGCCTTGGACGTGCTGAACGACCGTGAGAAGGACATTCTGACCCAGCGTCGCCTGATGGATCAGGCGGTCACGCTGGAAGAGCTGAGCGGTCAGTACAATGTCAGCCGCGAGCGCATCCGCCAGATCGAGGTGCGGGCGTTTGAAAAGCTGCAAAAGAAAATGCGCGAACTGGCCTCGGACAAGGGTATGCTGACCAGCGCCTGAGCTCTAGAGCTGATTTAAAGTGTGAAAGGCGGTGCCCGACGGCACCGCCTTTTTTCGTTGCTGGCACGGGCCTTGTCCGACGGAGTCGGATGGCGCGGGGCTGGCGGGTCTGATGTTTGGCGGGCGGGTGCTGGCGCATGGGTCCGGTCTGGCGCGGGCCTGGCCTTGGGCCTGGGTGCGTGGCGGGATGGGGCTGGCGACAGCTGGCCGTCAAAACTGGCAGCGATTGGCGACGCTGCTTTTGGGTTGGCTGGAAGATTGTGCTGGCGAACGTGTGGACGCGAATGCTGGCAAACTGGGCTGGCGCGTAGGCTGGCAGGTGTCGCAAGCGGTTAGGCTGGCAAAAGGCTGGCGTTTTCCGCCGAGGATGCGTGGCTGGCTGAAGTCAATCCGGTGGCTGGCGTCGCCGGCGATCTGGCTGTCCCGAAGGATGGCTGGAGAGCTGGCTGCGTGCGGCCTGATGATTCTGGCTTGCTTGCAATCTCTGTAACCTGTGTAGGTGCTGGCGTGCGCTGGGTCAATCTAAAAAGTGTTTAGAATCAATAAGTTGACAGTTTTACTCGGGCTTTATCGCCAAGCGAAAGAATCGGGAATTATGTTGACCGCGCGATGGCGAGCCTAAATAGCTGTCAGCGCGAGTAAAGTTTGCAGAGGTCCGACCCTAGCGGTCCGGCTGGTAACAGCGAGGCCCAGGCGCTAAGCTGGTCCAATCCTATTGGGAGGGCGCGCCATGGCTGGAGGATGGGCACAGGACGGTGCCGTGAGTGAACAGATCGAAGCCTCGATCAGCGACGAGCTGGCGCGGCTGAAGGCACAGAAGCGCCCGGTGGGCGAAAGCCTGACCCACTGCGCCGAATGCGAGGAAGCCATTCCGGAAAAACGTCGTCTGGCGCTGCCCGGCGTCAAGCTGTGCATCGACTGCCAGCAAGAGCGCGACGGCGCGCAAAAGGCCCGCGGCGGCATCAACCGGCGCGGGTCCAAGGACAGTCAGCTGAAGTAAGGCGGGGGCACTTGGCAGTTGGCCGCGGCTGAACGTCTGTCGCAGGATATGCTGGAGGTCGGCATTGCCGTGCGGAAAAATGCTGCGGAAGTTGGTGAAACCGCCCTTCAGTTAAAGGCGGTTGGCAGTGGGAACTTGCAGGTTGACCGTTAACACCACGGCGCTGCGATTGGGGTATTGATCGGCCCGATAGGCAGGCAGCGCTGCCACCACCGCGGTGGCGATGCCGCGACACTGGGCGTTGCGGTCAATCGCAAAGGCGCGCAGGTCGAACGCATCGCGGCGGGCAAAGTCGTGCTGTCGCGACTCAGTCGGTCGACCTTAAAAACCAGCGGCGCGGCTATCGTCGAGGATGGCATGGAATTCGACGCCGTCCTCGTTTTCTGTAAAGGCCTGCGCCACGGTTCCGGAAAACCGGATCTGGTCGGCTTGCACCTGAATGTGGCCAACCAGATCACATTCATCAACCTCGACCGGGCGCAGGCGAAGGGTCCTCACTCTTCCATCGCTTCCAGTTCATCGATGAAGCCAGAAATCATCGACAGGCCCTTGTCCCAGAATTTCGGATCGGTGGCATCCAGACCAAAGGGCGCCAGAAGCTCCTTGTGGTGTTTGGAGCCGCCTGCCTTGAGCATGTCGAAGTACTTGTCCTCAAAACCCTCCGCGCCGCTCTCATAGACAGAGTACAGGGCGTTCACGAGGCCATCGCCAAAAGCATAGGCGTAGACGTAGAAGGGCGAATGCACGAAATGCGGGATGTAGGCCCAGAAGGTCTCATAGCCGTCCATATACTCGAACGCCTCACCCAGCGATTCCGCCTGCACCGACATCCAGATGGCGTTGATGTCATCTGGGGTCAGCTCGCCCTCGGTGCGGGCGGCGTGCAGTTTGCATTCAAAGTCATAAAACGCAATCTGACGCACCACCGTGTTGATCATGTCCTCGACCTTGCCCGCCAGCAGCACCTTGCGCTGCGTCTTGGACTCGGCCTTCTCCAGCATCTTGCGGAAGGTCAGCATCTCGCCAAACACAGACGCGGTTTCCGCCAACGTCAGCGGGGTGGAGGACAGCATTTCACCCTGTTCCGCCGCCAGCACCTGATGCACGCCGTGACCCAGCTCATGCGCCAGCGTCATCACGTCGCGCGGCTTGCCCAGATAGTTGAGCATCACGTAAGGGTGCACATTGGTGACGGTGGGGTGGGCAAAGGCGCCGGGGGCCTTGCCGGGTTTCACGCCCGCGTCGATCCAGCCCTTGGAGAAGAACGGCGCTGCCAGCGCGCCCATGCGCGGATCAAAGGCGCTGTAGGCCTCCATCACGATCTGCTCGGCCTCATCCCAGCTGACGGTGCGGCTGTCTTCCAGCGGCAGCGGCGCGTTGCGGTCCCAGACCTGCATCACGTCCAGCCCCAGCCATTTGCGCTTCAGCTCATAATAGCGGTGGCTGATCTTGGGGTAGGCGGCGACCACGGCCTCGCGCAGCGCCTCGACCACCTCGGGCTCCACATCGTTGGACAGGTGGCGGCCGGTCTGCGGGCTGGGCATGCCGCGCCAGCGGTCGATGATTTCCTTCTCCTTGGCCTGCGTGTTGTGCACCCGGGCAAAGGTCTTGATGTTGTCGGCAAAGACACGCGCCAGTTCGCGGGCGGCGGCCTCGCGTTTGCTGCGGTCCTGCTCGGTCAGCAGGTTCAATGTGCCTTCGATGCCCAGATCCTCGCCATCGACGGTGAAGGTGAGGCCGGCGATGGTCTCGTCAAACAGCTTTTCCCAGGCGTCACCAACGATGCCCAGATCATGCATGAACCGCTCCAGCTCATCCGACAGCTGATAGGGCTTCATCGCCCGGATGCGGCGGAACACGCTGCCATAGCGTGCAAGCTCGGCGTTGGCGGCCAGATGGGCGTCCATCACGCTGTCCTCGATGCGGTTCAGCTCCAGCGTGAAGAACACCAGCGGGGTGGTGGAGATGGTCACCTTTTCCTGACAATTGGACAGAAACGCCGCACGGTCGGCATCGGTGGTCAGCTGGTAGTAGCGCAGGCCCGCATAAGACATGATGCGCCCGGCGATGTTGTTGATCTTCTCGTTGCGCTGAACGCAGGTCAGCAGGCCATCGGCATCGAGTTCCGCCAGCTTGCCCTCGTAGTCGGCGGCAAAGGCGGCGCATTCCTGCTCCAGCCAGTCAAGGTCGCGGACCAGCTCGGGGGCCTCGTCCGAGGTGTAAAGATCGCTGAGATCCCACTCCGGCAGATTGCCGAGGCCATCGGACCCGGCTGAGGCGTTTGCGTCGCGTACGGGGAAGGGAAGCTGGAACATGCGGGCTCCTGTCAAAAGATATGTGCTGCACAACATCTATGCGGCGTGTCGCGGGATCACAAGCAGCCGCGACCAGACCGGCGCAGACGGGCCGGGAAACCGCAGGCCGCCGACAGAGACGCCCCCGTCGCCGGTGGATCAGCCGCCGTGCTGATCGAACAGATCGCAGATGCGCGCCATCACTTGGGTGCGGATGTCAGGCGTTTCCATCAGCACCTCATGGCGGCCCTTGTGGACCAGTTCCAGGTCGCCGCCGGGCCAGCGGTCCATGCGGTGGCGGATGGCGGTGGCGCTGACGATCTGCTCCTCGGAGCCTAGAAAGGTGGTGCAGGGCAGATCGGGCGAGGGGCGCTGCGCCAGTTCGGCGCATTCGCGCAAACCCTCGCGCAGCCAGCCCACGGTGGGGCCGCCAAGCGCCAGATCGGGCTGCGCCGTCAGCTGATCGGCCATCAGCTGGTACATCTGCGCGTCGCCAGTCAGCGCGTTGCCCTCGAACGGGGTGACCTGCACATATTGTTCCGGCGCGGTGGTGGGCATCAGCATCCCGTCCAGGCGCAAAAGCGGAGCTGCGCGGCCCAGCAGGCTGACGGCGGGGCGGAGCAGCGGCGGTATCTGGATGCCCCACATCGGCCCGGTAAAACAGCAGGCGCTGACCTGGAGCCCCTGCATCAGCGCGCGCAGCCCGATCGCGCCGCCCATCGAATGTCCGACCAAGAACCGCGGCCCCGGCGCGTCCAGCTGGTCGGCCAGCCTCGCCAGCGCATCCACGTCCAGCTGGTAATCGGCAAAGCGGACCACATGGCCCAACCGCCGATCCGCCAGCAGCCGCGCCGACAGCCCTTGGCCGCGCCAGTCCACGGTCAGCGTCGCATAGCCGCGCTGCGCCAGGGCCGCGGCGGTCAGCCCGTATTTCTCGATATATTCGGTGCGGCCGGGAAACAGCAGCACTGTCCCCCGTGCGGTGTGTTCGGGGCGCCAAAGGGCTGCGCGGATCCGCAGCCCGTCAGCGGTCTGCACCCAATGGGCCACGCCATCCGCCGGCCCCTGCGCGATGTCGGCGAACAGGGGGGCGGGCGGAAGATCCACCGGGGCGCCGTCCATCAGGCCAGCGCCGAGGCCAGTTTCATCGCTGTGCCCATGTCGCCGTCGATGGTCAGCTTGCCGGACATGAAAGCGGCGGTCGGGTTCAAATCGCCATCGAGGATCGACTGAAAGGTGTCGGCATCGGCGGTCATGGTAACCTCGGCTTCTTCGTCGCCAACGCGGGCGCCGGTGCCGTCCAGCATGATCGCGCCCAGGTCTTCGATCTGGAACTTGGCGGTGGAGTCGAACTCGCCCGCGTCCAGCTTCTGGTTCAGGGCCTCTGCCGCCTGCTCAAGAGTAACGCTCATCTTCTGTCCTCGGTCTGTTTGGCGCGCTTATAGCACAAAGCTGTGAGGCTTGTGCATCCAATACTGGAATATGCCGCGCGCGGGATTACACTGGGGGCATCATGCTGACAAATTTCCCAAACCTCAAAGCTATCGTGGCGGCAACGGCAACTGCGATCGCGTTTTTTCCGCCCGCTGCCGTGTGGGCGGACAGTTCCGCAGCCGACGAGCGGCCGCCGCCCGCGCTGACGGCGGAGGTGCTGCTGAAAGATCTCGCACTGGCCGCACCGTCTGAAACCGCCGCCATCGACCGCGAACTGCAGGCGCTGTGGTCGCGCAGCGGCTCTGCCGCGATGGATTTGCTGCTGCGGCGCGGCCGTGACGCAGCAGAACGGGGTGACCTGCGCGCCGCGACAGAGCATCTTACCGCGCTCACCGATCACGCGCCGGGCTTTGCCCGCGGCTGGTACGAACGCGCCCGGGTCTTTCACCTATTGGGGCGCTACGGTCCGGCGGTGGCGGACTTGGAACGGGCACTGGCACTCAACCCTATGGATTATAACGCAATCTACGCTTTGGGCACGGTGTTTGAGCAGTTCCGCATGCCGGATCGCGCATTTGCCGCCTATCAGCGCGCCAAGTCTATACATCCGCACCATGAGGAAGTAAGCAGCGCCCTTGACCGATTGGCCCCCCTGGTCGAGGGCCGGGAACTCTGAGCGCCGCTGGGGCGGGGGCGAAATACATGTCAAACACATCGCGGATCGTCGCCGTTCTTGGCCCGACCAACACCGGCAAGACCCATTACGCCATCGAACGGATGCTGGGCCACCGCACCGGGGTGATGGGCTTTCCGCTGCGCCTGCTGGCGCGCGAGGTCTACGACAAGGTGGTGGCGGCGCGCGGCCCTTCGGTTGTGGCGCTGGTCACCGGCGAGGAACGCATCGTACCACCGCGCGCGCAATACTGGATCTGCACGGTCGAGGCGATGCCGGAAGGCATGGGCTGCGATTTTCTGGCCATCGACGAGATCCAGCTCTGCGCCGATCCGGAGCGCGGCCACGTTTTTACCAACCGTCTGCTGCGCGCCCGCGGCACCCATGAAACCCTGTTCCTGGGCGCCGACACCATGCGCGGGCCGATTTCGGCGCTGGTGCCGGGGGTGGAATTCCATCGCCGCGAGCGGATGTCCGATCTGGTCTACGCAGGTTCGAAAAAGATAAGCCGGATGCCGCCACGCACCGCGATCGTCGGCTTTTCTGTCGATAATGTCTATGCCATCGCAGAGCTGATCCGCCGCCAGAAAGGCGGAGCGGCGGTGGTGATGGGCGCGTTGTCGCCGCGCACCCGCAACGCCCAGGTGGAGCTGTATCAAAACGGCGAGGTCGACTACCTGGTGGCCACCGATGCCATTGGCATGGGGCTCAATCTCGACATCGACCACGTGGCGTTTTCCTCGACCAGCAAATTCGACGGCCGCCGGATGCGCGAGCTTGCGCCCAATGAGCTGGCCCAGATCGCGGGTCGCGCCGGCCGCGGGATGAGCCATGGCACCTTTGGTGTCACGGGGGACGCGCGACCGCTGGACGAGGGCACCGCACAGGCGATCATGAACCACCAGTTCACGCCGTTGAAAAAGTTGAACTGGCGCTCCGCCGATCTGCAGTTCGGCACCGTTGAGGCGCTCATCAACTCACTCGAATCAAGTCCTGATAACCAACATCTTCTGAAGGCGCGCGAGGCCGATGACCTCGGCGCGTTGAAAATGTTGTCCCGCGAACCCGGAATCATCGCCCGCACCACCAACGCCCCGTCGGTGCGACTGCTGTGGGATGTCTGCCGGATCCCGGATTTCCGCGGCATCAGTCACGCGGAACATTCTTCGCTGCTGGGCGTTATCTTTGAGCATCTGCACGGTGGCGGCGTGGTTCCGGACGACTGGATGGCCCGCCAGATCAAGCGGATTGACCGCACCGACGGAAACATCGACACATTGTCCAAGCGGCTGGCGTTTATCCGCACGTGGACCTATGTGGCGCAGCGAAACGGCTGGCTGCGTGACGAAAGCCATTGGCGCGGCGAGACGCGCGCTGTAGAAGACAGGTTGTCAGACGCGCTGCACGAGCGCCTGACTCAGCGATTTGTGGACCGGCGCACATCCGTGCTCTTGCGCCGGCTCAAACAGAAGGAGGCCCTTTTGGCCGAAGTGAATGACAAGGGTGAAGTGATGGTCGAGGGCGAATTCGTCGGCCGTCTGGAAGGATTCCGGTTCAGCCCGGACAAGGGTCAGCAGGGCGCTGAGGCGAAAGCCTTGAAAGCGGCCTCTCTGCAAGCTCTGGCGCCGCAATTCCATCTGCGTGCGGATCGGTTCTACAATGCGCCCGATACCGAAATTGATTTTACCGAACAGGGCGGCCTGATGTGGGGCGAACATGCGGTGGGCAAGCTGGTTGCCGGCCCCGACCCGCTGAACCCGCAGATCGAGGTGTTTGTTGATGACACCGCCGGGGCGGAGGTGGCCCAGAAGGTCGAACGCCGCCTGCTGCATTTCATCAGCCGCAAGATCAGCGCGCTGTTTGAGCCGCTGCTGAACCTGCAAAAAGACGAAGAGCTGACCGGCCTGGCCCGCGGCTTTGCCTTCCGCATGGTGGAAAACCTCGGTGTACTGCCGCGCGCGCAGGTGGCCCAGGAGGTCAAGGACCTGGATCAGGACGCCCGGGGTGCGCTGCGCAAGCACGGCATTCGCTTTGGTCAGTTCACCATCTTCATGCCGCTGTTGCTGAAGCCCGCGCCGACCCGTCTGCGCCTGGTGCTGTGGTCGCTGGCCAATGGCTTGCAGGACTTCCCGGAAGCGCCGCCGCCGGGTCTGGTGACCGTGCCTGCGGTCAAGGACGCGCCGGAAGGGCAGGACACCATGGCCGGCTATCGCGCTGCAGGTGAGCGGATGATCCGCATCGACATGCTGGAGCGCCTCGCCGACATGCTGCGCGCCGAAGATAGCCGCGGCGGCTTTGAGGCCAAGGCCGACATGCTGTCGATCACCGGCATGACGCTGGAGCAATTCGCCGACCTGATGCAGGGGCTGGGCTACAAGGCCGAGAAGGGCGAGCGCCAGAAGGTGAAACCCGTCGACGCCGTGGTCACGGAAACCGGCACCCCCTCCGAAGATCAACCGGTGATGGACGCCGCCGCCGCGGTGGAGACCACCCCCGCGGCATCCCCGGACGAGGGCGCAGAGACCGCGCCCGCGGACGTGCCCGCTGGCACCGAGGCGATCGAGGACGCAGGCGTCGCACCGGTCGTCGAAGAACCGGCCGAGCTGGTCGCCGAGACACCGGTTGCGGAAACCGCCGCGGATGAAACCCCGGTGGGGGAGGCGGCTGATGCTACCCTGGACCAGCCGGAGCTGGAGGTGTTCTACACTTTCACCTGGGGCGGCAATCGGGGCGGCCAGCGCCAGCAGGGTCGGCGCCAGCAGGGCGGCGAGGGCAAGCCCGGTGGTGGCAAGGGCAAGCCGCGCGGCGCCAAGGGCGGCGAGCGCGAGGGTGGCCGCGGCAAACCGGGCCGCAAGGGCGGTCCGCGCCAGGACAAGGGCGCCAAGACCTACTCCGCGCGTCCTGCCAAGAAGGAAAAGCAGATCGACCCGGACAACCCCTTTGCCGCGGCACTGATGGGTCTGAAACGGGGCGACTGATCCCGCCATGGCCGAGGGCGCGCCGAAGACCCGCATCGACAAGTGGCTGTGGCATGCGCGGTTCTTCAAGACCCGCAGCCTGGCCGCCAAACAGGTCGCTGCGGGGCACGTGCGCCTCAACGGGGCCAAGGTCTTGAAACCGGCTCAGAACGTCGTCTCGGGCGACGTTCTGACCTTTGCGCAAGGGCGCGTGATCCGGGTGGTGCGCGTCGCAGCCATCGGCGAGCGCCGCGGTCCGGCCCCTGAGGCCCAGGGGCTGTACGTCGATATGACGGAAAAACAGGAAAAAATTCCTGCAAACCCAAAGTTCGAGGGAAAGGGCCGGCCGGACAAAAAGGCCCGCAGGGCGCTTGATCTTACTCGCAGGCGCGATACGCTTTGACGTCTTGAAGCCCCGGCCTGTCTGGATTAGCTAGGCGCAAACGGAAAACGGGACTCGGTATTATGACCTATGTCGTGACGGATAACTGCATCGCCTGCAAATACACCGACTGCGTCGAGGTATGCCCGGTGGACTGCTTTTACGAGGGCGAGAACACGCTGGTGATCCACCCCGACGAATGTATCGACTGCGGCGTCTGTGAACCGGAATGCCCAGCCGACGCAATCCGCCCCGACACCGAGCCGGACATGGATCAATGGGTTGAATTCAACCGCAAATATGCCGAGCTCTGGCCCGTGATCGTCTCCAAGAAAGACCCCCTTCCGGGCCACGAGGAACGCGACGGCGAAGAGGGCAAGCTGGAGAAATACTTCTCCGAAGCGCCCGGCGAAGGCGGCTGAGACCCCGCGCGTCTGCAATGGCGCACGGGTGGCCCCGCGTCTCAAACCGGCAGCTTTGCGCCGCTGGCAGATGTGAATGACAATTTGCAGATGCCGGCCCGTCTTTCGGGCGGGCCATTTTTGTGTTACAATGCATCTCAGTAGACATAAACAAACCGAACTCCGCTCCAGCGCGTACCTGCAACATGCGCATTCCGGGCGGAATTTCTGCGGATAGCGCCCGTTGGGCTGGTTGGAATCCTCCATCCGGTGCCGGACGGTGTTTCGCGTCAATGCCGGTGCCGCCCGGCGATGAGTGAGGAAGACCTGGATGACCAAATCGAAGAAGCTCGAATTCCGCCCCAACGAATACGTGGTGTATCCGGCGCATGGCGTAGGCCAGATCATCTCGATCGAGGAGCAGGAAGTGGCCGGCTTTTCGCTGGAGCTTTTCGTGATTACCTTTGAGAAGGACAAGATGACCCTGCGGGTGCCGACCAACAAGGCAACCGAGGTGGGCATGCGCTCGCTCAGCTCGCCGGACGTGATTGCGCAGGCGATGAAGACCCTCAAGGGCAAGGCCAAGGTGAAACGCGCCATGTGGTCGCGCCGCGCCCAGGAGTATGAGCAAAAGATCAACTCCGGCGACCTGATCTCTATCGCCGAGGTGGTGCGCGACCTGCACCGCACGGACGACCAGCGCGAGCAGAGCTATTCCGAGCGCCAGCTTTATGAAGCCGCACTGGAGCGGCTGACCCGCGAAGTCGCCGCCGTGTCCGGGAATGATGAAATCGCCGCCGCCAAGCAGGTGGACGAGGTTCTGACCTCTCGCGCCGCCTAGGCCGACGCAACGTGATGACCGGGGCCGTGCCTGAACTGGCGCGGCCTTTTTTGTGGGGTCAGGTCAGCACCACCAGCAGCGTCAAAAGCCCCGCAAGTTCCGCAACCTGCTGTGCTGCACCCAGAATATCGCCTGTCTGGCCGCCGATCTTGATCCGCGCCAGCTTGGCGAGCCCTGCGGCACTTGCGGCCATGGCCAGAAACACGGGAACGGCGGCTGCTCCGATAACCGGCATGGCCAACACCATCGCCAATCCTGCACCAACGAAGCAGGGCAGCGCGCGCGGACGGCCAACGGATTGCGACAGGCCGCTTGCGCGCGCATGGGGCAGGGCGGCCATCAGCGCGGGCATCACCGCGCGGCTCAGCATCGCCAATGCCAGCAGCGGCCAGACGCCCGCGGTCTCAAGCAGCACGGCCAGCGCGCTCCAGCGCAGCCCGAAGCTCAGGATCAGGGCGATTACCCCATAGGCGCCGATGTGGCTGTCTTTCATGATCTCCAGCCGCCGGACGCGGTCGAAGCCGCCCCACAACCCGTCCGCCGTGTCGGCCAGCCCATCCTCATGCATGGCGCCGGTCAGCATAACCTGCACTGCCAATGCCAGCCCCGCCGCCACGGCGGCCGGCAGGTCCCAGGCCAGCGCCAGCGCCGCCAAAAGGGCCGCGGGCAGGGCTACCGCCAGTCCCGCCAACGGGAAGGCCCAGACGGCCCGTGCCTGACGCTGGAACGCCACCGCGGGCAGATGCGGCAGCGGCAGCCGCGTCAGCAGCACCAGCGCCAGCAGGATGTCTTTTGCCTGGATGTCGTTTTTTCGCATGATCGGGCCTGTTGCAGGGCTTGCGGCACGGCGGCCAGAGGTTAAACAGATTGCCAACCGCTTTATCCGCGTCAGACGCATCAGATGCAACGAGGCTTTACCGATGCTGCCACAGCTTACCACTCTGGATGATTTCCGCGCGGCCCTCGCCGCTGCACCCGCCCAAGATAAAACCGCCCTGTCCGGTGCCACGGCGCGCAACGGCCAGCTGACCAAGCCGCCGGGCGCGTTGGGGCGGCTGGAGGATCTGGCGATTTGGTATGGCGGCTGGCGCGGCAGTGACCGGCCCGACATCGCCGCCCCGCAGGTGATCGTCTTTGCCGGCAACCACGGGGTGACGGCGCAGGGCGTCTCCGCCTTCCCGCCGGAGGTGACCGCGCAGATGGTGCTGAACTTTGAACACGGCGGCGCGGCGATCAACCAGCTGGCCAAACTGGCGGGCGCGCGGATGGATGTCCACGCGCTGGAGCTGGACCGCCCCACTGCCGACTTCACCCTAGCCCCGGCGCTGAGCCAGGATGATCTTCTGGCGGCGCTGCAATGTGGCTGGACTGCCGTGGACCCGCAGGCCGATTTGTTGGTGGTGGGCGAGATGGGCATCGGCAATACCACCCCCGCCGCGGCACTGGCCTGCGCGTTGTTTGGCGGTGACGCCGCGGACTGGACCGGGCGCGGCACCGGAGTGGATGACGCGGGTCTGGCCACCAAAACACGTGTCGTGGCTGAGGGCATTGCCCGCCACCAGGACGCCATCCGCGATGGTCTGGACGCGCTGGCCTGCCTCGGTGGGCGCGAGATCGCCGCCATGGCGGGGGCGATTGCCGCAGCACGGGTGCTGCGCATTCCGGTGATCCTCGACGGGTTCATCTGCTGTGCCGCGGCGGCCTGCCTGGCGCAGACCGCGGACGGCGCGCTGGATCACGCGCTGGCAGGACATGAGAGCGCCGAGAGTGCACATCCCGACCTGCTGGCGAAACTTGGCAAACAGCCGCTGCTGTCGCTGGGGCTGCGTCTGGGCGAGGCCTCGGGAGCGGCGCTGGCGATCCAGATCCTGAAGGGGGCGATCGCCTGCCACAGCGGCATGGCGACCTTTGCCGAGGCCGGCGTCAGCGACGGCTGAGCTGGTCTGCGACCTTGAAAACCTGAAAGCCCCGGCCCTGCGACCGGGGCTTCGTCATTCGGCAGCCTCGGACGATTTCTTGCGCCGCCGTTCGGCCATCTCAAAAATGGCGCTCTCAATGGCTTTCTCCAGCTCCTGTGCCCGTTCGATATAGGCCGGGTTCTGGCTGGCGGGCACGCCGGGGATCCAGTGCTGCGCCAGATCGCGCAGGTTCTGGCGGTCGTGGGCATAGAAGGTCTGCGCCGCCTGCGCGGCCTCATATTCGCTAAGGCCAACGTTCTCGAGCACATAGCGCCCGGCGCGCACCGAACTGTCGAACATCTCGCGCACGATGTCATCGGCGCCGGCCTGGTACAGCTCATAGACATGGTTTCGGTCCTTGGCGCGGGCAATGATGTGCAGCTCCGGGTAATTGCGCCGGATGTAGGACACCATCTTCACCACGCCCTCCGGGTCATCAAGCGCCACCACGAATACCTTGGCCTTGGCGATGCCTGCCGCTTTCAGAAGCTCTGGCCGGGTGGGGTCGCCCAGAAAGCTCTTGACCCCGAAACGGCGCATCAGCTGCACCGCCTCCATGTCGTGATCCAGCACCACGGTCTTGAAGCCGCTGGCCTGCACCAGCCGGTTGACGATCTGACCAAAGCGGCCGATGCCCGCGATGATGACCGGGCCTTCTTCGTCGATCTCGTCCGGTACAAACTCCTGCCGGGCCTCGCCCATGCGTTTGGACAAGAGGTCATAGGCGATGAACAGCAGCGGCGTGATCAGCATCGACAGGGCAATCACCAGCAGCAGCTTTTCCGACAACGCCACGGGAATAACGTTGAGCTGGGTCGAGAACGTCAGCAACACAAAGCCGAACTCCCCCGCCTGTCCGAGGCTGAGTGTGAACAGCCACAGCCGCCGCCGCCGCAGGCCGAAGGCACGGCCAACCGCAAACAGCACGGCCCCCTTGGCCAGAATCACCAGCAACGCCAGCCCGATCAGATCGCCGGGATCAGCCAGGAACTGCCGGTAGTCGATGCTCGCCCCCACAGTGATGAAAAACAGCCCCAGTAACAGCCCCTTGAAAGGGTTGAGATCGCTTTCCAGCTCGTGCCGGAACTCGGAGTTGGCCAGCACCACCCCCGCCAGAAAAGCGCCCAGTGCGGGCGACAGCCCGACCAAAGTCATGACAAAGGAGATGCCCACCACGATCAGCAGCGCCAGCGCGGTATACATCTCGCGCAGGTTGGAGGCATGGATGAAGCGAAACAGGGGGCGGGTCAGGTAGATGCCTGCCAGAATGATGAAGGCGATGGCCGCCAGGGTGACCAGGGCCACTGCCCAGCCGGGAAGCCCGTCCACCAGCGACAGCGACCCATGGCCGCTGTGCCCCCCCGTGTCATGGCCGAGGGTGCCACCGGCAAATTTAGGGATCGCATAGCTGCCCAGCAGCGGCAGAAAGGCCAGAATCGGGATGACCGCGATATCCTGGGTCAGCAAAACGGAAAAGGCGGCGCGCCCGCCCTCCGTTCGCATCAGCCCTTTTTCCGACAGCGTCTGCAAAACGATGGCGGTGGAGGACAGCGACAGCGCAAGCCCGATCGCCAGGCTGACATGCCAGGGCTGCTCCATCAGCATCGCCGCGCCCATCAGCACCAGCGTCGAGGCCGCAACCTGTGATCCGCCCAGGCCCAACAG
Source organism: Leisingera sp. SA32 (assembly GCF_056033425.1). Lineage (NCBI taxonomy): Bacteria > Pseudomonadati > Pseudomonadota > Alphaproteobacteria > Rhodobacterales > Roseobacteraceae > Leisingera > Leisingera sp. SA32. The sequence goes on along the minus strand of NZ_JBVYHB010000013.1, from coordinate 20,995 downwards.
CTTGTTGCGCATCGCCCACAGCGCGCGCGGCTCCAGTTCCAACCCGATCAGGAACAGCATCATCACCACGCCGAACTCGGCAAAATGGCGCAGGTCTTCGGTCTCGGCCCCGGTCAGCCCCAGGACCGGACCAATGGCAATGCCCGCCGCCAGGTAGCCCAGCACCGAACCCAGTCCCAGCCGTGCCGCCAGCGGCACCGCGATGACGGCGGCGGCAAGGTATACTGTCGCCTGGTAAAAAAACTCTTCCATGGATCAGGTATGACAAGCGGGCCGGGGGCTTGGCAATGGGCTTGCGGCGCGGCGGCGAGATTTGCGGCGATCGGACGCCTGCTGCTGCCCGATTGGGGGGCAGCAGCGCCGCGCATTGCCCGGTGGGCCGGGGCGGAAAGCCCCGTTGCCGGTTACTGGTCGGGCTGGCGGATGTCTTCGCTCAGCTTGCCGATCCGGTCCAGACGCTGTGAAATCCGCTCCTGAAAGCCGCCAAGCTGGTCGATGATGTCGGCCAGTGTCTCCCCCGAGGCGGTCAGTCGCGCGCTTTCGATCTTGAGCAGGACGCGGGTAGAGCTGAGGCCCAGAAAATGCCGGTGCATGATCTGGCAGGCCCCGGTGATGCGGGCCGATTCTTCATCGACCTCGCGCATGCTGGCTTTGGCCTTGGCCACCTGCGAGCGCACCAGATCACCAAGAATGCGCCGCTCGGCCTCCATGTCAATCTCGCCAAGGCCGCGGCGCTCTTCTTGCAACTGGCTGTCGCAGTCGCTCAGGATCCGGGCCAGGCCCTCGATGAACAGGCTGCCGGTGACGGATGATTTGATCTTGGAGAAGTTGCTGTTTTCGCCCATCACATGCGCGCCGAACCAGTCCGACATCTGCCGGGACATCGACCCATAGTTCTGGGACAGCACCGTCACCGGCCCGCCAGAAGGCTCGATCCGTGACGCCAGCACCCGCAGGTTGTGCGGAATCGTGTGCATGGCATCGAAGTCGGAAATCAGCCCGTCCGTTTCCTCCGCCAGCGCTTCGGCCTTGCGCAGCATGGCCGTCAGCTCCTGGATGCGGGGCTGCGGCACGTTGCCAAGCCCGGCGTCGCGCGCCAGCAGCTCCTGGCTCAGCGCATGGGTGGCAAATTGTTCGTAATCCTCATAGCCTTGGCCATGCAACCACTCCATCAGATAGCTGGCGCTGTCTTCCGGGCTCAGACCTTCGTTCTGTTCCAGCTTGCGCATCTGGGCGTAGACCGTTCGCACCTCGTCGAACAATTTGCTGCTGGGCTTGATGCGGGCAGACATATAGCCGTCGCCACAGGGGGCGACCACTGCAAAAACCCAATAGTACAGCCCGTCCTTGGCCTTGTTCTTGACATAGGCGCCGATGGTCTCGCCGCGCTGGATGGTGTCCCAGAACAGCGAGAAAACGCCCTTGGGCATGTCCGGATGGCGGATCAGCTTGTGCGGCGCGCCGATCAGCTCTTCCCAGTCGTAGGCGCCGACCCGGCGGAACACGTGGTTGCCCGCCTCAATGACACCGCGACTGTCCGTGCGCGAAAAAAAAACCTCATGAAGGCCAAAGGGCGCCTCACCACTGGTTGGACGCGTTTCCACGCGGCGGTCGATAAAAGACACGGCATATCCCATTATTGCTGCAGTTGGCCTGGGGTCTGTTCTACATAGAAATCCTTCCCCGTTGGTTAAGTCGGCAGCGGCGCGTCCCGTTTTAATTGCGCCATGACGATCTGGCTTTGCACCCGCGACACCGCCGGATGCGGCAGCAGGATGTCGTGGATCAGGGCATTCAGCGCCTGCAAATCGGCGCAATACACCCGAAGCAGGTAATCCGCCTCGCCGGTCATCGTCCAGGCCGAGGTGATCTCCGGCTGGTTGGCAACCAGTCGGGCGAAGCCCTGCGACTGTTCCGGGCCGTGGCTGCCCAGATGGACCTGTACGAAACTCTGCACCGCCAGCCCCAGCTTGGCCGGATCCAACTGCGCGGCATAGCCCTGGATGTACCCTTCAGCCTCCAGCCGCTGTCGCCGTCGCCCGACCTGGCTGGGCGACAGGTTCAACAGGTCGCTCAGATCCTGGGCGGTCAGATGTGCGTTCTTTTGCAACGCCGCCAGAAGGCGGGTGTCAGTGGGATCCAGCATGCGAGATTTTTCCATCATCGCTCAAAAGTGCGCGAAGTTCACGCATAGATCAAGGTCGCGGCGCGTCATAATGCGGATATTACGTATGATGAATGCGGTATCTTGGATGCGACACATCACCTGTCCCCAAACATCAATAAAGGAGACATGCCATGGGCCCGTTCCCGCACAATGCCCCGAAATCCGTAATCACCCCGGAAAACCCGGCTGGCACCGATGGGTTTGAATTCGTCGAATTCGCCAGCCCCAACCCGCAGGAGCTGCGCGATCTGTTCACCCGCATGGGTTATGCACTGGTGGGTCACCGCAAGGACCAGCCGCTGGTTGAGCTGTGGCAGCAAGGCGACGTGACCTATATCCTGAACGCCGATCCGGACAGTTTTGCCGCCAAATTCGTCGACGAGCACGGCCCCTGCGCCCCGGCAATGGGCTGGCGCGTGGTGGATGCGCAAAAGGCTTACGAGCACGCGGTGTCCAAGGGCGCGGAACCCTATGATGGGCCGGGCAAGACCATGAACGTTCCCGCGATCAAGGGCATCGGCGGCTCGCTGATCTATTTCATCGACCAGTATTACGAGACCTCGCCCTATAACGAGGAATTTGAGTGGACTGCCCAGTCCAAGCCGCGTGGCGACGGGTTCTTCTACCTCGATCACCTGACCCACAACGTCTACAAGGGCAACATGGACAAGTGGTTCAAGTTCTACGGCGACCTGTTCAACTTCAAGGAAATCCGCTTCTTTGACATTCAGGGCAAATACACCGGCCTGCTGAGCCGCGCGTTGACTTCGCCCTGTGGTCGCATCCGCATCCCGATCAACGAGGACCGCGGCGAAACCGGCCAGATCGTGGCCTATCTGAACAAATACAAAGGCGAAGGCATCCAGCACATCGCGGTTGGTTCGGATGACATCTATGCCAGCACCGATGCAATCGCCGAAAAGGGGCTGAAGTTCATGCCGGCCCCCCCGGATGCCTACTACGACCTGAGCCACGACCGCGTAATCGGCCATGAGGAGCCGATCGACCGGATGAAGAAACACGGCATCCTGATCGACGGCGAAGGTGTCGTGGACGGTGGCGAGACCAAGATCCTGTTGCAGATCTTCTCGAAAACCGTGATCGGCCCGATCTTCTTTGAGTTCATCCAGCGCAAGGGCGACGATGGTTTCGGCGAGGGCAACTTCAAGGCGCTGTTCGAGTCCATTGAACAGGAGCAGATCAACAACGGCGAGATCGAAGCCGCCGAATAACCGGCAAAGCGAAGAAAAACTGGACCGGGTCTGCAGTGCAGGCCCGGTCTTTTTACTTCCGCTGCCGCTGCCGCCGCCTGTTGTCTCGTCAGGATCCGCGGCACAGCCGGGGCGCTGAACGGTGCCGGGCGCGCTTTCGGGGCGGGCTCAGCCCTTGGGCATGGTCAGGGTGCGGTTGCGGCCACCCTTTTGATATTGCAGCTGGCCTTCGCCGATGGCGATGATGCGGCCGCCGTCGATGCGGTCGCCGACCTTGACCTTTTTATATCGGCCCGAGGGCAGCCGGACCAGCGCGCGGCGGTTGGCCGGGGTGCCGTAGACGCCGATCAGATTGACCTTGCGCAGGTTGATTGCGCCGTTGACCGTGGCGCGGCGGGCCACCGAGGCGGTGGTCGGGATGCCCGGCGCGACCGCGGCCGCCGCAGCAGGAACGGCGGCGGTGGTGCGGCTGGTGTTGTTTTGCGAGTTGCGTCGCGCCCGGTCGACCAGATTGGCAAAATTGGCGGGGCGGGCCCGCGGCACCACCGATGCGGCGACCGCCTGGGCGGTCACGGGCAGCAGGTTTTCATTGGCGGGTTTCAGGCTGGGCGGGCGCGGTTTCGGGCGGACGCGGGCCAGTTCTTCGCGGCTCAACCCGCCCAGCTGCGCGCGTTCGATACGCTCCGCCAGATCGCCAGGCCGTGCCTTGGGACGCAGGCGGGACAGAACCTGGTCGCGGGCAACGGCCGCAGCCAGCGCCTCCGCATCGGGATCGCTGCGCGCAGGCGCCGGCGGCGGCACTTTCTGCGGGCGGCCCAGGTAAACCATGACCCCATCGGGGTTCAGCGTGCCATCGGGGGAGGCCTTGACCAACCCGCGTTCATCCAGCTCATAAGCACCGCCCGCCGCAGCGGGCGAGGCCACGGCGGCAGGCTCCAGATCGCGCTGGAAACTGTCGGGCTGCGGCAGGGCGACCGCATCCGCCGCCAGATCGATCTGATCGATTGAGGCGGCATAAAGCTGATCCATCGCTGCGCTCTGCGGCGCGGTGTCCAGCTCGGGCGGCGACGGCCAGACGCCGGTTGCGGCATAGCGCGCGGCGGCGGCCAGTGGATCCAGCGCCGCGTTCTCGGCATCCATGCGGATGTCCGCGGCTTCGCGCGCTGCGGTTTCCGTGGCCTGTGCGCGCCCGGCTTCACCGGCGGTCTGGACTTGGTCGGGCGCCGGTGAAGCCGGATCCGGACCAACAGCGCCCGCGTCCGCCTCGGGCAGCACCACGCCATCGGCCGCGGCTTCGTCTTCGGCGCTGGGATCAACCGTTGCCAGCTCTATGTCAATCGGGGTTACGGCATCGTCAGCACCATCCCCGCGACCTGCCACGTCCAGAGGTGCGGCCGCGGTTTCTGGCGGCTGCGGGATGATCTCCCGCACACCGGGATCGGGCTGGTCCGGCAGCACGCTGACCTGTGGCGCGATGGCGGGCGTCTCCGGGGCTGCTTGCCCGCTGTGCGGCGGGGAGGAAATGCCCGGCCCGCGGTCTTCCTGCGGCGCGGCGTCTTCAGGGCTGTCCGGAGATGTCACGGGGCTGTCCGCCGCATCAGGCGCGGACCAGAACCCATCCGTGCCGTACACGGCCCAGACGGCCACCGTCGCCATGAACAGCAGCAGAACAGCGGTGAGGATGACGCCAAGAAACTTTGGTTTGCCGCCAATCCTGCGGCCAGTTGTGCCGCCGTTCGATGCGTCGGAACCGGGTGCGGGCGCCGCGCTATCAGCGCGCTGCGGCAGCGGCGCGGGGGCAGGGGGCAGGGCGGCAGAGGCGGCTGCGGGCGCGGTCACAGATGGGGCCGAAGACCCGATCTCAGCTGATGCCGCAGCGGTCGGCGTTTTCGCGTCCTTCACCGCGGCCAGATGTCCCGGCGCGAGAAGCGGTCCGGCAGCGGCTGGCGGTGGCACCGGCACGGCAGCCGCGGGCTTTGCGGTGCCCGCGTCGCTGGTGCTGTTGCGCCGCGAGGCAAAGGCTGCGGGGATCTGCCCCGCAGCCAGCGCCGCGGCCAGGGGTTTAGCCCGCGGCGCCGGAGGGATCACCGGCGGTGTCTTGCCAGAGAGTGCGGGCGCGGCGGTGGCAACAGGCGCGGAAACAGGCGCAACAGCCGGGGCAGCAATCGGGGCAACGGCGGGCGCTCCAGTCTTCGGCGTGGCTGTGAGCGTGACGCGCGCAGTCTGGTTCTTGCTCATGTCCGGGTCGCTGTCGGCTTTGGTTTCTGCGCTGCTTGGCTCGGCAGGTTCTGCGGCTTTGCGGTCTTCTACCTTCGTGGCTGAGCCGCCAGGCGCATCGCGCTGCGGCTCTGCCGACGCGGGCTGGTCCGGCGCAGCGTCGGGCTGCGGCGCGACGAGTGTGGTTCCTGCGGCCGGTGCAGAAGCCGAGGCCTGAGCGGATGCCTGCGCTGGCCCGGCACTGGAGGTCGGCTCCGACGGTGCGGCAGAAGTCTGATCCTCCGGGTTATCGGCGTCGCTGTCCTCGTCCACGTACGGCCGGTCAGAGGTCACCGCCGGGTTGGCAGCCTCTTGCAGGGCCTGTTCCAGATCCAGTTCCGGCTCCAGATCCATTGCCGGGCTAAGCTCCAGCGCCAGCGCAGGGTCCTGTTCAGGCTGCGGCTCGGGATCTGCGGTTCCCTCTGCACCGGTTGCGTGGCCTGTCGCCAGGGCATCCGCCGTTGCCGCGGTTTCCGCGAGGGGGGCCTCGACCTGTTCTACGACAGGTTTTGCAACAGGTTCTGCACCGGAGGCTGCGTCTGGTTCTGTCTCCGGACGCTCGACCAGCTCCGCAGCCGCGCCGGGCAGGCTGTCCGCCCCCTGTACCGGGACGGGGGCGCTGTCGGGGATCACCTCAGTGCCGCGGATCGCCCGTGTGGTGCCAAAAAACGGCTCGCCGTGGAAACCATCGCCAAGCGCCGCCGCGGGCTGGGCGACAAAACTCACCGGGTGGAAATCGTGCTCCACCGCAAAGGTTTCAGCCTCGTCCAGCGTTTCCAGCGCCACTGCGGCAACATGGGTGAGGGGGCCGTCAGCGCAGATGTCAAATGCCAGCTCCTCCACCGCGTAAGGCGTCGCACCCTCCAGCGCCTGGCGGGCCGCGGCCATCCGTCCGGCCTCATCCGCATCGCCGGTCTCCACCGTCAGATAGCGGATCTGGTCGCGCGGCAGGATCAGCTTGCACTGCACGCCCTCGGGCTCCAGCCGCTGGGCCTCGGCGCGCAACGCCGCCAGCGCCTGCGGCAGGTCGTCGGTGTCAAACGCGGTCTCGCCCACGCTGCGCCAGCCGTCTGCTGCACGGTGGAACACTGCAATACCGTCCGAGGAAAGCGAAAGCGCAAATGCCGGTTTCATGCCTTGGGTCAAACCATCCAAATCCATCACTCCGGGCCTGCCCGCCATGCCCGTTCTTTTGCGCGGACCATAAAGCAGGAACCTGCCGAGTGAAAGGAAAAGACAGGCAGCGGGGCTTGCGAGCGGGGGATTGCCACCCCCATCTAGGGAGCATTGCAAGAGGAGCTTTTGAGCATGAAGGCAAAGACACTTTTGGCGGCGGCATTGATGCTGTCGATGAGCGCGGGCAGCCTGGTCGCAGCTGAGGGCACACCGCCGCGCCAGATCTCCGTCACCGGCGACAGCACGATTACCGTGGCGCCGGAGCTGGCCACTATCACGCTGGGTGTGACCGAAGAAGCCGAGGAGGCCGGCATGGCCATGCGGGCGGTCTCCGAAGCCATGGGCGCGGTGATCGCGGAGCTGAAGGAGGCGGGCATTGCCGCCGAGGACATGCAGACCCGGCAGGTCTCGATGCATCCGGTCTGGTCGCAGGACCGGTCCTATGACAGCGGCGGCAAGCGCAAGATCACCGGTTTCCAGGCCTCCAACACGCTGATGCTGCGGGTGCGCGATCTGGACCGGCTGGGTCCGGTGATGGACGCGGTGCTGGCGGCGGGCGCCAATAATTTCCAGGGCCTGAGTTTTGGCGTCGAGGATCCTGAGGCGATTGCCGACCGGATCCGCGGCGAGGCGGTCAAGGATGCGATCCGCAAGGCCGCCCAGCTGGCAGAGGCCGCGGGCATGGAGCTGGGGCCGGTGCGCTCGATCAGCGAGCATGGCGGCGGCGGCGGGCCGCGGCCGATGATGGCGATGGAAATGGCGCGCAGCGACGCAATGCCGATCGAGGCAGGCGAGCTGAGTTTCAGCCACAGTGTCTCGGTCGTGTTCGACATGGCTGTGCCGCAAGGCCAATGATCGTTGCCTAAGGGGCTGCTGCTTGCTGGCAGTGGCCGCGGGGCAAAAGGATTAGGCCGGGCAGGGCGCCCGGCCTTATTTGCTTTTTAGGTCTTCGATATCGGCGGGGCCGACGCGTCAGCCGCAGGCTTTGGCCAGCGCCTGATCCAGATCGCGGATCAGATCGTCTGCATCCTCGATACCGATGGAGACCCGCACCACGTTCGGCCCGGCGCCCGCGGCCTCCTGTTGCTCGGGGGTCAACTGTCGGTGGGTGGTGGAGGCCGAGTGAATGATCAGTGAGCGGGTGTCACCGAGGTTGGCAACATGGGAGAAGATCTCCAACGCGTCGACCAGCTTGACGCACGCCTCATAGCCGCCCTTGACGGCAAAGGTGAACAACCCGCCCGTGCCCTTGGGATAACAGCTCTTGGCGCGCTCGTAATAGGGCGACGAGGGCAGGCCTGCGTAGGTCACGTAATCGACGCGGTCGTCCTTCTCCAACCACTCAGCCACCTTGACCGCATTCTCGCAGTGGCGCTGCATGCGCAGGGACAGGGTCTCGACCCCCATCAAGGTGTAATGCGCCGCCTGCGGGTTCATCGTCATGCCCAGATCGCGCAGCCCGATGGCAATGCCGTGGAAGGTAAAGGCCAGCGGGCCGAAGGTCTCGTGGAACTTGAGCCCGTGATAGGCGGGTTCGGGCTGGGACAGCGACGGGAATTTGTCATTGGCGGACCAGTCGAACTTGCCCGAATCGACGATGCAGCCGCCGGTGACGGTGCCGTTGCCGGTCAGGTATTTGGTGGTGGAATGCACCACCAGCGTCGCGCCGTGTTCGATCGGGCGGCAGAGATACGGCGTCGCCGAGGTGTTGTCGACGATCAGCGGCAGACCTGCCGCATCCGCCACATCCGCCAGGGCGCGGATGTCGGTGACATAGCCGCCGGGATTGGCGATGGATTCGCAGAACACCGCCCGGGTGTTCTCGTCGATGGCCTCCTTCACCGCCTCAAGGTCGTCGGTGTCGACGAACTTGGCCGACCAGCCGAACCGTTTGATGGTCTGGCTGAACTGGGTGACGGTGCCTCCATAGAGCCGGGTCGAGGCCACCACGTTGCAGCCCGGCTCCATCAACGCAAACAGCGCCATGATCTGCGCCGCATGCCCGGAGGAGCAGCAGACCGCGCCGACGCCACCCTCCAGCGTCGCCAGCCGCTCCTGCAGCACCGCAACGGTGGGGTTGGTCAGGCGCGAGTAGATGTAGCCGACCTCCTGCAAGTTGAACAACGCGGCGGCATGTTCCGCGTCGCGGAACACATAGGCCGTGCTTTGATAGATCGGTGTCTGCCGCGCTCCGGTGGCAGGGTCCGGGCGGGCGCCGGCGTGGATCTGCAACGTGTCGAAGCCGTGGGTCGGGGCGTCGGTCATCGGTATGTCTCCCTGTAAGGACGTTCGTTTCGCGCGCACCTCAGCATGGTCGAGGCCGGAACGCAATTGCGCGAATGTCGCGCCACCTCGCAAGTTCTCCCGCCCGGCGTTGGGCCACCTGTCGGCGGCCCCGCCAGTTGGGCCGGGCGCCGGGCTGGCGCCCGGCGCGGCAGCGCCTGTCGCAGGCCGCAGCGGCGCGGTGGGAATGGCATTAAGAGCTGCCACGGCCAGGCCGCAGATCTCGCGGATCGGTCCCGCCTGCACAGGCGCGGCTGGCGCAGGCGGGAGCGGCAACCGGTGGCGTCAGCGCATCCAGAACCCTTCGGACTTGATCCGGTTGCGGATCGCCTGCTCTCGTTTTGGCAGGTTGTTGCGATCAAACAGCGCGCGCACCTTCTCGCCGCGCCCCTGGTAGACCATCCGCTTGATCGGCTCGTAGGCCTTGAGAACCTTCTTGATCCGGTTCGGCGCTGCGATGTCCTGCAGCAGCGCCACCACCCGGTCGCTCTCGCGCGCATATAGCAGCGGAAACAGCCGGTAATGGCAGCTCACATCACCGTCCAGATACCCCGCAGGCAGCGCATCGCGCCCACCTCCCTGCCCATGGATCACCAGCGGCAGCACGATCTGGTCCAGCCAGGGGTCCAGTGCCTGACCGATCAGTTCCGGCGGCGGGTCGTCCCGTACCGACTGCGCATACTGCAGGAACACTGCGCCAAACGCCCGCGGGCAGGCTCCGTAGAAAAACCCGGCGTTGAAATACAGATACCGTTTCCAGAATTCATCCGGCTGGCTGAGATCCAGGCTGCTGGCGTAATCCAAGCCGAAGCGGTCATAGAGCGATCGCCAGATCCCCCCATAGCCGGGGCCGTACAGCGTCGGCTTCGGCCAGCTGCCCTCCACCCGCAACGAGGCCGAGGGGCGGGAGAAGTCAAACGGCACCTCCGTCAGCTCGCCGGTGATCAGCGTGTCGGTGTCGAAGAACACGAAGGGTTGGCCCTCCGGCATCACCTGCAACGCCTCGATCTTGTTGCCATAGGGGTAGGCGCTGCCGAACACCTGGCTGTCAAAAGGCAGGATCTTCGCCCCAAGCTCCTCCAGCGCGGCCAGAACCTGTGGGTTCCGGATGCTCGGATCCTTCTCCCACAAGGGCCCGGGCTGCGGCACCGCCACGTAGAGCTGGCCGGAAAATCCGGGCGAACAGCGGCGCAGCGAGGCCGCAAACAGCACGGCCTCGAACTGCAACCGGCCAGCCTGGCCAACGATCAGAATGTTGAAGGGGGCATCTGCCATGGTTTTCCCCGTGTTCCGCCGCAGCTTGGCGGCTAGACTTGCTTCACGAAACAGCTACGCGCCAACGCCGGGCCGTGCAACCGCTACGGGCGGGATTCTGGCCGCCGCCAGCCCGCGTGCCCCGGCGTGTCATGGGGAGAGATGCGATGCTTGACGTGATTCTGACGATCCTTGCGGCCGCGGCCCAGACGCCGGTTCTGACCGCACCTTCGTCTTCCGCGCCTGCCGCATCATCCGCGCCAGCTGAGCCTGCGCCGGAAGTTGCCCCCAAGGCCCGGTTGCCCGCCCTGACAGTCGCGCCACCGCCCACCGTCCCGGCCCTGCTGGCGGAGCCGCAGGTGGCTTCGGGCCGCTTCACCACCGCGCTGGAGGTGCGGCCCATCCTCACCGCCACCCGGGGCAGCTGGATCCACGTGCGGGCGTTCAACGGGCAGGATCTGCTCTATGTGACCCATCTGTGGTCCTGGCGCTGCGGCCTGTTGCAGATACGGCTGGGGGTAAATGGCGCCATGCCAGAGATCTGGCCGCTGCCCGCCTGCCATCTAGACGAGGCGGTTCCCAATATGATCAAGCCCGGGGACGGGACGCCCTATCGCGGCTACCCGCCGGGGACCATCGGCGCGGTCACGGTCGAACTTACCTATGATGATCTCAGCACCGAAACGCTAACCTTCGGCCGAAATGGTCAGCCGCGCCCCTGACACGGTCGCACGGCCTTGCCCTGCGCCGCTTGACGCCATCCTGGCCCGCGCCAAAAACTTTCTACGCGCGGGTCGGTTAGCGACTTGACGGTCATTGCGGGGTTTAGTACCAGTCGCGCAATTGATCCGCAGGCCACCTTGCCGGTGGTTAGGGCGCATGTGTGCCGAGCCGGATTATCGTTTTGAGAGTGCCCCTATAGCTCAGCTGGTAGAGCAACTGATTTGTAATCAGTAGGTCCGCGGTTCGAGTCCGTGTGGGGGCACCACTTAACCACCTCAACTACATGATAAATATCAGGTATTTTCAGGGGGTGCGCGCCGAGTCCCCCTTTTAGTCCCCCTTTGACGTGTCGCTGTGTCGTCAAAATCCATCAGGCTCGTAATCAAGCGTCTAGTCGCGGGGTCGTGTCCGTAGCGCTCCAAGAACAAGGCGCAGGCTTCCCGCGCGGCATCATCTGCGTTGCGTCGCAAGCGTTCATAGGTTCGCCAGTGCGTTCCTTTCGGTTTGCCCTCCGGGAAGTCAAATATACCACCATGCCAACCAAGGCGCGCCCGTAGGCGTTCGCAGCGCCGTGCTGCGCGGTTGGGGGCAGATTCTTGCTGTGAAGGGTAGGCGAGGTCATGGCAGCGCCGAAATGCGAATACGCTCCTCCAAACAGCTTGGCAGCGCGGTTTCCACAGCCCTTTGCTGGGCAGCGGAACCAAGGGCTTCGCCGCCGAAGTGGCAAGAGGTCCAATCCATCAAGACCGGGTAATCAAAGCCCATCCAATCTGTGCCGGGTGATCGGCTGCGATAGTTCAGGCGTAAGGCGTGGCGTGTTTCGATCCACACTTCAATAGACGCGGTGGTTCTCTCATCATTCCTCCACTGCCAATGAAGCCGGGTTGCGGGGCGCAGTAGTCCATCGCACGCCCAGCGCCTAGGCTCTGGACTCATTGAGTTTCAAAGCCAGTAGATAACGAGAGCTGCAAGCGCGATTGCTGACAGGAAGACTTTTGGGCATCTGTCGTATCGTGGCGCAACCCGCCGCCAGTCCTTCAGCCTGCCGAACATAATCGCAATGCGGTTGCGCCGCTTATATCGGCGTTTGTCGTATCTGATGGCTTTCTTGCGCTGCTTTCGGCCGGGGATGCAGGCGCGTATCCCTTTGTCTTTCAACGCTTCTCTAAACCAATCGGCATCATATTCGCGATCTCCGAGAAGCCACTGGACGTCAGGCAGGCCACTCAGCAGCGCCTCTGCACCGGTGTAATCACTGACCTGTCCGGCGGTCGCGAACAGGTTCAGTGGACGCCCCTGGCTGTCACAGATTGCGTGCAGCTTGGCGTTCATGCCGCCCTTAGTGCGCCCGATCAGACGCCCACGCCCCCCTTTTTAACCCCAAGACTGGAGGCTGTACGGTGTGCTTTCAGGTCAGTTGCGTCGATCATCACGGTCTTTTCCTCACTGTGATCAGCAGCCAGACCGGCCATCATCTGGGCAAAGATGCCCTTGTCGCTCCACCGCTTCCAACGCTTGTACAAGGTCTTGCGCGGGCCGTAATCTTTGGGAGCATCACGGTAGCGCAAGCCATTGCGATTGATGAAGATAATTCCGCTCAAAACACGCCGGTCATCAACACGCGGCTTGCCGTGGGACTTTGGAAAATAAGGCTCAAGACGGGCCATCTGCGCATCCGTCAGCCAGAAAAGATCAGACATATCACCGCTCATTTTTCGAACCGTGAATCACGCCACCTACCGGAAATCAATGGGTCCTGAGCCTAGGAAGACATCCGTTTGGGAACTGGGCTGCGATGCTGTCAGGAGGAGCAGACCGTGAAGGGTCGTTTCCCGGTGCGACGGGTGCCTCGTAGAAGGCAGGAAGGCTTCCCGGCGACTTCGGCGTTCAGCCGGTTGCGTTCCGCGGTGTATTCTTCGCAGAAGACCTGCACCGCCTCCGGATCCATTAGCTGGTTCGCCAGCGCATCCAGAACGCGGGCTTCCAGGTCGGGCTGTTTGATCGTGCGCATGTTGCTGCAGACTGCGGCGCCCGTGTTCCGGGCCGGGGAGCAGCCGAAGCTGTCTTTGGAGATCTTCGCAAAGCCGCCGCCGCAGCAGGCGCAGGCCAACAGGCCGGAGAACCGCGTCTTCGGGCGGCGCCGGTCCCAGACCGGGATATTGGTCCCCGCGGTCTTTCGCGCGCGCTGGCTGGAGTGTTCAGTACGCACAAACCTTCTCCTGAACAGATTGGAGATTCATACCCCCGCCCATTCCGACTCGCGGTCCGGGCGGAGAGCGGAGGTTTAAGCTTCGACGTGGTCGAATGGTCCGGCGGGAATGCGGGTTTCTGGCAGGCTGCGATCAACGCCGAGGGACAGGACGATGTTCATCGCGACATAGACCGACGAGTATGTGCCAACGGCCACACCGAAGGCGATGGCCAAGGCAAAGCCTCGAATCACATCCCCGCCGAACACCAATAGGGCCAGCAAGGCAGCCAAGGTGGTCGCCGAGGTCATCAGCGTCCGGCTCAGGGTTTCATTGGCTGAGAGATTCAGCACGGCGCGCAATGGTTTGGTTGTATGACGCCTCAGGTTCTCCCGAACACGGTCAAAGACGACAACAGTGTCATTGATCGAATAGCCCAGGATCGTAAGCAGAGCCGCCACGAAGGCCAGATCGATTTTCAATCCAAGCAGTGCAAACAGTCCGAGTGTCAGCAGGATATCATGGATAAGTGCCGCAATAGCGCCAACCGCAAACTGCCATTCAAAACGTATCCAGACATAGCCGAGGATTGCCATAACGCCGCCCGCAATCGCCAGAACCGCGGCTCGAATGAGCTGCGGAGACACCTTGCCGCCGATGCTTTCGCTTGCTGTGAAGCTAAGATCGGGATCAATCTGAAGCAACGCTGCGCGCACTTGCTGTAGCTGTCCGGACGAAAGCGCCGCGCCATCTTCACCACCGGCAGCGATGCGTAGACTGGCGGTATTGGCGCCACTATCGCTACCGGTTCCAAACACCTCTGAGGCGACCGTATCGGAAAGGCCCAGTTCATTCAGAGACGTTCGGTAATCCTCAAGCTGCAGGGCATTCGGAGTTTCTATCCGCAGGCTGGTTCCCCCCGTGAAATCTATTCCCAGGTTCAGGCCAAGCGTCGCGACCAGCAGGATTGAGGCCAGTATTGCCATGGCCGAAGCGCCGCAAGTCACCCATTGCAATCGGAAGAAGTCGATTGCCGACTGGCGCCCAAGGAACTGAAACACTCCTCTAATAGGCAGCCGCGCAGGGCGGCGCCATTCCAGCCAGGTTTGCAGGATGAGTTTTGTGACCACCAGTGCCGTGAACATGGATGTCAGGATGCCCAGTCCCAGCGTTACAGCAAATCCGCGCACCGGCCCGGCTCCCAGCCAGAACATCAGCCCGGCTGTCAGCAATCCTGTAAGGTTTGCATCGAGGATCGAGGAAAATGCCTTGCCGAACCCCTTTCCAACAGCGCGCCACAGGTTTTTCTCGCCATTCGCTTCCTCGCGTATGCGTTCAAAAATCAACACATTTGCGTCTACTGCCATGCCCAGCGTCAGTACGATGCCCGCTATCCCCGGCAGGGTCAGGGTCGCGCCCACGAGCGTGAGCACAGCTATTAGGATCACCATATTGACCGCCAGCGCGGCCACGGCCACCAGTCCCATTCCGCCATAGCAGGTCGCCATCAGAACGCAGACAGCTGCCAAGCCAACCATGGCAGCCCGAAGCCCCGCCGCGATGCTGTCGCTGCCAAGCTCTGGGCCAACCGTCTTTTCTTCAAGAAAGGTCAGCTTTGCCGGAAGAGAGCCAGACCGCAGCATGGTCGCCAAATGCGTGGTCTCGTCAACTGTGAACTGACCGGTGATGATGCCGCTGCCGCCCGGAATGTGGGACTGGATCACCGGCGCGGACAGCACCTCACCGTCCAGCACAATGGCAAAGGGACTGCCGATGTGGGTCGCCGTGAAATCACCGAAAGCCCTGGCGCCGGCCGTGTCCAACCGAAATGACACCGCAGGACGTCCGTTCTGGTCATAACTTGCTTGCGCATCCGTCAATTGGTCTCCTGACGCGACTGGCCTGGGGTCAAGACGGTAGGTCACTTGGGGGTTGCCGACCTGCGGCAAGGTCAGCGTGTCACCACGCGCTGCACCGGAAGCCTGCAGAACTGGATGGAACGACAGTTGAGCGGTTGTTCCGATAAGGTCCTTCAAGGCATCGGCATCGGAAAACCCCGGCACCTCAATCACAATGCGATCCTGTCCCTGACGCAGGATCGTCGGCTCTCTGGTCCCGGCCTCGTCAATTCTGTGCCGAACCGTTTCCAAGCTTTGCGAAACAAGCTGGTTGGTCAGAGCCTCATTGCCTGCAAGAGAATATCGCACCTCTAGAACGCCATCTTTTGCAGAAGCCTCAAGATCCAAGCCGCTTCTGCCCGCGGGGGCTGTGACCTGGGTGGCAAAACTCTCTGCAATCTCCTGTGCCTGGTGCGCAAAACTGGCGGGCGACACAGCAATGCGCAGCACACCGGACTGAGCGTGCAGCTTTCTGACCTGAACAGAACCGCCCCCTCCGTCGCGCAAGGCATCCCGTAGAGACGGCCACAGTGCTGCTAGACGCTGATCAATTGCATCCGCCACGTCGACTTCAGCAAGCAAATGCGCGCCGCCGCGCAGGTCAAGGCCAAGCTTGATCAGCCCGGATGGCAGCCAGTTCTGCCACCTCGTCTCTTGGCTTTGTTCAGTTGCAATGTGGAGCGCTTCCATGCGCGCGTAAAATAGGTTGGGCAGTGCCAGCCACATACACAGTAGGCAGATGCCCCAAACGCCGAGGCGTTTAAGGATAGTCGGTCGTTTCATGATCTCTCCTCGGCAGGTGCGGGCGCTCAGCCCTGGCGACCCTGCCGGTTTCCGGTAATAAGCATTTGGGAAGGCAAACGCCTGAGAACCCGCGCAAGTGGGGGCACAGAGGCTTATTGTCAGATCATGTCAGAAGGGGGCGCACGAGACTGGTACGCTAGGGGGATCGTTGACGAGGAAAGTGGCGGCGCGCGCGGCGCTGCCAACAGAAGAATACGGCGCACAGGGAGCGCGTGCTGCCCTGCCGAGGCTTGCAGAACGGCATCATCGTCAGCCGGACCGCTTGCTGCCGCCGCTGGAACGGACCGCGGCATCCTTGCCCGTTCCTTGTCCGCCGCGCTGGAAATGTGAACCAGAGGGTTCTGCATCTGCTCAATCTGGACAGATGAGACGATCTGGGGTTGGCGGATTGTTTGCCCCAGAACTCCCGCGATCAGAAACGCCAGCACCAATACGGTCCTGATACAGGCAAAGGTCAACTGGGCGCGGTTTTCCATACTTGCCATCTGGCGCTTGGCAGCCACGTTGTCAATCCCGCCTACTTGCCCAATACGCTCAATCAAGGTCCGGCAGGATTACGCCCCTTTTACGGGCGTTCTCCGATACTGCCGCACGCAGAGTCTGGCTTCGTTTCAGCAATCTTCTGAACCGGATTTCATCCAGTTCCAGCAGTGTGGTGGGCGCAATTGCCCGCACTTCAGTGGGCAGCGCTCTTTTGGCCAGAATGGCCATCTGTCCAAACATGTCCCCGCGTCCCAGCCGCCAAGTCTGGCGGGCGGCCTCAACCTCTACAGCTCCAGACGCAATGAAGAACACGCTGCGAACCGGAGATGCCTTGCGAAGCACCACCTCACCTGCATTGACATATCGCGTTCTGAGAAGTTGCGCCAAACGCTTGACCGCCTTTTCATCCAGATCGGAAAACAACGGCATCTGGCGCACAAGGGCAGATTTTTGCAGCGCAATATCAAGGTGAGGACGCTCTTCCGCCTGCTCGCGCCGAACCTCAAGATCCTGCATCAATGACAAATAGACCTCAGCACCAACCAACCCGTCTTCGCGCATCATGACGTATTCGCGCTCTTCCAGCCGCAATGCGGTGCGCCGGATGAAACGGTGCTCCAGTTCCTCGGCATAGCCCGGATACTGCAGCCGCAGGCCTTCAAGCGCCGTCTCGACGGCTTCCACGCGCCGTGACAGCAGCTCACCCATTAGCTCGGCCACCCGGCGGCCATGAATGCGGCGAATGCGGTTGTCGATAAAGGCTCCAAGGTCGCGTAGGATCAACCGCTGTGATAGCAGCAGTTCGAACCTGTCGGCCGTGATCCGCGCCAAGGGGCCGGAAATGCCCAGCCGTGCGTTGAGCCACACCGTGGTCCGGAAGATCGGGCCATAGGCCAAGCTGCGCCGGGCTGCTCGCTGATAGCCGCTGCGGCCATGCAGACGCACGCTTTCGATCAGCCGGTCCGCATCCGCAAGTGCAAGCTCTGCCATACGCGCCGACATGGTCTGTTCGCGCACTCTTTCCAGAATGCTGTCACGCTCGTGCCCGGCCAGGGCAATCAGCCCGAGTGTGATCCGGTCGCGGTCCAGGATATCGGAACTGTCCTCGGCAGCCTTTACCGCGGCCTCCAGACGGTCGCCAAACTGGATTGCTTCTTTCCGGACAGTATCCCTGCTTAGGTCGTAACTGTCATTCGTTTTGGCGACATTTTCTCGCACGGACTGAAGAGCCACAGCCACAACCTGCCGGGACAGGGCTTGATCGATCGGCGAAAGCTGATCGAGGCCTAAACGCCCGATGACCCAGCGGAGCGTCGTCCCCTGCACGAGCAGCGTAAACAGGGTGAACCCGGTCGCCAAGATGCCTACTATCCGTTGGATTCCGTCGGGCACGCGGAAGCTTTCTGTGACCGCGAGGGCCAGCGCCAGCGTCACGGCGCCGCGCAGCCCGCCCCACAGGATCGCCACCCGGTAGGGGCGCTCGACTTTCGGTGACAGCTTGGCTTTGGTCAGAAGCGGAAGCAGCCCAAACAGGATCACCGCCCGCGCCGCAATCGCCGCTAGGACAACAACACCGACAAGCAGTATATCCTGCAGCACCACCTCTTCCAGCAAGCGGGGGATCAGCAGCGCTGCCAGGATAAAAATCAACGCGCCAGCCCAATGAGCCAGGACATCCCAGAGTTCGCGCATGTTGGCCCAGGCCTGCGGCGGCAGCCGCCCAGGTGCTGTGAGGTTCAGTGTCAGACCGCTGGCGACGACCGCAATTACACCTGAGGCTCCGACACTTTGTTCGGCAATGATGTACGCAAGATATGGCAATGCCGCAGAGATGGATACTTGCGCCAGCTCATGGCGGCGGAACACCCCCATGATCCAGACTGCAATCCGCGCCAACAGCCAGCCTGTCCCTGCGCCGCCAAGGATCAGGAGTGGAAAACGCGCCAGCGAGTCTAACAGATTTGGATTCGGCAGCCCCAGCATGACAAAGCCTATAAACAGCCCGAACAGCGCAATGGCTGCGGCATCGTTCAGCAGGCTTTCTCCTTCGATGATACGGGCAAGACGGCGCGGTGCGGAGATCGAGCGAAAGATCGATACCACCGCCGACGGGTCCGTTGTCGAAACAATGGCGCCGATCAACAGACAGGCTGTAAGCGGCAGCGCGCTTGTCCAGGCCAGCGCATATCCAACGCTCAGGGTCGCGACCACCACCGCGACGACGGCCAGCATGAGAATGGGCACCCAATCATCCAGCATCCGCCTGAGCTCCATCCCGAGCGTCGCCTGAAACAGCAGTGTAGGCAGAAACACATACAGGAACACATTAGACCGGATCGGCAGCCCCAAGATCGCCTCGGCCACCGGGTTCAACGCATCTGTAAGTTCAGTGTGCAGGAAGAATGCCGCCCCGACCGCAATCAGGCTTCCAAGAACCGCGAGAATCACGCTGTACGGCAAGCGCAACCTTGCAGCCATCGGCTCGGCCAGCCCGATCACCAGGAAGAGCGATGCCATGACGGTGGTGATGACGACGATATCCATACGGTTCCGTAACCTGAACAATTTGCAAACGAATACCTGAGTTCGTTTTTGAATGATTGTTGTGCTGTAGCTCCCAAGTGCCTGAAGTCAATCATTGAGCGTGTCAATGCACATCGACTGCTGTCCGGAAAGCTAGAAAGTGCTCCTCAAGCTTCACGGGCTGAACTGTATAGGTGATTGGCGGATGTCCCGCATCCCTTCCTTTCGATGATGCCTGGCGGCTGCATCTGAGGCGAAGGTCTGGTCTTTTCATTGCTTCTGTGGCATGGAACCGCCGTCCGTATGGCAGATCCGCAGACTTCCCAAAAGAAGCATTCTGCGCTTCGCTGACATCCTTGTCAGGCGCAGCATCGCCTTGGCCATCTGAGCAACTCGAAGGTCCGCCCTCGGGAAGTGTTTTGCCACTACAACGGAGCCTTCCCTGCGCCAAGTTCGAATGTCGTGATTGGGCTGCCTGCGGTCACCTGCGGAAGTGCCGGCAGCCATCTAGACCGCGGATCAGCGCCCCGCGGCGCCGCAAGGCGGCAGTGAGCCCATCATATCGGGCGAGCAGTTGTAGCATTTCGCAACCGTACCAAACTCGCTCTAGTAGGGTCGGCCCCGAGTCGCCATCTACCAACGGTCAAGAATGCTGCAGTGCGGCCGGTGATTGCCGCCATTGGCTGCTCCGGTGACGTCTCTGCTGTGAACCGCACCGGGTTTGCCGGAGGCTTCAACTCCTGAGTAGGATGAAGCCACAATGAGCAAGACAACAAACAAGTATTCTTCTGAGGTTCGCGAGCGTGCGGTGCGCCTGGTGCTGGACAACCAGGGCCAGCACAGTTCCCGCTGGCAGGCGATCATGTCGATCTCCGCGAAGATCGGCTGTTCGGCGCACACTCTGAATGAGTGGGTGAAGAAGGCAGAGGTCGACAGCGGCAAGCGGGCGGGCGTTCCAACCGATGTGGCCGACAAACTGAAGGCGCTGGAGCGGGAGAACCGCGAGCTGCGCCAGGCGAACGAGATCCTCCGCAAGGCATCAGCGTATTTTGCGATGGCGGAGCTCGACCGCCGGTCGAAGTGATGGTGTCATTTATCGACATGCATCGCGCGGAGTATGGGGTCGAGCCGATCTGCACTGTCCTGCCGATTGCCCCTTCCACGTATTACGACCACCTGGCGAAGCGGGCTGATCCGGCCCGGTGGTCGGACCGTGCCCGGCGTGACGCGGCATTGCGGCCCGAGATCCGGCGGGTTTTCGAAGAGAACTGGCGAGTCTATGGCGTGCGGAAGGTCTGGCGGCAATTGCAACGGGAAGGTTTCGACGTCGCCCGCTGCACGGTCGCCCGGCTGATGAGGAGCATGGGTATTCAAGGTATCATCCGGGGCAAGCCGCACAAGACGACTGTGCCCGACAAGAAGGCCCCATGCCCGCTGGATAAAGTGAACCGGCAATTCCGGGTGCCTGCTCCAAATATGCTCCGGGTGAGCGATTTCACCTATGTCGCCACCTGGAAGGGGTTCACCTATGTCGCCTTCGTTGTCGATGCCTATGCCCGCAAGATCGTTGGTTGGCGTGTCAGCACCTCGGCGCATGCCGGGTTCGTTCTCGATGCGCTGGAGCAGGCTGTTCACGAGCGGCGGCCGACAAAGGCGATGGGGCTTGTTCACCACTCCGACCGCGGCAGCCAATACCTGTCGATCAAGTACACAGAGCGGTTGGGAGAAGCTGGTATCGAGCCCTCTGTCGGCAGCGTTGGGGACAGCTATGACAACGCGCTGGCCGAAACGATCAACGGTCTCTTCAAGGCCGAGGTCATTCACCGCCGCGGTCCTTGGCGAAACTTCGAAGCGGTGGAATACGCAACACTCGAATGGGTGGACTGGTTCAACAACCGCCGTCTGCTCGAGCCTATCGGGAACATTCCGCCGGCAGAAGCAGAGGCCAATTTCTACGCCGCTCTGGAAACTGAGGCACGAGCCGCGTAACTAACTGAAATCAGCCTCCGGCAAACCCGGCGCGGTTCA